>UQTJ01000001.1 GCA_900544075.1 uncultured Bacteroides sp.
ACCAACGACCCCGAGATTACAAATCACGTGCTCTGGCCAACTGAGCTAAAGAGGCTTATCTAACACACTTTGCAACCGCAAAGCGGTAGTTTGCGGCTGCAAAGTTAGATATAATTTTTAAATCACAAAATAAATACTCTTATTTTTTTATTTAATTTGCTGTTTTTCTTTTGTTTTCTGCAATTGTTTCGACAAAGCATCCATACAAGTATCAATAGCTTCTTCGAATGTATCGCATACTTTTTCTGCGTAAAACTCAGAATTTAATGCCAGAATTCTTACTCCGGCTTCCTTATTCATTGCTGTTTCCGGTTTTACTACTTTTAGAGACACCTCAACTTTCTTTATATCGTCGCAAAACTTCTCGAGCTTCTCTGCTTTTTTCTGAATAAAAGCCTCTAATTTTTCTGATGCATCGAAATGAATTGATTGAATTCTTACTTCCATAATTACCTCCTTTTCTTTACGCCCTGGGGTGGGCAAGTTTATATTCTTTTTTCAGCTCCTCAAAGGTCGTATGCGTATAAATTTCAGTTGTCGTTATACTCTCATGCCCCAACAGTTCTTTCACAGACTGCAACTCCGCATTGTTATTAAGCATTGCAGTTGCAAACGAATGTCTCAACACGTGAGGACTTCTTTTCTTCAACGTAACCACCTTTGACAGGCTTTGCTTTACAAGCTTATACACCATCATCTGATATAAAGGAGCACCATTTTTTCTTACAAAAAACGGCTCCACCACTCCCACAGCCACATCCCTCAGAGAACGATATTCACCTATAAGTTCTTTAAGTTCCTGTCCAAAAGGAATATACCTTTGCTTATTCCTCTTACCTGTCACCTTCAGAACACATTTGGACGTATCAACATCAGCATCCTTTAGTGAAATCAATTCCGAAAGACGGACTCCGGTTTCATAAAACATCACCAATATCAGCCTGTTTCTCACTCCTTCAAAATCATCATTAAAGGAAGTATCATCAAGCAGCCTGTCCATATCAGCTTCTTTCACGAACACCGGCAGCGGTTTCTTGCGTTTAGGCCCCTTTACCATACGCACCGGATCTTTTGATATGACGCCTTTCCTAAGCAAATACTTATAGAAAGTACGCAAGGCACTCAATTTCCTGTTCACGGAAGTTTCGAGCATCCCATGCTCCATCAAATCAACAACCCATCCACGTATAACATCCGCATCAGCATTCTCAAGCTGAATATCAGAGTCAAGGGTCTTCAAATATTCTTCAAACTTCGATAAATCAATTTCATAAGACCTGACAGTCTTTTCAGAACAATTCTTTTCAAAACGAAGATACTTCAAGAAAGCCTCTTTCATCATAATGGCATTGCAAACTTATTTCTGCAACGAATATATGAAAAAGAATTCAATAATTCAAAAAAAATCTCGCGAAATTATTATTCTTCTACCTGATGTAATTTCTGAACGTAAATAGCACGCTCCATTTTCAATCTTTTCAAAACAGACGGTTTGTCAAACTGCTGTCTGCTTCTAAGTTCTTTTACAACACCTGTTTTTTCAAATTTTCTCTTGAATTTTTTCAGCGCTTTTTCAATGTTTTCGCCTTCTTTTACTGGAACTACGATCATGTTTTTAAAAAATTAATTATGTTGTTGTTAAATTATTTTTCTGCAGTAAAAATTGCGGTGCAAAATTACACATACTTTCTTAATATACAAAACTTTCCGAGTATTTTTTATACGAAACTCACAATTAGCATTATCTTTGTAGACATGAAAACTCAATCATACTACCACTGAAGAAATATTTATATATAATGAAAACGGAAATACGAAAAAGAATCTCAGCCTTGAGAAGCCTGATGCAAAGTAAAAGCATATCGGCATACATAACATACAGCACAGACCCACATTTCGGCGAATACGTCCCGGCACACTGGGAATCGCGCAAATGGATAACAGGATTTACCGGTTCTGCCGGAACTGCAGTAATAACACCCGACGACGGAGGCCTATGGATCGACTCAAGATATTTCATACAGGCCGAAGAGCAACTCACGGACACCGGACTGAAATTATTCAAGGAACGCATACCGGAAACTCCATCTATACCACAATGGTTGTGCAGCGTACTGAAGAAAGGCGAGCGTGTAGGAATCGACGGCTATACTACCCCACTTCAGACCGTAAACGAATTAAGAAACGAGTTATCAGCCTACGGAATAGAGGTCGTTATGATAGAAGACCCATATAAAACCATATGGAACGACCGCCCGGGTCTTCCGAGCAACAAGCCTTTCATACTGGAAGAAAAATATTCAGGAGAAAGTGCAAGCTCAAAAATCTCCACTATAAGAAATCATATATCAAATACCGGAACAGACTATATTCTTATTTCTGCCTTGGACGAAATAGCATGGACCTTGAACATGCGCGGAACAGACATCGAGTGCAACCCTCTGTTCGTTTCGTATCTGCTCATTTCGGAAAAGGAAGCCACATTATATATAAATAAGAATAAACTTACAGAAACAACTATCGATTATTTGCAGTCACAGGGAGTAGGACACCGAAACTACGAAGATATAGAAAGCGACCTCACTGCCATATCAGGAAGAAAGATAACCATGTCGCCATCTATCAATTTCGCAATGTACAACGCAGCATCAGAGCACAACACCGTATTTATACAGGCCTCACCCGTATCAAAATACAAAGCCGTCAAGAATCAAACTGAAATAAACGGCTTCCGCAATGCGATGCTACGCGACGGTGTTGCTATGGTACGATTCCTTATATGGCTGCAGAAGAATATCGGAAACGGCAACCTTACGGAGCTCAGCATAGACGAACAACTATACAAGGAACGTTCGGCCATGGAGAACTTCAGAGGCATAAGCTTTGCAACCATTGCCGGATATCAGGAACACGGAGCTATAGTACACTACGAAGCCGACGAGCACAGCGCAAGTACTCTGAAGCCGGAAGGACTGCTATTAATTGACAGCGGCGCACAATACCTCGACGGAACCACAGACATCACAAGAACTATCCCATTGGGGCCGACCACAGAAGAACAGAAAAAAGACTACACATTAGTTCTTAAAGGATTCATCCAGTTAGCCATGGCAGAGTTTCCACAAGGAACATGTGGAACACAGCTCGACGTATTAGCCCGTCTTGCAATGTGGAAAGAAGGTATCAACTACGGTCACGGCACCGGACATGGTGTAGGGCATTTCCTGAATGTCCACGAAGGACCGCACCAGATAAGAATGAACAATGTACCCACACCGCTCCAACCCGGAATGACAGTTACCAACGAACCGGGTATATACCGCGCCGGCAAATACGGCATAAGAACAGAGAACACCATGCTGACGGTGCCATCAAGAAAAACAGATTTCGGAGAGTTCTACAAGTTTGAGCAACTTACACTATGCCCAATAAACACAGAAACAATACTTTGGGACATGCTTTCACCAGAAGAAACAAACTGGCTGAAAGAATACCACGAAACGGTATATTCCAAACTCTCTCCCCTCCTTACCGACGAGGAAAAACAGTGGCTGAGAAATGCCACAAATCCGCAATAAAAAAAACGACCCGTCGTTTAAGACAAAACGCTTCGTCATTTCAAATCGAATGACGAAGCGTTTTCTACATTAAATATATATATGTATGTGCTAATCTTAAAATCAAGCCTTAACACGACCAACGTATGAACCATCGCGAGTATCAACTTCGATGATTTCATCCTGGTTGATGAACAAAGGAACACGTACTGTAGCACCTGTTTCAACAGTAGCAGGTTTTGTTGCGTTAGTAGCAGTATCACCCTTCAATCCCGGTTCTGTATAAGTAACCTTCAACTGAACCTTAACAGGCAATTCAGCGAAAAGGATAGTTTCTGTAGAAGCGTCAGAAACAACTTCGATAACCATTTCCTCTTTCAGGAAGTCAACACCTTCGATAAGGTCGTGAGCGATAGGCACCTGTTCGAAAGTTTCCTGATTCATGAAGATATAATCGTTGCCTTCCTTATAAAGGAACTGATAAGGACGGCGTTCTACACGTACATCTTCAAGTTTTTCACCAATGTTGAAACGACGTTCCAAAACATAACCGTCAACAACGTCTTTCAGTTTAGTACGCATGAAAGTGTTACCTTTACCCGGTTTTACATGCAAGAAGTCGATGCAAAAATAAATCTTGCCATCCATACGGATAGCTGTTCCGATTTTAATGTCTTGAGCATTAATCATAAGTAGAAATCTTTATATAAATATGTAATAATTGATATTCAGAGTAATAATTCGGGTGCAAAATTAATCTAAATCACGAAAAAACGCAAAAAGTTTTGTGTAAAAATGACTTATATCTTTGATTATTAAAAAAAAGTCACTAATTTTGCAGCCCGAACGCATAGAATAATAACATAAATAGTATATACGAAAATGAAAAGAACATTCCAACCCTCTAACAGAAAGAGAAAAAACAAACACGGTTTCCGTGAAAGAATGGCTACTGCAAATGGTCGCCGAGTATTGGCAGCACGTCGTGCTAAAGGTCGTAAAAAATTAACTGTATCTGACGAATACAACGGAGTTAAGGCTTAAGCCGTGCTTTGGAATTAAGATTTAAGAAAAGCCGCAAGGTACTGAGAACAGTATTTTGCGGCTTTTTCTGTGAAAAAATGTTTCATATAAAAATAAATAATATAACTTTGCATAGTTTGAAAATATAGAGGAAACACACAATGCAAGAGAAAGACCTGATAAAAGAAGTTAAGAACGGTTCAGAAAAAGCCTATAAGGAATTATATTCCCAATGGGTATCCAAACTTTACCGCTTCGTCTTCCAATACCTTAAATCGGAAAGTGCTACAGACGATGTAGTACAGGAAACTTTCCTACGCATATGGGTGAACAGAGCCAACCTCAATCCGGAAGAATCCTTTAAATCATATATATTCACCATAGCATACCATTTTCTGTTGAAAGAACTCAAAAGACAAATCAACAATCCTTCTATGGAAGAATATGTAGAATATCAGAATGAACTTGTCACATCTGCTGATGAAATACCTGCAGGACTTGACTATGACAAATTCACAAAGGCTTTAGAGAAAGCCAAAACACATCTTTCACCACGCCAAAAGGAAATATTCGAACTCAACAAAGAATATGGCATGTCCATATCAGAAATTTCATCAAGACTATCTGTCACAGAACAGGTAGTCCGCAACCAGCTATCTGCCGCATTAAAAGTTTTGCGCACAGAATTACGTCAATACTACCCTCTCCTACTTATTTTCTTGGCATAATTTCCTAATAAATGTTTTACAACATACATTTTAGTATGTTATAAATCCTGTTATTGCGGATATTACTCATAAACAAAGATAAAATAGGTTATTATGAGCGCGCATTTAAACAGTAAGGTAACAGGATTGTTAAACAAGTTCCGCTCCGGCGAGATTTCGCCGGTGGAATTTCAGGAACTTAAGTCCGGAATAGACGGTATTACAGATTCCGAGCTGAAAGAAATTATGTCCTCTGAATGGGATAAATACTGCAATTACGAATCTCTGCCGGAAGCAAAGATTGAAGAACTTTACAGCAATCTCCACATTACAGGAGAAGATATAAAACCAAGATTTACACTTAAGAGATACTGGATGCAGATAGCGGCCTCACTGCTATTTATTATTGCCGGAGGTCTGACTGTGCTTACATATATGCAAAGGCAGACAATTAATACCCTTGCAGAACAAAACGTAGTGATTCGTTCAGGAGATTATGGCAAGTCACTCGTCACACTACCGGACGGAACACTTGTACATCTGAACGCGAAATCATCACTGACATACAATAATGACTTCGGTATAAGAAACAGAAAAGTACAGTTAATCGGCGAAGGCTTTTTCGAAGTAGAAAAAGATATAAAAAAAGAATTTATAGTCCATACTGAATATATGAGCATAACCGTGCACGGCACAAAGTTCAATGTGTATGCCTACAAAAACAAGGAAATTACAGAAATGTCACTTGTAGAAGGAAGTGTAAGCGTGAAAACAGAAGAAAACTCAGATAAGATTATAAACGTACTACCCAATGAAAAAGTAACATACAATAAAAATACAGGTAAAGTTACGCATGAACGTACAAACAATAGAATAGAAACAGCCTGGCTAAACAAAGAATTAGTATTCCGGAGCGAGTGTCTTGGTAACGTACTTGACTACCTATCAAGAAAATTCGCAGTAAAATTCTATACTGATAATGATGTTCTATTGAATGATTTATATACTGGTACATTCAATGACGATAACATAGAAAGTATTATGAAGGTTCTCGAATTGCACTATAAATTTAAATATAAGAAAATAAACAACGACATATATATTATGACAAAAAACAACTAACCTTTAAAAATTATTAATATGAAAACATGATGAGAAATGAAAAAGCTCCAGATAATCGGCAAATTATCTGGAGCAAAAAGTAAGGTCAGTCCTTCAAAAGAAACTATGTAGCAAATAGTATCAAGAAACTAAACCTTAATTTATTTTACAATTTTATGAGAACAAAAAAGCAACAAATTGAATTAAAGTACAAAGGTAATGAAAAACATTTATTCAAATTACGCCATATATTATTATCTTTGTGTCTATTAACTTTTATTGGGGGATATTCCCAAACAGGACGGATAAATCTTAATTTGAAAAACGCAACTGTAAAAGAATTGTTCAGTATCATTGAGAAACAAACGTCATACCGTTTCTCATACAGAGATGCTGAAATAAGAGGTAAAGGCAGTATAACAATAACAAAAGAAAACGCCGAACTTAAAGACGTTTTGACTAATGAGTTGGTGAAAGTAAATCTGAAATATTATGTTTCAGGACAGAAAATAATAATTACCCCAGTCAATTCTGTGAAAACTAAACCCACCTCAAAAACTCCACAACAAAAAATAACTGGTAACGTGATTGACACTAACGGTATGCCCATTATAGGAGCCACTGTAATGGAAAAAGGAACGAATAACGGTACCATTACTGACTTCAACGGTAATTTCAGTTTTAATGCATCGCCAAACAGCACTCTTGACATATCTTATATAGGGTATAAAACACAATCCATAAAAGCAATTGCCGGAAAACTGCTTGCCATTACCTTAAAAGAAGACACCGAGGTATTGGAAGAAGTTGTCGTTGTCGGATATGGACAGCAAAAAAAAGAATCACTTGTGGGTTCAATCGTGGCGACCAAAGGAGAAGATCTATTAAAAACAGGAAGTGTAAATTCTGTTTCTGAAGCACTACAAGGACAACTGCCAGGAGTAATAGCAGAAAACTCTTCTTCAAAACCTGGAGCTGATGCCGCAAGTATATTCATACGCGGTAAAGCCACATGGGGAGATGCAACACCATTGGTATTAGTAGATGGTGTTGAAAGAAATTTTAACGATGTAGATATAAATGAAATCGAATCAATTTCTGTTCTGAAAGATGCTTCAGCCACAGCTGTGTATGGCGTGAAAGGAGCAAATGGTGTAATATTGCTAACCACAAAAAGAGGTGACAACAAAGCACCTGTAGTAAATTTTTCTGCCAATTTCGGTTTCAAACAACCAACAGTTAACATGCAATTCGCTGATTATCCTGTAGCACAAGAACTATTCAACGAAGCAGCTATCAACGATGGTCAATGGAACAAATTAATACCAGAAACAACTATCAGTGCATGGAAAAATGCATTCGCAACAGGAAATTACGGTCCTTATAATGACTATTTTCCTCAAGTTAACTGGTGGGACGAAGTAATGAGTAATTTCGGTTTCCAGCAAAATTATAACGTCAATGTAAGGGGAGGAACAGAAAGAATGGGATATTTCGTTTCTCTTGGAATGTTGAACGACGGCGACATATACAAGACAGAAAAACAAAGCGAATACGATCCACGCTTCTATTATAAGCGTTACAACTGGAGAACCAATTTTGACTTCAAGATTACCCGAACAACAAGTTTAGCAGTAAACATAGCAGGAAAAGTAGGTTTCCAAAACCAGCCTGGCTACAGAACAGGAGATGCCTATTTCTTTGATGAAATTATCAAAACTCCACAGAATCTATTTCCTATCAAATATTCAGACGGAGTATGGGGAGCAGATCAAACAGGACAAAGTAATGTAGTTGCCAGATTGAACAATTTAGGACAAAGGCAAGCTAAAAGTTTTCAAGGCATATACGATGTAGTTTTTAAACAGAACTTGGATTTCATAACAAAAGGACTGAATTTCAAAGCCTCCATATCCTATAATACTGCCTCTCAACGCAATACTGCAATATTAAAGGCCGGATATTATGGAGTCGGTGAGGATGTCGCAAACCAAAACGCATTCAAACGTTATCACAGAGAATATGACTATACCAAACCTATACTTGATGAAAGTGGGAATATTATAGGATATGATTTAATATTAGAAGACATTTGGCCTGATGACGGACAATTGGAAGAGGATCTACCTATTGTAGCGAGCCATGACAATTTTAAAAGTTATTCAAGGCAATTGTACTATGAATTATCGTTAAACTATAACCGTAAATTCAAGGAGCATAATGTATCTGCCCTACTGTTGTTTAATAGAAGAATAAACGACTACTGTGGTGGAGGCGCAATTGACTTCCCGTCATATTCAGAAGATTGGGTAGGACGTGTAACTTATAACTGGAAACAAAGATATCTAACAGAGATTAATGCTGCATACACAGGATCCGAAAAATTTGCGCCAGGCAAACGTTTTGGTTTCTTTCCGTCATTCTCTTTTGGATGGAGAATTACTGAAGAAGCATTCATGAAAGATATACGTGAAAAATGGCTTACTAACCTTAAAATAAGATATTCATACGGTAAAGTAGGGAGTGATAAAGGTGCACCAAGATTCAACTATATACAAAAATATAATTCAGGAGGAAATGTTAGTTTCGGTAAAGACCAAAATTATACTTATGGTCCAATCTATACCGAAGGTACATTAGCATATTATAATGCCACATGGGAAACTGCTACAAAACAAAACCTCGGTATTGATATGACAATCATTGATAAACTAAAAATGACACTTGATTTATTCAATGAAAAAAGAACCGGAATTCTAATGCCTAGACAGACAGCCGGCCCGTGGATGGGAGTTTCACTACCATCTATGAACATGGGAGAAACCAAGAACCACGGTATGGAAGTTGAATTATCTTGGTTCGATAAAATAGGTAAAGACTTTTCATATTCTTTGAAATTTAATTTCTCAACCAGTGAAAACAGAGTTGTTTTCAAAGATGACCCCGCAGACATGGCTGAACACCTGAAGAGTGAAGGAAATCCGATACAAGTGCCACGCAAATATATTGTTTCAGGAAACCTAAATTCAATAGACGACATATTTAATTACACCACGAGTAATTTGGGAAGCGGAACCCAAAATACTTTGGTTCCTGGAGATTTGGCATATATAGACTATGATGCCAATGGAGTGATTGATGTTAACGATATTGTTCCAATGAAATATCTAAATTACCCTTTGACCTCATACGGATTCAATCTCGGAGTAAATTACAAAGGACTAAGTTTAAACGCTTTATTTTATGCAGCAACAGATATTTATAAAGAACAAATAGGAACATTGTTATGGGATTTTGACGGAGGTAAAGTTATAGCACAACCTGACGCATTGGAAAGATGGACGGAAAGTACACAATCAAATACTAAAATAATACGTCCTTCGGTACACCTATCAAACAGTTACAACTCGCAACAAAGTACCTATACTTACGTAAACCACTCGTATTTACGATTGAAGAACTTGGAAATAAGTTATTCAATACCTAAAAAATACATTAAAAAGGTAGGTTTGTCAAATTGTCAGGTATATGTAAACGGTAATAACCTTTTCACAATTTCAAACATAGACAAACGTAGGGACCCTGAAACAGGAAGTGCCTCTGTATATCCTATAGTAAGACGTTACAATGTGGGAACAAGAATTACATTTTAATTAATAAACACAATTATTATGAGAATATATAATTTGAAATATAACTTTTCTATAATAATTTATTCAATTATTGTAGCTTTTTCATGTCAGTCATGTGAAGATTTTCTAGATAAATCACCAGATGACGGACTAACGGAAGACGATGTATATAAAGATTACGCATCTATAAGAGGATATATGGATCAAGCTTATAATTTTCTAGAGAATTTCCATGCTTGGGGTGGAGTTAACAATGAAAGAACATATATAGGAGCCATATCCGATGAACTCGCCTCCTTATACAATTGGACAAAAGCAGAACAAATAAATTCTGGGAACTGGCTTGTAAAAGAAGGGGGAGGATTTGAAATAGGATGTGGCGATGGAACATCAATCAAAAAATGCTATAATGGGATAAGAGTGGTAAACAGGGTTATTCACGATATTGACCGTGTGCCAATGCTAACCGATAATCAAAAGAACGAATTATTGGGACAATCTTATTTTTTGAGAGGATGGTTTTATTTCCAACTTATGAAAAGATATGGTGGTATGCCAATATTAGATACTTTATTCCAAGGAGATGGAGATGAAGATATTCCACGCAAGACATACCATGAGTCACACGATTGGCTAATAAACGAAAACTTGGAACCTGCTATTAGAATGTTGCCGGATGTATGGGATGACATGAATACAGGAAGACCTAACAAACTTGCCGCCATGGCACTTAAATCAATGGCACAACTGTATGACGCAAGTCCTTTAATGCAAAATAACCTTGAAGAAACAAAGGTTATGGATTATGATAAAGAAAGAGCTAAAATAGCTGCACAGTCTGCATATGCAGTGTTGGAATATATCAAAAATAATGGGACTGAATGTGACCAATATTTAATGCCAAAAGAAAGTTACAAAAACATATTTTATTTCAAAACTCCACCATTCATGCAACCTGAATATATATGGTACAACAGGACACCGACAGGAGACATGGCAAGATATTTAAAAAGTTTCTGGTTGCCGGAAGAATATGTGAACGGAGGTGGTGTTGAAGGATTCGCACATCATTCACCAACTCAAAATATGGTAGATTTGTACGAAAAGAAAGGGCCAGACGGCAATTATTATCCTATAAGCATGGAAGAGGCTGCTTACGACCCCAATAATCCTTTTGAAGCCAGAGACCCACGTTTCAACAATAATATTCTATATCCTGGTTCAAAATGGGGTAAAAACAAACAAAACCAACAGCAATATATCACTACATACGTAGGAGGAAGCACATACGAAACTTGTAAAATAAACGGTAATACAAATAAAAGGGAACATGCAGGATATATATGCAAGAAATTTATTTGGGAAGAAGCCAACTCATGGAAAGGACAATGGAACTTGAACAGAGTGATAACCGTATATATACGTGTAGCACAGATTTATCTTGATTTCGCAGAAGCATCATTTGAAGCTACAGGATCTGCAACAGCAAAAGTTGATGGCTGTAATATGAGCGCCGTAGAAGCGTTAAATAAAATCCGTCAAAGAATCGGAATTACCGATGTTCCTGAAATCATCTATAGTGACCCAGCTAAATTCAGAGAAGCCTACCGCCGTGAAAGGGCTGTGGAACTAATGTTTGAAAACCATAGATGGTGGGACATCCGCAGATGGATGATTGCTCATGAATTGTTTAAAGAGACTTCACCAATAAAAGGTTTACGCGCAACACCTGTCAATCCTAACCATGCACAAATACAAGACAAAAGTACTCTTGAGTTTAAATATGAAATAGTACCTTTAAAACCTGAGCTCAGGGTATTTGAAATGAGGAATTATTGGTATCCATTTACCATAAAGGACGTTTCTTCACTAAAACATCTGAAACAGAATCCGGGATGGTAATTTTTTGTATTCATTAATTTAAAATAAGATGAGAAAATATAAATTATTCAATATTCTCGTTATGACCTTATTTATCATTTGCGGTCATACTACATTTGCACAGAACAAGCAAAAGAATAATGCCGTTTTGTTAAACATAAATACCATAGTGGTAGATGAAGTGGGAAATCCTTTGAGCAATGTTACTGCTACCATAAACGAAGGAGAGAACGTATATTTCTCCGACAATAACGGTTCATTCGCCTTCTCAACAAAATCCAACAGCACAATAAAATTTGAAGCTGAAGGATATGGAAGTTTATTAGTAAACCTTTCAAAAGAAAAATTGTCCTCTACTGTCGTTTTGAAATTCGAACAATCCGACATACTGTATAGAATAGACGGTGGAAATGTCAATAAAAAGAATTTTGTAGGTGCCGTTTCTACAGTTAAAGGAGATGAACTTGAAAGTTATCCGGACTTCTCTTTATCTAACACTTTACAAGGAAGGTTATCAGGAGTACTCGCATCAGCCACAGTTTCAGGTTTAGGGAACAATGGTTCCACAATCTTTGTCAGAGGATTACACGGATATGATGAAAATCAAGCAATAGTGATAGTTGATGGCTTTGAACGCTCTTGGGAAGACATAATTCCTGAGGAAATTGAAAAAATTGAAGTTCTAAAGGATGCCACAGCAAAAATATTATATGGCGCACGCGCCGCAAACGGAGTAATAGCAATTACGACGAAACGCGGTAAAATCAATTCGCGCAAAATAAATGTAGGCATTGAAGGAGGAGTATTGCAAGCAACTCGCCTGCCTAAATATTTGGACTCTTACCAATATGCAAAGTTATATAACGAAGCAAGAATTAACGATGGACTGCCAAGTTTATATAGTGATAAAGCATTAGATGGATATATGAACTCTACAGGTCCTAACGACTTATTATATCCTAATGTAGATTATTATGATTACTTCTTAAAAAAAACAGGAGCATATCGTAAAGTGGTGTTTGACATTAACGGAGGCACGGAAAAAATACGTTATGCCCTGGTAGCGAACTACGTTGGAGGCGACGGATTTGAAAAAGTAGGAAAAGAATCCGTAATGTCACGACTAAACGTAAGAGGTAATTTGGATATTAAAGCTAACAACATTTTATCAATCATTGCCGGAGGAGCGGTCAGACTTGATCTCAAATCATGGGGAAGTGTATCTAACGATAATTTATTCGCAAGAGTGTCATCTATACGCCCTAACGAATATCCTCTGATAATTTCTTCTGACATACTTGAAATACCGGAAGACAATGAAGGAGTACCTAATTTTGGAGCCAGTCTGAAACAAGCTAACAATCTCTATGCAGATGTAAAATACGGTGGTTTTACAAACGAGCGTTACCTGACAAGCCAAACAAACCTCGGACTTAATTTCGATTTAAGTTCTGTAGTAAAAGGCTTGAAAGCAGGTACATACATTTCATTCGACAATCTGAATTATTTCAAACAAGGACAAAGGAATGTTTATCCTACATACGCTGTAAGAAGTATGAATGAAGATAAACCGGAATTCCTACAAATGAAAAAGCTAAATCTGCAAAGTAACCAATCACACTTGGACAACTATACAAAAAGCCTCTTAGGATGGCGTGCCAACGTGGAATATTCAACCACAGCAGGAAAGAACTCTTTCGGAGCATTAGTGGGCTATAATTACTACATGCAGGAAGTAAAAGGAAATTCACAAAACATAAAAAATTCGAATCTTTCACTGCGAGCTAATTATGATTATGCCAAGAAATACTTCTTGGAAGGTAGCTTAGCGTTAATGGGAAGCAACAGATTTTCATCAAAAAATCGTTTCTTTACGGCAGGCTCAATAGGAGCAGCATGGGTTTTGTCGGAAGAGGACTTCATGAAAGACATAGCATTCCTGAATTTCCTCAAATTAAAAGGAAGCTTCGGAATTTTAGGATATGACCGAAGCACATCGTTCCTGCTATACAAGACAGCATGGAGTGACGGTGGAACCATCACATGGGGTGAAGGAAATAAAGGTACCAACAAACACACTACACAACTTACTAGATTGGGAAATGAAAATCTGAAATGGGAAAAAACGACTGAATTCAACTTAGGATTTGAAAGTGAATTTTTCAATAGGAGGCTAGCACTCGAAGCAAACTATTTCAGAGAATACAGGAGCAATATAATTACGCAAATGGACGCTTCTCTGTCAGGGGTTGTTGGTAACTTCATGAGATACTACAATACTGGCAAGGTAAGAAACCAGGGATTTGAATTAGACATCAACTGGAAAGATAAGGTTGGTAATTTCAAATATAACATAGGAGGAAACATGTTATGGTCTGTAAATAAAATATTAGAGCGCAACGAATTAGACTACAAAGACGAAGGTCTGAAAACAGTAGGAAAACCAACAGACGCCATTTTAGGATATAACTCATTGGGTATCCTTGGTAAGGACGTTACTACAGAAGATATGCTTCCACAATTCTTAGGAGGATGCCAGATCGGTGATTTGGTATATGCAGATACGAACAATGACGGGATTGTGGACAACCAAGACAAACTTCAAATAGGGAATGTCCACCCAAGAGTATCATTGGGTATAGACCTTGACTTACAATACAAGGGATGGGGATTGTATCTTCTCGGTGTATCAGAACTCGGACTTGACGTATTGAAAAATACGAATTACTATTTCAACAGAGGCGAAGAAAAATATTCAGTCATAGCACTTGAAAGATACCATCCGGAAAATAATCCTGAAGGTACCTATCCAAGGCTGACAACTCTTACCGGAGAGAACAATGCGGTACCTTCAACGTTCTGGATAGAGAACGGAAGTTACTTCAGACTAAAGAACATGGAACTTAGCTATACTTTTACATTCAGGAAGAACAATAGCGTAGTAAAATCATTAAAATTGTTCGGTAGGGGTACTAATTTATTTGTCATTTCAAAGATAAAAGAGCTTGACCCAGAGAACCTTACTGCAGGCATAGCAAACTATCCTTTATATAGAACATTTACCGGAGGAGTTAGTATTAACTTTTAATCAACAGTAACATGAAACAGAAATTCTTATTATACTTCGCTTTATTGGCATTGCCTTCATGCGAATCAATTTGGGATGAAAAAATCAATGGCGATTATGACGAAAAATATGTATGGAACATGTCGCAAATGGCAGAAGGTGTATTGTATAATGCATACAAAGCAATACCAAACAGACCTGACAGCTATGACGGCAATTTCCTTGATGCTGCAACAGACAACGCTCTGACCAGAGTTTACAGTTCATCTGTTTATAACGTGACATCTGGAAAACTTTCAAAAAACAACAACCCTTTTGACAATTGGTCTAATTGCTACCAACAATTGCAATATATAAATTCATTTCTTGAAAAAGGTTTAACTGATCAAATAAAATATGACAAACGGGATGAAGAGAAAGATGCCGAATACAAACAAAGATTGGAAGGTGAGGCTTACTTTCTCAGAGCCTTTTGGGGCTTCAGACTTTTGCAACAATTCGGAGGAAAAACATCTACAGGTATTGCATTAGGATATCCATTGGTTATGCATTTCGTGACAGAAGAAGAGGCGAAAAATTTGTCAAACTTCAAGCGTGACACATATCAGGATTGCGCAAAACAGATAATGGATGATTGCGACAAAGCCATAGAACTATTACCTGAAAAATATACCGGAGATGATGCAATTACTGGTGCTAAGGAAATTGGAAGACCTACCAAAATGACAGTTGCTGCCCTAAAAAGCCGAGTAGCACTTTATAAGGCAAGCCCAGCATTTCAAGATGATAATGTAGTAAGGCTCAATGGAATGGGCGATTTTACTGTAGTTGATGAGGATAAATACAAAGCTCAATGGGCAGAAGCCGCAAAAATAGCAGATGACGCCATACGAATGAACGGATTTGGAGATGTGTATGCACTAAAAGCAACAGACCTCGTTGGAGGAAACGCCAATAGTACACCCACGGAATTTCTATATCGTTTCTTTTATCAAAATAATGATATGGAGAAAAGACATTTCCCTCCATATTATTTAGGAGGTGCACAAACCATTCCGTCACAAAATTTGGTTGATGCATTCCCAGCAAAAAACGGTTTCCCTATTAATGATCCAAGAGCTAATCACGATAAAAAAAATCCTTATGCAAATAGAGACAATAGACTTGAATTGAACATTTACTACCATGGTAAGGGATTCGGTAACGCTGCAGGATGGAGACCTTTGGATATGTCTGAAGGAGGTATTGACTCATACAGTTATGATGCTTTTTGTTCACGTTCCGGGTATTATCTCGCAAAATACATGGGTAAGAACCAATTGATGCTTGATCCTATCAATACAGGGTCTCCTGTTCATTACTATCCAGTAATAAGAAAGACAGAAGTGTTTTTAAATTTTGCAGAAGCTGCGAATGAAGCATGGGGACCAAGAAGCCAAGGGCCAGATAATTCCTCAAAATTTACGGCATATCAGATTATAAAAGCAATACGCAACAAATCGGGAGGTATTCAAAATACTACATATTTAGACGAAATGGCTGCTGACAAAGATAAATTCAGAGAATTAATCCAAAACGAAAGACGTTTGGAGCTAGCATTTGAAAACCATAGATATTATGACTTAAGAAGATGCTTACTGCCATTAAATGAACCTATTAAAGGCGTTACTGTAATAAAAGAAGGTGAAGAGACAAAATACGAATATAATGTAATAGAAGAAAGAAAATTCGACCATATAAGGTACTATTACCTGCCTCTTCCATACAGTGAATGCTTAAAGAATCCAGACTTTATCAATAATTTAGGTTGGGAATAAAAAAATAAAAATTATGAAACATTTTTTTTACTACATAATTACATTTACAATTGCATTTGCAATGACTTCATGCTATGAAGACTATATAAAAGATAATGAAGTAACCGCTGCTTATTTTTCTTCACAAAAGCCTCTTCGCACTGTCATATCCGATCGTGATATGAATATAAAGGTCGGAGTCGCTATAGGAGGAAAAAGAGAAGTTGACATGAACGACTGGGCTGAATTTGAAATAGACCCAGAATTATTGGATGGAACAAATTTAGTTTTACTGCCTGATAATTATTATACTTTATCCGACCCTAAAAAAATGAAAGTTTCCAGACCTACTTTGGCTGTAGCTGATGTAACAATCAATTTTACAGATAAATTCTATGAAGATGCTAATAGCACAAAAACTTATTATGCTTTGCCATTCAAAGTAACAAACAGTTCATTAAGCCAAATAACCGAAGGAAAATCAACCAGTATAGTCGCAATAAAATATATAAGTAATTATCACGGCTACTATTATATCCAAGGTAAAATAAATTCATTAAACGATGACGGCAGTATAAAAGAAACGGCAGAATACAACAACATTAATTTATCACAAAATGACACGAGGCTGGTTTCAACATTATCACGTACAGAAGTGTCAAGACAGGGAATCGCCAATCGTGAAATTAAAGATGATGAACATGTGAAATTGACATTTAAGAATAATGGTGAAATTGAAGTAATAGTAGAAGGCAATAACATTACAAGTGTTGAAGGAAACGGTTCATATAAAGAAGTTGACGGAAGGCTGCAACTGACTCTTAACTATAAGTTCAAAAAAGGTGCAGATACATTCTCAGTAGAAGAGACTCTTACACGAAGACAAGATCCACTAAAAGATTTGAGATTTGAGGAATGGTAATAAAAAACAAAAGTTTCAGTTGACAGAGTTCTGTCAACTGAAACAATTAACATAAAAAATAACACCAATGAAAAAATATGGTATAGCAACTATTTCATGCCTCACTTTTATAAATGTATTCGCACAAAATGAAAAGAAACTAAATATCCTGTTTATTGAGGCAGACCAACACAGATATGACTGTACCGGATTTTCCGGAAAAGGACTGGTAAAGACACCTAACATAGACAAACTGGCAGAAGAAGGAGTAGTTTTCGAAAACTCATATTCATGTATTCCAACAAGTTGTCCGGCAAGACAATGTCTATTGTCAGGACAATGGCCGGAAAAACACAGGGGACTATGGAACTATGACATTACCTTACCTATTACCCCGTTTGAAGGTCCGACTTGGACTGAGAAATTATCACAAGAAGACGTAAGGATGGGATACGTTGGAAAATGGCACGTAAGCGACAAGAAGTCACCAAAAGATTTCGGTTTTCAAGATTATGTGAACGAATGGAGCTATAACGGATGGAGAAAATGGAAGAAACTACCTGATTATGTGTGGGAGGATAAAAAATGGGTAATGGGAGGATATGACCCGGTAAATAAAGAACATTCACGCACACACTGGCTGGCACAGAACGTTATAAACCTAATAAAGAAATACAACTCAGAGAACAAGCCATGGTACATAAGATTCGAGACAAGCGATCCTCACCTACCATGTTATCCTGTAAAAGAATTTCTTGACATGTATGACAAAAGCTCAATAAAAGAATGGGGAAACTTTAGAGACAAATTACATAACAAGCCATATATACAAAGGCTGCAAGTGTATAATTGGGAACTCGAGGATGCCAAATGGGAGATGTGGCAAGGTTACTTACAGAGATATTTTGCAAACATAACACAATTAGACGATGCAATAGGTATTGTCATAAATACACTTAAAGAACTTGGAATATATGACAACACCATCATAATATATACGTCAGATCACGGAGACGCAGGAGGCTGCCACAATATGGTGGACAAGCATTATGTAATGTACGAAGAAGTAACACACGTACCTTTAGTTATAAAAATGCCGGGAGTAGAACATCACGTAGTAAACGAATTTATAAACAATCAGCTTGACATGGCTGCATTCATGTGCGACTATTATAACCTTGAATACAAAACACAGGGAGAATCATTAATGCCACTTATAAAGAATGAAACAACTACTTGGCGTAAATATGCTTTCAGTAATTACAACGGTCAACAATTCGGTCTATTTGTACAGAGAATGGTAAGGGACAAGAAGATGAAATACGTTTGGAACCTGACAGACATTGACGAATTGTACGACTTAGAAAAAGACCCATGGGAATTACACAATCTTATTTATGACAAAAAATACCAATCCGAATTGGTACGCCTCAGAAAAGTTCTTTATGAGGATCTGAAGAAAAGACAAGACCCATTGGTAAGGCAAGACGCGGCAAAAAGGCAGCTTATCGACAATGTAAAACTTTAAAATGATAATCAAATGATTAAGATTGGACTTGTTGGCATAGGATTAGAAACATATTGGAAACAATTTGCCGGATTAAAAGAACGTCTGGAAGGTTATCAGAATGAGATTTGTGCCAAAATGCAATCCATGGATGCCGATATTGTAAATGTATCGATAGTTGACAGTCAGGAAAAAGCACAAAAGGCAATAGACGTTTTATTGGACAATAAGGTTGAAATGCTGTTTGTATTTATTTCAACCTATGCATTATCTTCCACCATATTACCTATTGTACAAAGATGCAAAGTTCCAATACTGTTACTTAACATCCAGCCGGAGAAAGTGATTGATTTTAAATATGTTAATAAAATTGGAAACCGTGGTAAAATGACCGGTGAATGGCTTGCATATTGCCAGGCATGTTCCTTACCGGAATTCGCCTCTGTATTCAACAGGTCAGGCATAAAGTATGACATCATAACGGGATACTTGTCTGATGACAACCTATGGAAAGAAATCAATGACTGGATTGATGCGGCAAAAGCTGTAAAGGGTATGCGTGAGAACCGAATGGGAATTCTCGGGCATTACTATACAGGAATGCTTGACGTATATACCGACATCACTTTACAGTCAGCGACATTCGGAACGTACATAGAGCAAGTAGAAATGTGTGAACTGCAGCATTTTTACGAAAACGCTACAGAAGCCGAAATACATGACAAACTTGAAGAGTTCAAAGAAAAATTTGATGTAAGTCCTGATTGCGAAGAGTATGAGCTAAAACTGGCGGCAAAAACTTCAATAGCGTTAGATAAGATTGTCACAACTCACAATTTAGGTTCAATAGCTTATTACTACGAAGGATATCCCGGCAACGAATATGAGAATCTTGTGACATCTGTAATAGCAGGAAATACTTTACTTACAGGAAAAGGAATTCCTGTAGCCGGCGAATGTGAAGTGAAAAATGTACAAGCCATGAAAATAATGTCGCTTTTAGATGCAGGAGGCTCTTTCTCTGAACCTTATACCATAGACTTTGAAAAAGACGTTGTTTTATGGGGACACGACGGACCGGCTCATTTCGCAATATCTAAAAGCAAAGTACAATTAGTTCCACTCCCTGTATATCACGGTAAACCAGGTAAAGGACTGTCTATACAAATGAGTGTCAGACTGGGTGACGTAACACTTTTATCAATATGTGAAGGTAAAGATGGAGTATTTCTGTTGGTAGCGGAAGGTGAGTCCGTAGCTGGAGAAACATTAATGATCGGCAATACAAACAGTAGATACAGTTTCCCTTGTGGTGCTAAAGAATTCATCAATAGATGGAGTAAAGCGGGACCGTCACATCATTGCGCAATTGGAATAGGACATGTAGGCGAAAAAATAGAAAAAATTGGCAAAATTCTAAATATACCTACCGTTAGAATTTGTTAAGGTACTAATCATTAATTTTTCATTAATGATTGAACAATAGTAAATAAACCGGATTTTTTATAATTATATGAATAAGTTATTGAATATAGGATTGTCTGTTTTGTTGACCTTAGGTGCTGTTACAGGATTACAGTCGTGCTCTGAAAAACAGACAGGTACTTTTGAAGTTGGCAAAGGTACATTTCTTTTAAATGATGAGCCTATGGTAATAAAGGCTGCCGAGGTGCATTATCCGCGTATCCCTCAGCCTTATTGGGAGCAGAGAATATTGTCGTGCAAGGCTCTGGGTATGAATACTCTGTGTCTATACGTATTCTGGAATCTTCATGAGCAGGAAGAAGGCAAATTCGATTTTTCTGGAAATAATGATATTGCGGCATTTTGTCGTCTGGCACAAAAGCATGGCATGTATGTTATTGTAAGACCAGGTCCATACGTTTGTGCTGAATGGGAAATGGGTGGACTGCCATGGTGGTTGCTTAAGAAGCAGGATGTGCAGTTAAGATCACTCGACCCTTATTATCTCGATAGAGTGAAAATATTCATGAATGAAGTCGGAAAACAACTGGCAGACCTTCAGATTACCAGAGGTGGAAACATTATCATGGTACAGGTGGAAAACGAATTCGGTTCATATGGAATAGATAAACCATACGTAACCGAAATCCGTGATATTGTCAAAGGGGCAGGATTTACAGATGTTCCTTTGTTCCAATGCGACTGGAGTTCCAATTTTACAAATAATGCACTTGATGATTTGTTGTGGACTATCAATTTTGGTACTGGTGCCAATATTGACCAGCAGTTCAAGAAACTTAAGGAATTGCGTCCTGAAACTCCATTGATGTGTAGTGAGTTCTGGAGTGGCTGGTTTGACCATTGGGGAAGAAAACACGAGACACGCGATGCCGCAACAATGGTAAGCGGTATAAAAGATATGCTTGACAGAAACATTTCATTCAGCCTGTATATGACTCATGGAGGTACTACATTCGGTTGGTGGGGTGGAGCCAATAATCCTGCATATTCCGCTATGTGCAGTTCATACGATTATGATGCGCCTATTAGTGAGGCAGGATGGACTACTTCAAAATACTTCCAGTTACGCGAGCTGTTGCAGCAATATGCTCCTGAAGGTACAACTCTTCCCGAGCCACCTGCTCCATTCCCTGTTATGGAAATACCTGCAATTACAGAATGGGAAGTGGCTCCATTATTTGACAATTTGCCTGAAGCCAAGCATACAGAAGATATCAAGCCTATGGAACAGTTCGACCAAGGCTGGGGTTCAATCCTGTATCGTACTGTATTGAAGAATGATATATCAGGAGTATTGCATATAGATGAAGTTCATGACTGGGCCCAGGTCTTTGCCGACGGTAAGTTGCTTGGCAGACTGGACAGACGTCGTGGCGAGTTTACACTTGATTTGAAATCAACTTTGAAGAAAGGAACTCAGCTTGACATACTTATCGAGGCCATGGGACGTGTAAACTTCGACAAGTCAATACATGACCGTAAAGGTATCACAAACAAGGTAGAAGTCGTTTCAGGCAAGAATACTGTTGAGTTGAAGGACTGGATGGTTTACAATCTTCCTCCATTCTACGAGTTTGTAAGTGATAAGAAATATCAGAAAGGAAAAGCATTGGATGCTCCTGCTTATTATCGTGCAACATTCAATCTTGACAAGACAGGCGATACATTCCTTGACATGCAGACATGGGGCAAAGGTATGGTATGGGTAAACGGACATGCTATGGGACGTTTTTGGGAAATCGGTCCTCAGCAGACATTGTTCATGCCGGGCTGTTGGCTGAAAGAGGGTGAAAATGAAATCATAATACTTGACCTTAAGGGTCCCGTTGAAACCAAAGTTATGGGGCTTACTAAGCCTATTATTGATATGCTTCGGGAAAAAGCACCTGAGACTCACCGTAAAGATGGTCAGGACCTGAACCTGAAAGACGAAACACCTGTAAATAAAGGACAGTTTGCTCAGGGTAATGGCTGGCAAGAAGTAAAGTTCGCTTCACCTGTGAACGGTCGTTTCTTCTGTCTGAACGCTACATCAAACTATGATGGCAACAATATTGCGGCGATAGCTGAATTTGACGTTCTTGGAGAGAACGGCAAGCCTGTTTCCCGTGAAAACTGGAAGATTGCATACACGGACAGTGAAGAAACACGTAGCGGTAACCGTACTGCCGATAAGATATTCGACCTTCAGGAAAGTACTTTCTGGCAGACTGTTGACAATACGGCTTACCCACATCAAGTTGTGATAGACTTGGGTAAGGAATATAAAGTTACAGGTTTCCGTATGCTTCCTAGAGCCGAGAAAAATGCTCCAGGCTTGATTAAGGATTATTCTGTATATGTAAAGAAAGGTAATTTTAAATATTGATTTACAAGTCCACTATAAAGAATTCTCTTAACATTAACCAACATAATACAGATATATCTGAAACATAATAAAATTGAAAAATACACTTTTTAAAAGGAAATCCAACATTAAAAAGAACCGTATGAAAGGGAAAAATATATTAATTTTATGTTCAACATTATTAGGGTATATTAATGTTGCTGCACAGAAAAAGCCCAACATAATCCTTATATTTACCGATCAACAAAATGTAAATGCCATGAGTTCATCAGGTAATCCATATTTATCCACTCCAAATATGGATGCGCTAGCAAATGATGGAATCAGGTTTACAAATACGTATTGCACTTCACCTGTTTCCGGACCTTCAAGAGCCAGTATAGTTACAGGATTGATGGCAAGAGAAACAGGTGTGGATTGGAATGACAATTCACATTTAAATAAAGACGTAAAAACTATAGGAGATGTTTTAGGGAATAATGGATATAAGGCTGTTTGGGCCGGCAAATGGCATATTCCGGAGATATATCCTCAAAGGTCAAAAACAGAATGGAAAACATTACACGGTTTTGATTTACTACCATTTTGGGATGCGCCAAATCAACAATGGCTGTTAGGAGCTGAAACAGATCCTCCATTAACAAAAGCTGTTGTAGAGTACTTAGATAATTATAAAAAGAAAGAGCCGTTATTTCTTGCTGTAAGCTATCACAATCCACATGACATTTGCATGTATCCACGAAAAACAGGCTGGGAAAACGAAAAAGACTCGTTACTAAATATCAGACCTTTCGGAAAATACAAGTTACCTTTCCCGATGGGAATAAGACCTGATTTATTAAACAATCTACCTCCTCTACCTTATAATTTTACAATGAATTATAATGAACCGGAGTTTGTACTTGACAAAAGGACAAAACCTAATTCTTATGGAGATGAAGTACAGCTGGCTTCTCAATTCAGCGATATGGAATGGCAAGCGTATATCAATTCATATTATAGGCTTACAGAACTCGTTGACAAAGAGATAGGAGAAATAATATCAGCATTGAAAAGGAACGGAATGTATGATAATTCCCTGATTATATTTACGTCAGACCATGGAGATGGTATGGCGGCACATAAATGGGCTGCCAAATTAAGTTTTTATGAAGAATCTGTAAAAGTCCCTTTTATTATGGTTTTGCCGGATAAAAGTTCAAAAGGTACAATAAATACAAACTTAGTATCTTTAGCAGACATTATGCCTACGTTCTGTGATTATGCAAAAATATCACCTAAAATAAATTTTGCAGGTAAGAGTTTACGTAAAGCTCTTACTTCACATGGAAACGAATTCAGAGAATATGTAGTAACAGAACTTGCAGATAACCTCAAGGATAGAAGTAGAAAAGGACGAATGGTTAGAACTGAAAGATTTAAATATACAATCTATTCTTCCGGAAAACGGAATGAGCAATTGTTTGACCTTATATCCGATCCTGGAGAGACTAGAAATCTTGCATACGAAGAGGCATACAAAGAGATAGTAAATAAGCATCGTCAACTGCTTAAAGAGTGGATGAAAGAACGTAATGACAACTTTAAAATGTTTTTTTATGAATAAGATTTACAATATTATACTTTATATGTTACTTTCTATTCCAATATACGCCACAAACAAGGCATGTGATTTTGGAATTTACGAGTTATTGTGCGAACAACAAGTAAATCCTATTGGAATTGACAATGAGAAGCCTAATTTCAGTTGGAAAATCTCATCAATACAAAGAGGCTTTACACAATATGCATATCAAATACTTGTTTCTGACTCAGAGCATATTCTGGCAATGGATAAAGGAAATGTATGGGATACCGGTAAATGTAAATCCGAACAATCAGTACTTGTGGAGTATAAAGGGAAGGAACTGGAATCATCTACAAAATATTATTGGAAAGTAAGAATCTGGGATAAGAAAAATGTAAGTGATTGGAGTAAGACAGGAAGTTTCATTACCGGCATTATTTCAGAAAAAGATTGGAATAACGCCAAATGGATATCATTAGAAAAAGATGATACAAAAAAAAACTTATATCCCGGTATTCATGCTCCGTTAGTTCAAAACAAAATAGGCAAACGTATGGTTGGTAACTATACTTTGCCTATTGCAAGAAGAAAAATACAAATCAAGAAAGAAATAGATAACGCAATTGTAAATATTTCCGGTCTAGGACATTTTGACTTATTCGTTAATGGGGAAAAAGTGAGCGACCATTTTTTGGATGCGGGATGGACAAATTATGCAAAGACTGCATTATATACAACTTTCGACATAAGCGAATTCTTAAAAAAAGAAAATGTAATATCCGTTATGTTTGGCAACGGTTTCTATAATATTCCTAGAGAAAGATATTTCAAACAATTAATTTCTTTTGGTGCGCCCAAATTGAAATTATGCCTACAAATTAATTATAAAGACGGAAGTAAAGAACAGATAATATCTGATGAACAATGGAAATTCGCAGAAAGTCCTATTACTTATTCAAGCATTTATGGAGGAGAGGATTATGATGCGACAAAAGAGTATGACGGATGGATGATATCTGACTTTGACGACAATAATTGGAAATCACCGGTAATCTCTGACAAGCCTATTAAACTAATTGCACAAAAATCGGCTCCTCTAACAGTTAGAGATACATTGAATGTAATGAAAAAATATAAAAACTCAAGAGGTAACTGGATTTATGATTTAGGTCAAAACTTTTCAGGAATAGTAAATATTAAAGTAAAAGGAGACAAGGGGAATATTATCAGATTAAGACCTGGAGAATTATTAAACAATGATTCGACTGTAAATCAAAGGGCGTCAGGAGGGCCTTATTATTGGCAATATACATTAAAAAGTGGAAAATACGAACAATGGAGTCCTCGCTTCACATATTATGGTTTCAGATATGTTGAGGTTAGTGGCACTGATGAGGTTGATAATTTTGAATTAGTCGGATTACATACCACAAATTCGGCAAAAGAAACAGGAAAATTCTCATGCTCTTTACCGATATTCAATAAAACATACGATTTGATAGATTGGTCAATGCGCAGTAACTTATCAAGTATTCTCACAGATTGTCCGCATAGAGAAAAATTAGGTTGGCTTGAGGTCGCTCATTTGATGCAATATTCATTGCAATACAGATATGACCTAGTTAGATTCTACCATCAAATGATGCTGAATATGAGCGATTCACAAACAGATAAAGGAACAATACCTTCAATTGCTCCGGAATATGTAAGATTCGCTGACGGTTTTGAAGACTCTCCAGAATGGGGTAGTGCTTTTATTATCATACCTTGGTATATATATAAATGGTATGGTGATGAATCCCTGTTAAAAGGATATTATACACAGATGAAAAAATACTTGGAATACTTGTCATCGCGTGCGAACAATAATATCATAGAATATGGACTAGGTGACTGGTTTGATTTAGGACCTAAAAATCCAGGTTATTCACAATTAACATCAAATGGAGTTACCGCAACAGGAATTTATTATTATGATATATCAATAATGAAAGAAATAGCCAATCTTTTGGATTTAAGTGATGACTATCATTACTACAATACTTTAATGAATGATGTAAAATTTGCATATAACAACAAGTATTATAACGAAGAAAATGGCTATTATGATAGAAACAGCCAAACAGCAAATGCTATTTCATTGCTATTTGGTTTAGTTGATGACGCTAATTACAACAAAGTCTATAACAATCTAAGGAATGATATCATCAGCCGTGGATATGCCCTAACCTCAGGAGATATAGGATATAGATATTTACTAAAGGTTCTAGAAGATAATAATGATTATGAAATAATCTATAAGATGAATACCAAATATGATGTTCCTGGTTACGGATGGCAACTGGCATACGGTGCAACCTCTCTTACAGAATCTTGGCAGGCATACGGATTCGTATCAAACAACCATTGTATGCTTGGTCATTTAATGGAATGGTTTTTTGCCGGATTGGGTGGTATAAGACAAAATGAAAGTTCTGTAGCTTACAAACATATTGAAATAAAGCCTCAAATGCCACGAGGAGTAAAATTCGCAACAGCCGAATATGATTCACCATATGGACTCATAAGATGCGACTGGAAACGTGAAGGAAACTTACTGCGTGTTAATGTAACAGTACCAGCCAACACAGAATGTACTATGGATTTACCTTTCAATAAAGACAGTAAGTTACGGGAAGGAGGAATCATCATAAATGATAACAAATGGTGTAATAACTTCACCATAAAAGACAACCGCATTAAAATAAAAATAAAATCCGGAAATTATTCATTTGAATTACAGAACTTCTAAACCATAAAAGCATGAAACATTCCTTATTCCTAATTTTATCGGTATTTTTCTGCTCATGCAGCAAAAAAGCAGATATCCTGACAGAATGTGAAATACCTGAGAAATACGCCTATAAGGTGGATTCCGTACTCTCGTTAATGACTATTGACGAGAAAATTGGTCAATTAAACCAATACACAGGTAATTGGCAAGCAACAGGTCCGGTAGTGGAAGACCCAACAAAAATTGAACAAATAAAAGAAGGCAAAGTAGGCTCAATGCTAAATATAAAATCCGTTAAACATACAAAAGAGCTACAGGAATACGCCATGCAGTCAAGACTTCGTATTCCATTAATATTCGGACTTGACGTAATACACGGACTACGTACGGTTTACCCTATACCATTGGGCGAAGCTGCAAGTTTCGACCTTGACATAATAAGGCGCACTGCAGCTGGAGCAGCAAAAGAGACTGCGGCACAAGGGGTACACTGGACATTCGCACCTATGGTTGACGTAAGCAGGGACGCAAGATGGGGCAGAGTAATGGAAGGTGCAGGTGAAGACACATGGTACGGCTCGCAAGTGGCAAAAGCTCGCGTACAAGGCTTCCAAGGAGATAATTTATCGGATAATAACACAATAATGGCATGTGCAAAACATTTTGCTGCATACGGTGCGTGCATAGCTGGAAAAGATTACAATACAGTAGATATCTCAGAACAGACACTGCACGAGGTGTATTTACCACCATTCAAGGCTGCAGTAGATGCAGGTGTAGCCACCTTCATGAACAGTTTCAATGAGTTAAACGGCATTCCGGCTACAGGCAATATCGACCTTCAACGTGGTATTCTGAAAGGAGAATGGGGTTTTAACGGTCTAACCGTTTCAGACTGGGGGTCCATTCGTGAAATGATAGCACATGGGTACGTAGAGGATTTAAAAGGAGCTGCAGAGAAAGCGATATTGGCAGGATGCGACATTGACATGGAATCACGTGCTTATCATTATAGTTTAAAGGAACTTGTTGAAAAAGGTATTGTTTCCGAAAATTATCTGAATGATGCTGTACGTAGGGTATTGTTGAAAAAATTCGAACTCGGATTATTTGATGATCCTTTCAAGTATTGCGATGAAGAACGCGAAAAAGAGGTGGTACTATCGCAGGAATTGAAAGATTTGTCAAGAGAAGCTGGACAAAAATCAATAGTTCTGATGAAAAATAATCAAGAGACTCTTCCGTTAATACAAAATTACAGGTCAATAGCTGTCATAGGAGCATTGGCTAAATCACAAAAAGACATGCTTGGTTTTTGGGCGAATGAGGGTATAGTGGAAGAAGTCACAACTGTATTTGATGGATTAAAAAACAAATTTCCATCTTCTAAGATAATATACGCTGAAGGATATGATCTTGAAAGCTATGACCTGAAATTAAACGAAGCACTGTCTGCCGCACACCAATCAGACATTGTAGTAGTAGCAGTAGGTGAACGTTTTGACCATAGCGGTGAGGCAAAATCACGCGCAGACATCAATGTGAACCCAAATCACCAACTACTGGTAAAAGAGCTAAAAAAGACCGGAAAGAAAGTAATAGTTTTATTAATGGGAGGACGCCCGATGATATTCAATGAAATGGAACCGTATGCTGACGCTATATTGTTGACCTGGTGGCTTGGAACTGAAGCAGGGAATGCTATAGCAGATGTACTGGCCGGTGATTACAACCCTTCAGGCAAGCTACCAATGACATTTCCTTCACACGTGGGTCAAATTCCTATTTACTACAATTACAAAAACACAGGTCGTCCGGAAGACAACAACGTAGGCTATTCCTGCCGTTATCAAGACATCAGCTTTGAACCGGCTTATCCATTCGGTTATGGATTAAGTTATTCCAAATTCGAATTGTATGACATGGCTGTAAGTGACAGTTTATTCACACTTGACAAACCGCTGGAAGCAAGTATAACAATAAAAAACACAGGCAAGTACACCGGTAAAGAAACAGTACAATTATATATAAGAGACTTGACCGCTTCTATCACACGTCCTATCAAAGAATTAAGAGGTTTTGAACAAGTGTCACTAAACCCGGGGGAGGAAAAGAAAATTGTGTTCAAACTTTCCAATGAAGAGCTAGGATTCGAGTTGAAAAACAAAGGCTGGATTTTAGAGCCAGGTAAATTTGATATAATGATAGGAGTAAACTCAAGAGATTTGACGAGCAAACGAGTTGAATTAATAAAATAACAACGATATGAAGAAATATGTATTTTTACTTTTGACAATAAGTTTGTGTATCGGTTGTAAAAAAGAGAATTCCGTGATTGATATTGACAAACTATGCTTTATTAATTCTTTTTCTATAATAGGTGAAGATCATTCCACATACTCTTTGGATATAGACTTCAACAAAGGTGAAATAAAAAACGATAAACCTATTCCCTTATCTGTTGATATAAGTAACGCATTAATTAGTTTCAATACAGAAGAAGGAATTGAAGTAAAAGATATAAATAACAATTTATTAATATCAGGAGAGTCTAAACTAAATCTAATATTTCCAACTGTAATAGGAATATTTTATAAGAATGAAAAGATTTACGAATACAAGATTTCATTAACAAAAGAAGTAGATCCTAATTTTTCGTTATTAAATATAACAGGATTTGATAGTAATGGAACTAATATTCCATTATATATTAATGATGAAAATATTTATAACAGATTCCTACTTGAAAAACAAATAAATTTATCATCAATTGTCATTAAATATGAAGCCAATATGTATGGTTCATTATACTATAACAATACCAGACTTGACAATGGTGAGACAAAATTGGATTGTACAAGTACAAACAAATTACAATTAATATCCCCTGACGGACAAATTAAAGAATACAATTTGAACCTTTACAACTCTATTCCACAATCAAATAATGTAGAATATTTCGAGAATGAAACAATGCATATTTACGAAGGTGGTGGTCTGACATTTAATTTATATCATGGTCATATCTTTAGCATGAATAAAGACAATCAAGATAAATTCTATAAACTATTGTTTGAAAATCTTGATATGAAATATATTTTATACAACTATAAAAAAAGACCAACAGACATAAAAGAGAATTTAGAAATGTTCGACACTTTCTTGGATAATGCAAAAAAATACAATAATGATTTAAACGTAGTAGCATTATTGGGTGCAGATTTTCCAGAAGAGATGAAAACAACAAAGAAGATTAATGGTGAAGAATTAAGCATACTAAACATTGAAAAAGAAAATATATATGATGAGCTCAGCGAATATGAATATCAAATTTTAAATGATATGCATGAAAGAGGTCATGATGTTAATATTTTAAGTGTATGCAATGAACCTGATTGGGAGAAGAAATGGCTATGGGGATATGAAGATTCCAAAATAGGAATAAAAGAACTTATAAAGAAATCTATTCCACCATTATTAGAAAAAATAGGGGAAAATGGTTCTTTCAATAAACCCCAAATTATGGTACCTGCAACAATCAGTCCGAAATCATGTTTTGAATATATCAATATTTTGAAAAGTGATAATGAAGTATGGGAACTTGTGGATATTATCAACACACATCAATACGTAAACGGATGTGACAAAAATGCCTTCCAAAATATTAAAAACAATCTTGACGGCAAATTATTCATACAAAGTGAGCAACATGTAAATAAAGGTGATAATTTAGGACTATCCGGTTATGACAGAGAACAAAAAGCTATTGCTTCTTTAATAGCTATGTTTGAAGTTGCAGTAAACAACGGAGCAAGTTCATGGTGTTACTTCGTATCTAATGTGCCTGATGAAGATAGTGATGTAGGACTGATGCAAATAGCATGGGAAGGTGAACCTAAACCATATAAACAATATTATGCCTACAAACAGTTACATACATTTTATGGAAATAAAGCAAACGTAATAAAAACAGCTACAACAAATAACAATTTAAGAATTGTAGGATTTAAATCTATAGACAACAATAAAATAATAATTAATATTGGAAATATTTCAAAAGACAAAATTTTAATTAATCAGAGAATTATCGAAAATGCTGAAAAAATTAGCATATACGAAACAAGCAAAAGAAAAAACATGGAATGCATAGAAGATATAAAATATAAAGGGAACTCAAAATTATTATTAGAGTTAAACCCATTTTCATTATATTCAATTGTTATCACATGTAACGACTAATTTATCACTTATTAAACAATATAGAATAATGAAGAAAATAATATTATTTTATCTATTGATAATATTTACAAATATCAATGCAAAAATAATCACCTGCGATAAAAGGAATTCTCCCGGAACATGGCTTTGTTTCCGAAAAGAAATACAAATTGATGATGTAAAAAAACAGCAATCATTAAAAATTGCTGCCGATACGAAATATTGGTTGTGGGTGAACGGAGAACTCGTAATAAGGGAAGGCGGACTTAAAAGAGGTCCCAATCCGCAAGACACTTATTGCGATGTATTCGACGAACTTAAAGGATTAAAAAAAGGTAAAAACACTATTGCTATCTTGGTCTGGTATTTCGGCAAGGACGGTTTCAGCCATAAAAACTCACCAACCGCTGGAGTATATTTCGATTTGAAAATAGGTAAACAAAATTTCACGAGTGATGCGACATGGAAAGCATCAATACATCCGGCATTTTATGTACCTTCAGGCAAAAAACCCAACTACAGACTGGCAGAATCAAACATAGGATACAACGCAGCATTGGATAATGAATTTTATTCAATCAATTTCGATGACTCGTCATGGGAGAATGCGAAAGAAGTAACTATGAAAAATTCAGGATGGAATGACCTCGTGGAAAGACCAATACCTATGTGGAAAGACTATGGTTTGAAAAACTATCTAAAAACCACCAATCAAGGAGACACACTGATTTTAGCAGACTTACCATACAATTCACACATTACGCCATACATAAAATTGAAAGCCCCGGCTGGATTGAAAATAGATATGCGTACAGATAACTACATGGGAGGCGGTGCTCCTAATGTTTATGCAGAATACATTACCAAAGAAGGAATACAGGAATTTGAGGCTTACGGATGGATGAACGGACATCAGGTACGCTACACATTACCTAAAGGTATAGAAGTGATTGATGTAAAATTTAGAGAAACCGGTTATGATACTGAATTTGCCGGCAGTTTTACATGCAACGACAATTATTTCAACACACTTTGGAAAAAATCACTCAGAACACTGTACGTTACAATGAGGGACACTTACATGGACTGCCCTGACAGGGAACGTTCACAATGGTGGGGAGACGTGGTAAACGAACTTGGAGAGGCTTTCTATTCGCTGGACAGCAAAGCTCACTTGCTTACCAAAAAAGGGATACATGAACTAATGTACTGGCAACGCAAAGACAGTGTGATTTACGCTCCCGTTCCTTCAGGTAACTGGAATCAAGAATTACCTATGCAAATGTTGGCAAGCGTGGGATATTACGGATTTTGGACATATTACATGGGATCAGGCGACAAAAACACTATAGCCGATGTATATCCTTACGTAAGAAAATACATACACGTCTGGAAAACAGATAATGAAGGATTGGTAATACCGAGAAAAGGCGGATGGACTTGGGGAGACTGGGGAGAAAATAAGGACTTGACACTTCTCTACAACCTTTGGTATTCTATTGCCTTGAAAGGATTTGAGAACATGGCGCTACTTATCGGAGAAAAAGATGATGCATTATGGGCAGCAAACACAAATACAAGGTTGAAAGAAGTATTCCACAAAAAATTTTGGAACGGCTACTATTACATTTCACCAGGATATGAAGGTGTACCTGATGACAGGTCACAGGCATTAGCTATCGTAGCAGGAATTTTACCCAAAGACAAATATAACACCATAAGACCATTCTTCGGAAAATATTACAACGCCAGTCCATATATGGAAAAATACGTATTGGAAGCGCTTTGCACGATGGGATTTGAGAACGATGCACTTGACAGGATGAAAAAGCGATACAAAAACATGGTGGAAAGCCATCTAAGCACACTTTGGGAAGGCTGGGGCATCGGCAATAAAGGATATGGAGGCGGCTCGTATAATCATGCGTGGAGCGGAGGACCTTTAACTATTCTCTCACAATACTTCCTGGGTGTATCACCATCCGTACCAGGATTCAAGGAATTTAACTTCCATCCACGTACAGGATATTTAGAAAACTTGAAAGGTGATATACCAACGGCTAATGGGAAAATATCAGTAAGCATTGAGAGACACGGAAACATGGTAAAAGCGTTACTGACGGTACCTGAAGGATTGAGTGCCAATATCAATAACTGTGAATATAAAGATCTGAAGATCAAAGGCAGAAGATATAAGACCAAGAACGGATTTTGCAAGTTGAAAAGCGGAAACTGGGAAATAACATATTCAATACGATAAGGTTTTAAAAAAACACAAATAACTTTTTATATTAAACCAATTTTTGTGAATGATGTGAAAGTAAAAAAACACACGTTTATTTCGTTTTCTACAATACCTTAATTTATTTTATCCTCCAATCCCTAATTCTAAATTCAAAAAATCGTATCTTTGTCGAAAATATTCAACAAGTTATGATAGGATTTAAAGACTTCTTTTCGTTCCAGAAAAACAAGTTCTTCTGGATAAACATAATTGGGATGGTGGTAGTAGTTATTGCCGCTTCATGGGGAACGCTGGCATGGCTTGATTCATATACAAGGCATGGAGAGGCACACATTGTTCCTGATGTGAAAAACAAAAGCATTGAAGAGGCTGCAAAGATTATCAGTCAGGGTACAATGAAATATGCTGTAATTGATTCCAACTATGTGAAAGGCGTTCCGGCCGGAATGGTCTTGGAACAGGCTCCGGCTGCCGGTTCAAGAGTGAAAGAAGGAAGAACGGTTTATCTCACTATCACGACAACATCCGTACCGTTGGTAACATTGCCCGACATCATAGACAACAGTTCCGTAAGACAGGCTGCTGCAAAGCTGAAAAGTATCGGTTTCAAACTTACCGAACCAGAACTCGTTCCGGGGGAACAGGACTGGGTGTATGGCATCAAATACAGAGGCAAAGAGCTGAAATCGGGTGATAAGGTTCCGAATGAGGCTTTGCTCACTTTATGTGTAGGCGATACGCATCTGAGAGATTCACTGGCTGTTGATTCTACTTACATGGAAATAAACTCCATACCGGATACTGAAAATGATGTAAAAGTAGATGATTCCTGGTTCTAACTAATACTGAAAGAATGGCTGAAGATATTTATTTGGACGATTTAGACGAGACTTTGGATGATATAGAACCTGCAGGAGGTTCAGGAGAGCTGTATGAGCATTTCAAGGTGGTGGTAGACAAGGGGCAATCGCCGGTGAGAATTGACAAGTATCTTTTTGAAAGGATTGTCAATGCTTCAAGAAACAGAATACAGAGTGCGGCAGATGCAGGGTTTGTAATGGCTAACGGGAAACCGGTCAAGAGCAGTTACAAGGTAAAGCCTTTGGATGTGCTGACAGTCATGATGTACCGTCCGAAGTATGACAATGATATTATCCCGGAGGACATTCCTTTGGATATTGTTTATGAGGACAGCGAACTGATGGTAATCAACAAACCGGCCGGTTTAGTGGTACATCCGGGATGCGGAAACTATCACGGGACATTAGTGAACGCTATTGCATGGCATCTGAGGGATGTTCCGACATACGACCCTAACGACCCACAAGTGGGACTGGTTCACCGTATAGACAAGGATACTTCGGGGCTGCTTGTTATTGCAAAAACTCCTGATGCAAAGACAAGCCTCGGAATGCAGTTCTACAATAAAACGACAAAACGTGAATACAACGCATTGGTGTGGGGTATAGTAGAAGAAGATGAGGGTACGATAACAGGAAACATCGGACGTAATCCGAAAGACAGAATGCAGATGGCTGTCATGTCGGACCCTGAACAAGGGAAGCATGCAGTGACACATTATAAGGTATTGGAAAGGCTCGGATATGTGACCTTAGTGAAATGTGTACTCGAAACGGGAAGAACGCATCAGATACGTGTCCATATGAAACACATAGGTCATGTGCTTTTCAACGATGAAAGATACGGAGGAAATGAAATTCTGAAAGGTACTCATTTCAGCAAATACAAGCAGTTCGTGAACAACTGTTTCGATATATGCCCAAGACAGGCTCTACATGCCAAGACTTTGGGTTTCGTCCATCCTAAAACGGGCGAAGAAATGTTCTTCACATCCGAATTGCCAAAGGATATGACTGAACTGATTGAAAAATGGAGAACTTATATAAGTAATAGAGAATAAAATATGAAACGTACAGTAGCAATTATTGCCGGCGGTGATTCTTCTGAACATGAAGTTTCAATGAACAGCGCAAAAGGCATTTATTCATTTATCGACAAGGAAAGATATAACCTCTATATAGTAGAACTCAGCAAGAAGGCATGGGAGGCTGTGCTTGCCGACGGTAGCCGTTCAACTGTGGACAAGAATGATTTCAGCTTCATGGATGGCGACAAGAAGATAAAACCGGACTTCGCATATATCACAATCCATGGCACTCCGGGCGAAAACGGTATCCTTCAGGGATATTTCGAGCTGTTGGACATCCCCTACTCTACTTGCGACGTATTAGTTTCAGCCATGACATTCAGCAAGTTCACTCTTAACCAATATCTGAAAGGATTCGGAATAAGAGTAGCTGAATCAATGCTTGTGAACAAACGTTTCGGTATAGAGGATAAGGATGTAGTAGAGAAAATCGGACTTCCATGTTTCATCAAACCTAACGCAAGCGGTTCGAGCTTCGGAGTGACTAAAGTCAAGACTGTGGAACAGATTCAGCCTGCACTGCAAGCTGCATTTGCCGAGTCGGACGATGTTATGATAGAGGCTTTCATGGACGGTATAGAACTGGCAAACGGATGCTATAAGACTAAAGACAAGTCTGTGGTATTCCCTATCACCGAGGTAGTGAGCGACAACGAGTTCTTCGACTACAATGCGAAGTACAAAGGTGAAGTGACAGAAATCACTCCTGCCCGTCTTAGCCCTGAGCTTACTGAGAGGGTGAAGAAACTTACATCCGCCATCTACGATATCTTAGGATGTAAAGGTATTGTCAGAATAGACTATATCATAACCGAGGGCGAGAAAATAAATATGCTTGAGATTAACACCACACCGGGCATGACAGCAACAAGCTTTATTCCACAGCAGGTAAAGGCTGCCGGACTGGATTTCAAGGATGTAATGACTGACATTATCGAAGAAGGTTTGTCAAAAAGCAACAAATAATATACTAACCATAAAAATATAAAGCCATGAAAATACCTGCAGAATTTGACGAGATTCGTCCTTATTCACCGGAAGAGCTTCCGCAGATTTTCGATGAACTGCTGTCTGACAAAGACTTTCAGGAGGTGATAAAGAAGGTTATGCCTGACACACCGCTTGATGCCCTGACAAATATATTGCGCAACTGCAAGACCAATCTTGACGTACAGAAGAATATATTCTACGGACTGCTGCACGACCTTATAAAGAAATGCAGCGACGGATTCAGTCTTGACTGTTCGCAGATTTCAGAAAAGAACAAAGGATATACTTTCATCTCAAACCACAGGGATATAGTACTTGATTCAGGGTTCCTTTCTGTAGGACTTATTGACAATGGTTTCCCAACGACTGTAGAGATTGCCATAGGCGACAATCTGCTGATATATCCATGGATTAAAAAGCTGGTACGTGTGAACAAGGCTTTCATCGTACAGAGAGCATTAAGCATGCGACAAATGCTTGAATCGTCGGCCAGAATGTCAAGGTATATACATTTTGCCGTAACACAAAAGCAGGAGAATATCTGGATTGCACAGCGCGAAGGCAGGGCAAAAGACTCGAACGACCGCACTCAGGACAGCGTGCTGAAGATGCTTGCAATGGGTGGCGACAGAGATATAATAGACAGCCTTAAGGAGCTGAATATCGTTCCATTGTCACTCTCTTATGAATATGACCCTTGCGATTTCCTTAAAGCACAGGAAATGCAGTTGAAGAGAGATGTAGAAGGCTTCAAGAAGAGCCAGAAGGACGACCTTGTAAATATGCAGACAGGTATTTTCGGATATAAGGGAAGAATACATTTCCAGGCAGGTCCGTGCATAAACGACGAACTGGAAACCCTGAGAGGACTGCCGAAAACAGAAATCTTTACCCGTGTATCTGAAATCATAGACAGTTATATCCACAGGAATTACCGTCTGTATCCAGCCAATTACATTGCATGCGACATGTTGGACGGAAACACTTCGATGGCAGAACATTACACAGAAGAAGACAAATTGAAATTCGAAGCATATCTTCAGAAGAAGATTGGACTAATTTACATACCGAACAAGGATGTTGATTTCCTAAGACAATGCATCCTGACGATGTATGCCAATCCGGCTAAAAATCATTTACAGGCAATCAGGAAATGAGGATAAAGCACTACATATTATTTCTGTGCTGCATGTCTGCTTTTACAGCATGCAAAGACGAAGAGTATGTTTATCCGAACGTGCTTACAGAGATGGTGGATATAAAAACCGACTCATCGGGAAAGCTTTCATCTATAGACACTGACTACGGTTCTTCGTATAAGATAAACGAACGCAGCGGACTGGAAGGCTTTACTCCCGACTCTGTGTACCGTACTTTGTCCATATTTGAGACATTAGATTCAGAGAGTAACGGTATGTCGGCAACATTATATTCATGCCAGTTTGTAATATCTGCCATCCCTTCTACCGAAGATAAATTCACCGACGGGATAAAGACTGACCCTTTAGACATAGAGAGAATATGGCGCTCAGGTGATTACATAAACATGGTTTTGGACGTAAAGGCTAAGGACAAAACTCACATAATCAACTTTATTGACTACGGAATAAATGAAAATCCCGACGGAAGCAGTACCCTGTCCATAACATTATATCACAACCAGAACGGGGACTATGAGGCTTTTACAAAAAAAGCATATGCATCTGTTCCGCTGTGGCCATACAAGGAAAAGCTTAAGCAGGGGGACAAGATAGAAATAACCGTGAATACATATAAAGAAGGAGTAACCAAACGCGTATTCAACTACTAAACATAACAGAGTATGGTATTGAAAAGTATATATTTCATGTTTTTCGTATGCGTCTTTCTGTTTGGAATGATGGCATGCAGTTCAAAACCAAAAGATAAGTTCGCCAACCTGTCCACCGATGAGTTTGAAAGACTTATAGAGAACGAAAACGTACAAAGACTCGATGTCCGTACTGTAGCCGAATACAGTGAGGGGCATATACCCGGAAGTATAAATATCAACATCATGGATGACAATTTTTCGTCACTCGCGGACCAGGTTCTTGACAAGTCACAACCGATTGCCGTATATTGCAAGAGTGGAAGAAGAAGCCGCAATGCAGCCCGTCTGCTTGTAAAGAAAGGATATACAGTCTACAATCTTGACAAAGGAATTCTGAACTGGATAGAATTAGGAAAAGAAATAGAGAAATAAGAAATGCGGTCCGACAAAAGCGATGAATGTCGAACCGCATTATTGTTTTATCACATTTCGTTTTTGAGTCTTACAGAGCCTGAAGCATTCGTTTCAGTACCACAGTAGCCGATATTTCGCGGTTCGCAGCTTCAGGAATAACAAGTGAAGTAGGAGCTTCTATCACGTCGTCGGTAACAATCATATTGCGGCGTACAGGCAGACAGTGCATGAAATAAGCATTGTTGGTAACTGCCATATGTGCAGCGTCTACAGTCCAGCTCATGTCCTTTGACAGAATCTTTCCATAGTCCTCAGGATTTGTGACTCCCGGACATGCCCAGTTCTTTGCATAGATAAAGTCTGCACCTTCGAAAGCTTTCATTTGGTCATATTCTACCTTTGCACAACGCACAAACTTAGGGTCAAGTTCATAACCGTGAGGGTGAGTTATCACGAAATCCACATCGGCTTCGTTCATGAAATCGGCAAATGAGTTAGGAACGGCCTGTGGAAGTGCTCTTGGATGAGGAGCCCACGTAAGAACCACTTTCGGACGTTTTTTCTTCTTATACTCTTCTATTGTTATAAGGTCGGCAAACGCCTGAAGCGGATGTCCTGTAGCAGCCTCCATTGAGAAAACAGGCTTGCCAGAATACTGGATAAACTGATTAAGAATCTTTTCTGTGTAATCGTCTGTACGACTCTCAAACTGAGCGAAAGAACGCACACCGATAATATCGCAATACGATGCCATTACAGGAATTGCTTCCAAGAGATGTTCGCTCTTGTCGCCATCCATCACCACTCCGCGTTCTGTTTCCAGTTTCCATGCTCCCTGATTGACGTCAAGCACTATAACATCCATTCCGAGATTTCTTGCTGCCTTTTGTGTGCTGAGGCGGGTACGAAGGCTATTATTGAAGAAAATCAGAAGGCAAGTCTTATGTTTGCCCAATGATTCATATTTATAACGGTCTTTCTTTATCTCAAAGGCTTCTGCCAGGGCTGTCTTAAGGTCGCCCAAGTCGAATACGTTTGTATATGTTTTCATAACCTCTATGTATATTAATTAGTTTTATACCGCAAAAATACTATAAAAATACAACAAAAGATAGTTTTTTCGTATTTTATTGCATATTCTCTCTGTTATTTATTTTCTAATCTGGCCTTCTCCGTCTATCAGCCACTTGTAAGTAGTTATTTCTTTCAGCCCCATAGGACCACGGGCATGAAGTTTCTGCGTACTGATTCCTATTTCAGCACCAAGTCCGAACTGTGCACCGTCAGTAAATGAAGTAGGTGCATTTACATATACACAGGCGGCATCGACAGCTCTTCTGAAATACTCTGCAGCTTTCCTGTCTTCTGTCACAATACATTCACTATGCTTGGAGCTATACTTGAAGATATGATTTACCGCTTCTTCCACACTGCTTACAGTCTTAACAGCCATCTTATAATCAAGGAACTCTGTTCCGTAACTTTCCTGAGTTGCAGGTTTCAGCAGAGAGTCAGGATAAACTCCCTTAAGCGACTGCATCGACGGTTTATCCGCATAAACAATAACATTGGACTCTGCAAGCGGAGCACACAGTTCCGGCAAGTCAGAAAGTCTGTCGGTATGAATCAGAAGGCAGTCAAGGGCATTGCATACGCTGACTCTCCTGGTCTTGGCATTGTTGATAATCCCGGCTCCCATTGCTGTATCGCCAGCAAGGTCGAAGTATGTGTGACAGATTCCTGCACCTGTTTCAATCACCGGAACCGTAGCCTCCTTACGCACATAGTTTATCAGATTGCTACTGCCGCGAGGGATAATAAGGTCTACATAGTCATTGGCATGCAGCAGTTCCGTCGTTGCCTCACGGTCCGGTGGCAATAAGCATACGATATTCCTGTCTACCCCATACTTATGCAAAACTCCGTGAATAGTTTCAACTATCGCCTTATTTGAGTTATACGCATCGCTGCCTCCTTTCAAGATACAGGCACTGCCACTCTTCATACACAAAGAGAAAACATCAAAGCTAACATTTGGACGTGCCTCATATATCACCCCGATAACTCCGAACGGTACGCTCACCTTCCTTAGTTTCAATCCGTTTGGGCGTACATCCTCATAAAGGACCTTACCCAATGGCGAAGGCAGTACCGCCACATTCCTCATATCCGAAGCGATATCGTCTATTCTTGCCGATGTAAGTTTCAGTCTGTCGTACTTAGGGTCGGAAGGGTCCATCAGTTGCAAATCCATAGAATTGGCATCAAGGATAATATCTTTATTACTTATTGCAGCATCCGACACAGCCGTCAGAATCTCATTTATACGTTTTTCTTCCATCAGGGCTAACTTACGCGAAGCAAGCTTAACAGCCTGAAAAGTTTCATTTAGTTCCATAATCACGATTTTTCAATTCATTATTCGCAAAAATATCATTAATATTTGAAATATAGTAAATTATACGGCAAAAATCCTCCAAATACAGAAAGATTAGTACTTATACGATGTTTAACAGCCTTTTACTTGCTTTTCCGGATAAAAAAACTTAACTTTGAAAATATCATAGAGAGAGTCAACACATATTTATTAACCATTAAAGACAAAGACTATGGGAGAAATTAATTATGACGCATTAGTAGAGGTTTTCAAAGGTAACCTTTGGGAAGCCGAATTGGTAAAAGGCTTGTTGGAATCGGAAGGAGTACAAGCTATGATAAAGGACGAAACCTTGTCGGCCGTTACATCTCCATATTCAGGAATGGGAGGAACAGTACTGGTAATGGTTAATAAGGAAGAAGAAGTTTATGCCAGAAAGGTGGTAGCAGAAAGAAGTAAACCATGAGAAAAAGTCTTTTTACAATAGCGATAACTTTTTTGCTCTCATTCGTATCGGTCAGTGCAGAAACGCTCAAACCTACATCATGGAGTTCGTACGGAGTATCATTTCTTGCACCGGCCGATATTATTGTGGACGACGATTCAGAAGAAGGCTATACTATAAGCAATTCCAATATCACTATCAACGTACAACTTCTGAACGGTGAAGGTCTAAAAAAGACAGAGCTCAAGAGCAGCCTACAACATATCTCAGACGAAGACAACATCACTGTCCAATCAGACATAACTGAAATAGACTTAACTCACTTTTACGGTGCTTACCTGACAGGAAACTGCGAAACAGACCAGTGTCTGTATTCCTATCTAACGGTCAAAGACAACAGTTGCAGTTTCTACATTTCAATAATCTATAAACCATCAAATGCAGACGATGCGATAAAAATAATCAGGAGTTTCAAGCTTGACGAATAATAAAAACCCCTTGTAAATCATTGATCTACAAGGGATTATATCCGAGTACTCGAAGCGGGACTTGAACCCGCACAGCTGAAATAGCCAAGGGATTTTAAGTCCCTCGTGTCTACCGATTCCACCATTCGAGCATCCATTCAAAGAGAAGAGCGGAAAACGAGACTCGAACTCGCGACCCTAACCTTGGCAAGGTTATGCTCTACCAACTGAGCTATTTCCGCGTTTACGGGTGCAAATGTATGGAGTTTTTGTATAACTTCCAAACATTTCACCCGTTTTCTTTTCAAAAAAGTCCGTTTTGATAATCCCAAAGGGCTTTTAGTGTATTTGAAATTCTTTTGCAAAACGTTTTCAATGCTTTTGCAAAAGGACTGATGTCAACACAAACTGCTTTACTTTATCTTCCCAAAAGGGCTTTTTCTGCATTCTCGACTACAGAGAAATCAAATCCTGACACTACCTTATCCATAAGCTCTGTGATACGGTCGTTACACAGATTGCCGATACTTCCTTCGTGAGTGTGATGTACCTGCTTGTTATGAGTGAACTTGCCGGCTTCAATGTCAAGTCCCACTTTCTTGTAAGCATCGCGGAAAGGCATACCTTCTGTAGCCAGACGGTTTACTTCCTCTACACTGAATATATACAGATACTTGTCGTCATCGAGAATATGTTCGTTCACATAAATCTTGTCCATGATATATGTAGCCATCTGCAGACAGTCCTTCAGTTCGGAGAATGCAGGAATGAACACTTCCTTGATAATCTGAAGGTCGCGGAAATATCCGGAAGGCAGGTTATTCATAATCATCATTATCTGCTGTGGCAATGCCTGTATCTTGTTACATTTGGCACGTGTAAGCTCGAACACATCCGGGTTTTTCTTATGAGGCATGATACTTGAACCGGTAGTACATTCGTCCGGAAGTTTCACGAATCCGAAATTCTGACTGCTGAACATACATGCGTCAAAAGCCAATTTGGACAATGTTCCAGCAATAGAAGCAAGTGCAAAAGCCACATTACGTTCCATCTTTCCTCGTCCCATCTGAGCATACACTACGTTGTAGTTCATCGAGTCGAAGCCCAACAGGCGCGTGGTCATCTCACGGTTCAAAGGGAATGAAGAGCCGTAGCCGGCAGCCGAGCCCAACGGATTGCGGTTGCACATCTTATATGCAGCCTGCAGGAACATCATATCGTCTACAAGGCTTTCGGCATATGCACCGAACCAAAGTCCGAACGACGACGGCATAGCTATCTGCAGATGTGTATATCCCGGCATCAAAACGTCCTTATACTTGTTGCTTTGTGCGATAAGAACCTTGAACAAGTCTTCTACAGCCTCAGCTATTTCTTTCAGCTGTGCACGGGTAAAAAGCTTGAGGTCCACCAGCACCTGATCATTTCTTGAACGGCCGCTGTGGATTTTCTTACCCACATCTCCAAGTTTTCTTGTCAACATAAGTTCCACCTGAGAGTGCACATCCTCAATACCGTCTTCTATCACGAAGTCGCCTTTTTCGGCAGAAGCATAAATATTCTTAAGTTCTTCAAGCAAAACCTTCAATTCATCAGACTTCAGAAGTCCGATACTTTCAAGCATAGTGATATGAGCCATTGACCCCAATACATCATGCTTTGCCAGATAGAGGTCCATCTCGCGGTCACGTCCTACCGTAAAACGGTCGATTTCCTCGTTCACCTGAACATTTTTTTCCCAAAGTTTCTGAGCCATATTCCCGTCAGTTTTAGTTCTTAAGTATATATATATTAATAAGGTATAGCCGAAAGCATTTCAGCCAGTTTCTCCACCCCTTCCTGAAGCGGTTTTGACACCATGGCTTTCATAAACATGTTTACTTCGGCACGTATTGTAACTCTCATTTTTGACTGTTCATCCGACACCGGTAGCATCTGAATCCACAAGTTCATAGGAACAGGAGATTTGTCGCCCTCAAACTTGATACACTTCATCGGTTCACGTTCAATGATTCTAAGAGTCAGACTGATTCCCTGCACCTTGAGGGTTATAGAATCCTGATCGAATGTCATATCCTCCAGCTTTCCGTCAAGTTTATCTTTTACGGCATCCAAACGCTGACGTACAGACTCAAGATTGTTCAAATCCGACAGTTTGTTATAAACTCGTTCCTGGCTGTAAGGAACATATTTTACAGAACTTTCGTATTGCAATGTTGCCATATCTCTTCAAAAAAAAATAAAAAAAGAAACACGGATTTCACCGAATGACACGATTCGCAATCAGGAACCGTGAGACCAGCAGAATCCGTGTCTCCAAATAATATGTTAATATCAATTATTTACCTGTCCAGTGTGCAGGGTCTTCTCTCCAAGCCTGAAGTACAGGGATATCATCTTCGTCGATGTAGTTAGTCTTAAGAGCAGCGTTAAGCACAGCATTGTAGTTTGTCAAAGTAATAAGTTCTACCTTTGCATCATTAAATGCCTTTGCAGACACATCGAATCCGTAAGTGAATGATGCCACCATACCGATAACTTCACAACCGTCGCGACGGATAGCCTCAACAGCCTTCAAGCTGCTACCACCTGTAGAAATCAAGTCTTCTACAACTACTACTTTCATACCAGGACGCAATTCACCTTCGATAAGGTTTTCCAATCCGTGATCTTTTGGGCTTGAGCGAACATATACGAATGGCAAGTTAAGCTCTTCAGCTACCAACGCACCCTGAGCGATAGCTCCTGTAGCGACACCGGCAATAGCATCAACCTGACCGAATTTTTCAAGAATAACGCGACAGAGTTCCAACTTCACGAAGTTACGAAGTGCAGGATAAGACAAAGTCTTGCGGTTGTCGCAATAAATAGGAGATTTCCAACCTGAAGCCCAAGTGAATGGGTTAGCCGGCTGAATTTTAACAGCTTTAACTTTCAGCAATTTTTCTGCGAATAATCTTTCCAAAGCTTTCATAATTTTACTAATATCTGATAAACATTTGTGCAAAAGTATAGAAATACATCGGTATTTGAAAATTTATATGTATTAATTTTGCTAAAAACTGACGTAAAGCATCATATATCAAGATTTGGCCCATGCCAGTGTTACAACACTTATTTTAACAGAATCCACACTTCGGAGTGCATCAAGACAGGCCGAGATTGTCGCTCCGGTAGTCAGCACGTCATCTATCAGAAGTATATGTCTGCCACTTAATAAGGCGGCCTTTTCCGTCACGCCAAACAGTCCTTCCGTATTCTCCCATCTTTCAAAAGCAGATTTATGAGTCTGTGTGGCATTATTATGTATCCTCCTCATAACATCTGTTAGTACAGGAATGGAAGTTATCTCAGAGATACCTCTCGCCAACAGTTCCGACTGGTTATACCCTCTTTCTCTCATTCTGTTTTTATGCAGAGGAACAGGTATTATGAAATCTATACCGTCAAAGAATCCCGTGCCTATAAGTTCAGCCCCCATGATGCGCCCCATCTGTCTGCACAGACGTTTCCGACCGTGATACTTCATTTCATGAAGAATGCTTGCCACAGCTCCTCCACGTGCATAATAATATAATGAGGTAGCCCGTTCTATAGGATAAATTCCCCAGAAACGACGCTCCATCTCATTCTCGGGCGTATTTAATATCCCTGTAGCGGGCAGTGAAACCATACATGATATACACACTCCTTCCTCCTGCGAGGAAAGCAGTTTTCCACAACATGCACATGTGCGAGGAAAAAAGAAATCACGTATATCCTTCAGAATATTCATTCTCTATTCGAAATCACCTTTTACAAATCTCATTATCTCCTGCATCGTAAAGCCTCTTCCAGCCGCAAACCGTATAAGTTTGGCATTACGCTCGTATTCCGTTTCTGCCTTAATACTTTTCAGCTTCTGTTTCAGTAGATTTTGCAGAATACCGTTATACTCGTCCTCATCTATATCCTCCATTCCGGCATTTATCTCGTCCGATGTAAGACCTTTCATACGCAAGGACTGTGCAATCTTCATCCTTCCCCACTGATTGAAACGATACTTGTCGCGCACATACGCACTGCAGAAGCGTACTGTGTCGAGATATTTCTCCTTGAAAAGATGAGCCATAACAGCAGCAAGCGTTTCCGGACTTGCTCCCCACCCCTTCAGTTTCGCCTCTACATCCGACGGACACCTTTCAACCGACGAACAATAAGCCTCAGCCTTGTTCAGCAACTCTTTCTCTGTATATTCTTTCATGGTCTTAATGCTTTTATCATTCTGTCATTACCGGACAAGTCTTTCCTCAATTCGATATCCTTATACCCCATGCCACTCAACATTTCCACAGTTTCCTTGCCGTAGGCTCTGTTTATCTCGAAATATATCATACCTCCGTCATCCAATATCTTAAGACCTATCTCAGCAATACGTCTATAGAAACGTAAAGGATCATTATCCGGCACAAACAACGCCAGGTCCGGTTCCCATTCGAGGACATTCTTCTCCATATCCACCTTCTCGCTCTCCGTGATATAGGGAGGATTGCTGACTATGATATCTACCTTGATGTCAGGGATTTCAGTGCCAATCACATCTACACGGCCGAAAGTCACATCCGCATTGTTCATACGGGCATTTGCAGCCGCAACCGCCAATGCATCTTCCGAGATATCCCATGCCGACACCACCGGAGCATCCATCATCAAGGCCAATGAAACCGGAATACATCCGCTACCCGTACCTATATCGAGAACACGTTTTCTCTCACCTTTACCGTCCTCCACTATCCAGTCTATCAGTTCGGCCGTTTCCGGTCTTGGAATAAGCACTGCAGGAGTCACCTTAAAACGAAAGCCGCAGAACCATGTTTCACCTATTATATATTGCAAAGGCTCATACGATTTCAGACGCGCCAGAATATCATTTACCTCCGAAAGTTTTTCTGACGAAAAATTCATATCTTTGCCTGCATATAGGTCAAGAGCCGACAGCTGAAACTTCTCTGTCAGAATATGCTTTGCCATGGCAGCAGCCTCGGCATCCGGATAGAAACCGGAAAGTTCTTGTCGTATATAAGTATATATTGGATGCATAATGTGCAAAAATAAGAAAAAAGCTCAACAATATGACTACAGATGAGAAATATATCCGCAGATGCATAGAACTTGCATCAAACGGACTGTGTAATGCAGCTCCCAACCCTATGGTAGGGGCAGTGATAGTACACAACGGCAAAATAATCGGCGAAGGCTATCATGCCAGATGCGGAGAAGGCCATGCTGAAGTAAATGCCATACGCTCAGTAAAAGACGAGAGCCTGCTCAAGGACTCTACCATATATGTAAGTCTTGAACCATGTTCGCACTACGGCAAGACTCCCCCATGTGCCGACCTTATCATCAGCAAGGGGATTCCTCGCGTAGTGGTAGGCTGTATCGACCCATTCTCACAAGTGTCTGGCAGAGGGATACAGAAACTTCGCGATGCAGGTATTGATGTCACCGTAGGAGTATTGGAAGAAGAATGCAAGAACCTTATCAGACGCTTCGTGACATTCAACACTCAGAAGCGTCCGTATATCACTCTGAAATGGGCAGAATCGTCCGACGGATTCATTGATGCCAACCGTAAAGAAGGCTCACCGGTTGTACTGTCCACTCCTATCACATCCATGTATGTACACAAGCAGAGAGCAGAGCACAAGGCAATACTCGTAGGCCGAAGAACCGCTCTGTTGGACAATCCATCGCTCACTACACGTAACTGGTACGGTGCAAATCCTTTGAGATTAGTGACAGACCGTAATCTCACTCTGCCCTCCGATTTAAAACTCTTCGACCATAGCACGCCTACCATTGTTTTTACAGCTGAAAGAAAAGAGAATGAGGAAAACCTTGAATATATAACCATCGACTTTTCAACAGATATACTACCTCAGATTCTCACTGTCCTTTATGAAAGGAAGATACAGTCGCTGATGGTGGAAGGAGGCACTACCCTGCTACAGTCGTTCATCGACTCCGGGCTGTGGGACGAGATGTTTGTGGAACATTCTGAAAAAGTATTGGACGAAGGTGTGAAATCGCCTGTTATACCGAAAGGAATAAAAGAAGTATCAGAGTTAAGAGATAAAATTTACGTCAGCCATTACACTCGTTGATAATGGCTGACGTAATCTAAAAAGTTTATTATTTACTTGTAGAACTTTAAAATTCCTGCTTCCACCAAAGAGTTGTGATTTACCCTATATCCGCAGGATGAATCTCCCATCTCAATACACTTTATATAACCGTCTGTATTTTTCTCATCACCTACGACTTCTATAACAAGCTGTTTCTGTTTATAGAACTTAGGATTCAGACTTATTGTTATCTTGTCGAATGTAGGAGCTGTCAGTGTGTATTCCGGCACTCCGGGGCAATCAGGATAGAATCCCATCATACTGAATATCGCCCATGCCGACATTGTACCAGCATCGTCATTTCCCGGAATACCGTCCGGAGTTGGTTTGAAATATTTTTCAAGCAACATCTTTACAATCTTCTGGGTTCTCCACTCTTCACCTTTAAAGTAACTGAAGAGATATGGATATGCAATATCCGGCTCATTGGCAGGATCATAATATCCTTTGTCGAATATCATCTGCAGTTTATCCACAAATTTCTTCTTTCCTCCCATAAGCTTAGCCAGACCTTTCACATCATGCGGTACATAATATGTATAGTTCCATGCATTTCCCTCGTGGAATCCCGGACTTGGTTCAAAGTTCTCACCCTGCATAGGGTCGAAAGGACTATAAAATTTTCCGTTTGGCAAAATAGGTCTTAAGGTTCCATACTCCTTACAGTAATAGTTCTTATATCCCATAGCGCGTTTGTAGAACATCTTCGCATCGTCCTTTTTTCCAAGTTCTTCAGCAAGAGTTGACAATGCATAATCTGCAATATAATATTCCAGTGCATGAGATACGGAATTGTCAAACTGCTCCATCAACGGTACATATCCTTTTGAGATATAATCATCATTATCAGGACGCATCAGATTATCCTTTCCAGGCATTGTGGCAGACTTACACATTGCCTCGTATGCCAGATTGATGTCGAAATCCGTGAGGCCCTTCATCCATGTATCTACTATAACAGGCAAACTCGGATCACCTTCCATAGTCAGTGTTTCCCTTCCATAAAGTTCCCATTTTGGAAGCCAGCCATGTTCTCTGTACATATCCAGCATGGTTTTCACCATTTCAATCTGTCTTTCCGGATAAACAAGTGTCATAAGCTGATGGAGGTTTCTGTATGTATCCCATAAAGAGAATACCGTATATCTGTCACCCTTAGTTGAAAGAATCTTGTCACCTTCCATTGAAGGATACTGACCGTTTACGTCCTGCAGTATATTAGGATGGATAAGTGTATGGTAAAGAGCTGTATAGAACACTGTCTTCTGTTCCTTTGTTCCTCCTTCCACTATTATTCTACTCAAATCATCATTCCACTTGTTTCTTGCTTCCTGATGTATTTCGGCAAAATGTCTCCCGGCTTGTTCCTTTTCAAGATTTTCTCTGGCATTAACTATGCTTACAAAAGAAACACCAATGGACACTTCTATTTCTTCGCCTTCGGAAGTATTGAAAGTAAACCATACTCCAATGTCATCACCGGCGATGTCTTTTCCATACTTATTATATATCTTGTATTTTCCGTTATCTTTGTCCCATTCTGCCTCAACACCATACATTTTTCTCTGCTTCTTCCAATATCCTGATTCATCAGGAGTCTTACTTACTCTCATCACGAAATATATTGGGAAGACAGCCTGAGGATTATAGCAAAATGTTCCAAGAAGCTTCATACCCTCGATCTCAGTATCACTGACTTTTCTTACGAAAGCACCGGTTTCATTAGTGAGCCCCTCACCTAAATTAAGCAGAATATTACTTTTTCCTTCAGGAAAAGTAAAACGTGTCAATCCGCTCCTCATGGTAGCTGTCGCCTCTGCCAGTATATTATACTTATTCAGATAAATGCTGTAATATCCCGGATTAGCTGTTTCCTTTTCATACTTACTGCCATAGTTCTTATAGTCCACATCCAATTCGCCTGTTGTAGGCATCAAAAGCAAAGAGCCTAATTCAGGGCATCCCACACCACTTAGGTTTACATGAGAGAATCCGGTAAAATAACTGTTTGTATAATCATATGGAGTAGACCACCAACGTGCATCTTTGTCATATTTATTATCAGCAGACCCCATAACATTAAATGGAACCACAGACATCATTCCATTAGGACATACAGCACCGGGATTACATGTACCAAAATTAGTAGTACCAATAAACGGATCTACATAATCTGCCGGCTGTTGTGCGAACACAACTCCGGCAGATAATGAAATAATGATATATAATAGCAATTTATTCATGATATTAGTAGTAGCGATGATACTATTTTATACTATAGAATTGTTTTTAACGAAATCTATAATTTCTGATATATATCCGAATGCCATCCCAACAACAGTATCAGCAGCTCCGTAATACACAGCCACTCTTTCTCCATCCTGTAGAGCTGCACACGGGAATACTACGTTAGGTACATCTCCCTGAAGTTCATAAGGAGCAGCCGGAGCAAGAAGGTAAGGACGAGTACGATACAATACTTTTTCCGGATTATCTTTATCCAATATTACAGCCCCCATAGAGTATCTGAAGCCGTTACATGTAGTAATTACTCCATGATAGAACATAAGCCATCCTTCATCTGTAAGGAAAGGAACAGAGCCCGCACCAATTTTTGTGCACTGCCATGCACTCTCTGGGAAAGGAGTTACTTTCATCACACATCTGTGTTCTCCCCAATATTTCATATCAGGACTATAGCTGATATAAATATCACCGAAAGGTGTATGTCCGTTGTCACTCGGACGACTCAACATTGCGTACTTACCATTTATTTTCTGTGGGAACAGCACTCCATTTCTGTTAAATGGAAGGAAAGCGTTCTCGCACTGGAAAAATTCCTTGAAATCGAAGGTATAGGCTATTCCGATAGTTGGTCCGTGATATCCGTTACACCATGTAATCCAGTAACGGTCTTCAATCCATGTAACACGAGGGTCATACTTATACTCAGACTCTATCATGTCAGTGTTGCCAGCCTTGAACTGTATCGGTTCATGGTTTATTTCCCAGTTTATACCATCTTTACTGAAACCGGCAAAAATATTCATTTGGACTGCTTTGTTATCGCAACGGAAAACTCCTGCAAAACCGTCACCGAAAGGTACTACAGCACTATTGAATATACTATTTGAAGTTGGAATGTGATATCTTCCGATAACAGGATTCTTTGAATATCTCCACATTACATCGTTGCAACCAGCCGGGCGTTCTTCCCATGGCATATTAAATTTCTCTGACATATTTATTAGATTTAAATGTTATATAATAAAAAATTATTCTCTCTGTCCTTCTATAAGTGTACCGTCTTGATTATACTTGAACGGTATAAAATAAGTTATCAGAAATGCCGGTATCGTAGCTATCAGAACGAATATGAAGAACGGTTCATACCCTCCAGGCCTGTTGAACCATTCTCCCAATGTCTCACATACCCAACCACTCATCATTCCCGGTATCATTACACCAAGGTTCATAATACCGGAAGCAAAAGCATAGTGTGCCATCTGATGTTTACCGGGAGCTACCTGCTGCATCATAAACAGCGTCAGTCCTACAAATCCGAAGCCATATCCAAAATATTCGAATACTATTCCGCTACATATAATCAAACCATTCTCCGGTTGGAAGAAAGCCAAGAAGGCATACACCACAAACGGCAGATTAAATATACAGCATAAAGTAAAAAGAGTATTCTTCAATCCTTTGGCAGATATATAATATCCTGCAAGCAATGACCCTAAGACAAATGCAGCAGCACCATAAGTACCGTAATAAAGTCCTATTTCTTTTTCTGATAATCCCAATCCACCTGCATCTCTACCGGCTTTCAAAAACAAAGGGACAATCTTCATCACAAACCCCTCTGCAAATCTGTACAATATAATAAAACAGATATAATATACGATATGGGATTTACGGAAGAAATCAGACAATACATTATATAGTTCTGATAAAGTTTCTTTTCCACTTCTTTGTCCTTCTGTCTTTGCACTCTTCGATGAAGGAAGTACGAATATATGATATAAAGCCAATAATATCATTACAGCAGACAATATCAACATAATCATCATCCACGATTTTTTGTTTGCTTCAAGTAAGGTCCCGGCTGAAGAATATGTTTCAATAAAATACCCTGCAAGATAAACAAGGCCTCCTGTAGCTACAATCTTGGCGATATTATAAAAAGCTCCTTGCCATCCAATATACTTAGCCTGCTCTGAGTTTGTCAGCTCACTCATATACACTCCATCGCATGCTATATCATGTGTAGCGCCACTAAAAGCAACGATAGCCAGCAATGCAATGGAGATAGTAAAGAAACTGTTAAGATTCAAAGATAATGCTACAAGTCCAAAGGCTATACCTGTTACCATCTGGGTAGCAACGACAAAAAACTTTTTAGTCTTAAACAATTCCAGAAAAGGACTCCACAAAGGTTTCAATGTCCATGGAAGAAGAATCAATGATGTCCAAAATGTGATAAGTTTATCATCGACTTCCAATCCCTTGAACATAAGCACCGTCACCATATTTAGGACTACAAAAGGTAGTCCCATGGCAAAATATGCTGACGGCACCCATACTATAGGGCTTTTACGGTTTGTACTTCCGTTATTCATAACAATCACTTCTTTTCGTTAGAGAATGAATATGGAGCATCCGACAATCCTATACCACGTTTTGTGTTAGGCTTGCTATCCATCTGTATATCTATAGTACAGCCTTTCATCAGTTCTGAATGGTTAATATAATTCTTAGAATAGTCTGTACCATTAAACTTCATGCTGCTGATATATCTGTTCGCATCATTATTTCCGTCTGCGTTGATAACAACTTCTTTTCCGTTTTCAAGATGCAATACAGTCTTTTTAAACAATGGAGCTCCCAATACATACTCATCTGTTCCCGGACATACCGGATAGAAACCTAATGCAGTAAACACATACCATGCTGAAGTCTGTCCGTTATCTTCGTCACCACAATATCCGTCAGGAGTAGCAGAATACATTCTGTTCATCACCTCTCTTAACCAATACTGTGCCTTCCATGGTTGTCCGGCATAATTATACAGATATATCATATGCTGTATAGGCTGATTGCCATGTGCATAGTTACCCATGTTCATCACAGTCATCTCGCGGATTTCGTGTATCACCTGACCATAATAGCTTTCATCAAACACTGGCGGAACAGAGAATACGGAATCAAGCATAACAACAAACTGTTCCTTGCCTCCAATCAAATCAATCAGTCCTTGTGGGTCATGGAATACAGACCATGAATAATGCCAGCTGTTACCTTCTGTAAAGGCATCTCCCCACTTAAGAGGAGAGAAAGGTTTCATGAATTCACCGTTCTCATTGCGTCCCCTCATCAGGCAAGATTCTTTGTCGAAAAGGTTCTTGTAATTCATTGCGCGTTTGGCATAAAGATTCACCTCCTTTTTAGGACGCTTAAGTTCTTTCGCCAATTTGTAAATGCACCAGTCATTATAGGCATACTCCAATGTACGTGCTGCATTTTCATTTATCTTTACATCGTAAGGGACATATCCGAGTTTGTTGTAATATTCATATCCCAAACGTCCTGTAGAAGATATTTCAGGATGAACATTGTTAGCTCCATGAATAAGCCCCTTATAAAGAGTTTCCAAGTCTTCAACCTTTACTCCCTTCATATATGCATCAACCAGTACAGAAGCCGAATTGTTTCCTATCATACAACCTCTGTGTCCTGGACTTGCCCATTCTGGGAAGAAACCGCTTTCTTTATATGTATTAATCAAACCTTCCTGAATTTCTTTATTGACAGACGGATACATCATGTTAAGCAATGGGAACAGACATCTGAAAGTATCCCAGAAGCCTGTATCTGTGTACATATATCCAGACAAGACTTTACCGTTGTAAGGACTATAGTGAACAATCTGACCATCTTTATCTATCTCATAGAACTTTCTTGGGAAAAGCAAAGAACGGTACAAGCATGAGTAGAAAGTTCTATACTGATCCAGATTTCCACCTTCTACCTCTATCTTACCTAATGCCTCATTCCAAGCATCTTTACCTTTTGTAACAAGATTATCAAAGTTGTCATTACCCAATTCTTTAAGATTAACTTCAGCCTGTTCATAACCGATGAAGGATGAAGCCACACGGGCATGTACCTTTTCTCCCTTCTTTGTACTGAAACCTATTATAGCATGAACATGATCTGCATGCTGTTCATTGGCATTCTTATCCAATTTTCCATCAGCCACTGTAGCTGTATAAGAGAAAGGCTTATCAAATTCTATGATAAAATAGTTTTTAAAGTTCGCAGGAACTCCTCCACTGTTTCTTGTGGTATAACCTAAAATCCTGTTTTTCTCAACATCAACTTTAATATAAGGACTTTCTTCAAAATTTCCTTTATGGAATGCGTCGATTACCACATATGAGTTTTCATTCTCCGGAAAAGTAAATCTGAACATTGCGGCTCTTTCCGTTGGTGTAAGTTCTGTTACAACATCATGTTCAGCCAAATATACCTTATAGTAGTATGCTTTAGCCACTTCACCCTTATGAGAGAACCAACTTGCACGTTTTTCCTCATCAAATTCAGGTTTACCTACAACCGGCATTATAGAGAACTGTCCGTAATCATTTATCCACGGACTAGGCTGATGCGTCTGTTTAAATCCTCTTATTTTATAGGCATTATAAGTATATTGCCATCCATCGCCCATCTTACCGGTCTGTGGAGTCCAAAAGTTCATGCCCCAAGGTCTTGCTATAGCCGGATATGTATTCCCGGTTGACAACTCAAATGCCGACTGTGTACCAACTAATGGATTTACATAATCAGCATAATTATTAGCATATACAGTTAGCGCAACCCATAACATAAATATAGGTAACAAAAGTTTTCTCATGGTTAGTCTTTTTTATAGGTTAAAAATTAATTTTCAGCAATATATCCCCATTGTGTAGGCTTATCAGTCATCGTAAATTCTATGATTCCTCCATTCATAATATCCTTATGATTGATAAACGGCTTTTCAAGTATAACTCCATTCAACACTGCTTTCTCTATATATCTGTTTTCTTTTCTATTATTTATAGTTTTAACGGTAAACTTTTTATTTCCAGGCAGGTTAATGATAACCTCATCAAACAACGGACGTCCGATAGAATATACCGGTTTTCCAGGACATACCTGATAGAAACCAATAGAGTTCATGATATACCATGCAGACATCTGTCCGCAATCCTCATTTCCTGAAAGCCCGTCCGGCGCATTGTGATACTGACTGCGGAAAACACTATCAACCAACTCCTGAGTTTTCCATGGTTGGTCAGCATAGTTATACAAATGAATTATATGATGACTCGGCTCATTTCCATGAGCATATTGTCCTATAAGTCCTGTGATATCAGCAGAAACCAACTCTCCTTCCAAAGAAGAATCTGCTGTAAACAATGAATCCAGTTTTTCGGTAAATTTAGTCTTACCTCCCATAAGTTCAATCAATCCTTTTACATCATGCGGAACAAACCAGGTCCACTGCCATGCAGTTCCTTCACAATAATCATCATTTCTATGGTTAGAAGCCCTTGGGCTGAAAGGTGTACGCCACTTACCTTTAGAATCCAATCCGCGCATGAATCCTGTTGACTTGTCAAAATATATCTGATATGCCTTAGAATACTCCTTATATTTCTCTGCATTTTTAAAATCATAATTTGCTTCTGCCATAACAGAAATACAATAATCATTATATGCATACTCCAAAGCTTTAGCCACTGACTCATGGTCTTTATCACAAGGAACATATCCTAAAGTATTCTTATAATATTTTGCATTAGGCATAAGGCAAGGCAGAACCAAATCCGGACATTTTATACCGGTAGTGTCATATTCTGCTGCACGTAAACAAGCCTCGTATGCTTCTTTAATATCAAATTTGGCATAACCTTTTGTATAAGCATCTGCTATCAATGACACAGCATGATAACCAATCATTGTACCAGTATAATTAGAAGCCAAATCCCACATAGGAAAAATTCCACCTTCCTTATGCTTAAGCAACAATGAAGCAATAAAATCATTATTCAAATCCGGGTCAATAATAGACAGCAACGGATGTAGTGCTCTGAAAGTATCCCATAATGAGAATATTGTATATACCGGTTTTTCAGGATTTCCCTGGTGTATCTGTAAGTCCATACCTAAATAACGTCCATCAACGTCAGTAAAGAGATTAGGACTTATTGCTGTATGATATAATGCTGTATAGAAAATAGCTTTATCATCAGCATTATCAGTCTTGATATTTATCTTAGACAGATAATTATTCCACGCCTGATAAGCATCAGTCTTAACTTTATCAAAATCCCATTCTGGAATTTCTGCCTCAACATTCTTTTTAGCTCCATCTACATCTACTGCCGATATACCGACTTTGACAAAAACCTGCTCATCCTTTTTTGTATCAAATTTAAGCAATGCCTTATACAAAGCCTGCTGTTTCCCTTTGCTGTCAGTTAGCGTATCTGTATAAATCTCATATGAGAAAGGCTTTGAGAATTTTGCATAGAAACATATTCTTTGGTCAAAAGCCCAATATTTAGTCAGCTTATAACCACATAATTCAGTGTCACTCAATACATCAATATGCATATCCAGATTATCCTGGCGCTGTATAGAATAATCCATATCAACAATAAATCCGGATTCCGTACTTTCCGGGAATGTATATCTATGAATAGCAGCCCTCTTTGTTGCAGACAATTCAGCTTTTACTGAATATCTATCCAGAATTACAGAATAATATCCAGGAACAGCAACTTCATTTTCATGTGAGAAAGATGATGCATATGGCAATGACTGGCTGGAAAAGTCCTGATTTTTATAAACCTGTTCTCCTACTGTAGGCATTATTAGGATATCACCATAATCCGCACATCCGGTTCCACTTACATGGGTATGTGAAAATCCATTAATAGAAGAATCCTCATAATAATATCCCGAACAAGCATCCCATCCGTCGATTCTTGTATCTGGGCTCGGCTGTATCATTCCGTTCGGAACAACAGGTCCGGGGAAAGTGTGTCCATGTCCACCTGTTCCTATAAACGGATTAACCATACTAGCATAATCTGTTTCTGTGATTTTCGTAGTATTACACGTACACAATACAAATGCCAATAAAGGCATGAATAAAAATTTATTCATTGTCATAATTATTTAAGGTTATTATTCTACCGATATAAATATATTTCGTTTGTTTATTACGTAATTAAAATGAATTGTATGACTTAGTATGTCCAAAACTTCGTCTATATTCTTTTTCTTCTGCAATACTCCAGAGTACGTATTTCCTTTGTTTATTTCCGGAGATAACACAATATTTACATTGTAAATTCTTTCCAGCATCAAGGCTATGTCATAAATATTTGCATTTTTCAGTTGAACAAAATCATTATGCCATATAGCGTCTATTTCCGCATCTGTATTAGAAACCTTCATTTGTCTTGTATAAGTATTCAGCTCAACTTTCTGTCCTGGCGACAACGTTATAAGTCCCTCGTTCGCATTTCCACTCGCTTTGATTTCTCCTTCAAGCAGTGAAGCCTCAGCTATTCTACATTTGTCGCTACTCTTAAAATTGAATTTGGTACCAAGCACTTCAATCTGCATAGTAGAACCCTTCACAACAAAAGGCTTATGTTTATTAGAAGTAACCTCAAAATAGGCTTCTCCATTCAGACTCAACAGTCTTATATCATCTTCGAAATTCTCAGGATACTCCAAAGAAGTATTCTCGTTCAACCATACCTTACTACCATCCGGCAATACCAACTGTTTGGTTTCTCCTTCAGCAGTAGCAAACCTTATCATACTATTATTTTCATTACTAAAATGCAAATAAGCGAATATAGATAGCACCAATACACCTACAAAAACTGCAGCATATCTCATTATACTATATAGCCTTATTGATTTTAACTTACGTCCTTTCTCCTGGTTTTCTATCCTTTGCAGGAATTTTTGTTTTGCCCTATCACATTTTTCATCGGAAATATTATGCCTACCTAGAAAATAAATTTCCTCCAACTTTAAGAATTGCTCCATATTCTGCTTGGATTCATTTACCCACGCAAGTACTGTCTTCTTTTCCTCATCGCTACATTTTCCTTCGAAAAAGTTCCAAATCATCTTATAGTTAACCATACCTATCTTTTCATTCATTTCTATTATATCTTTCATTCTATTGCACAGCCTTATCTGTCATTTCAAACTCCAATACCCCTCCATTTATTATATCTTCATGCCTAAGAACCGGAGCAGTAAGCAATTTTCCATTCAATTTCACAGATTTAACATAACAATTATCACGGCTTACATTTTTTGCAAATATCGTAAAAATCTTATTATCAGCAAATTTTATTTTCATTTCAGGGAACATAGGCGTACCTATTTCATACTCTCCTGAAACAGGATTAACAGGATAAAATCCCATAGCACTCATTACATACCATGCCGACATCTGTCCACAATCTTCATTTCCACACAAACCGTCAGGAGTATTTTTATACAATTCATGCATTATCTCAGATACATATTTCTGAGTTTTCCAAGGACTGTCTGTATAGTTATAAAGATAAGCGACATGATGACTTGGTTCATTACCATGTGCATATTGCCCAATCATACCGGTACTGAATATAGGTAGTTCCTCATTTCCTTCAGGAACAAATGTAAACATACTGTCCAGTTTCTCCTCAAAGCGTTTTTTGCCACCTATCAAATCAACCAATCCATTGATATCATGTTGTACAGACCACAGATATTGCCATCCGTTACTTTCTGTAATATGAGGAGTGTATTCTTCCGGTTTAAAACCAGAAATGAAGTTTCCTTTGCTATCCCTCGGCTGCATAAAAGAAGATTTTGAATTATAAACATTTCTATAATTCAAAGCCCTCTTATAGAAACTGTCAGCCAAATCCTTTTTACCTAATTTTTCAGCCATTTTAGCAATACAATAATCATCAAATGCATATTCCAATGTCTTGGACAGCGACCAGTTATCACTGTTATATTTATCTACCACATCATATGGTATATATCCCATCTTTTTATATAGGCCTATTTCTCTATAATCATCTATATTAGCCGTTTTTACACATTCATCCAATGCGACATTAGGATTAAAATCACCTATTCCCTTAAGATAAGCATCTACTATTACCGGAACAGAATGATAACCAATCATCATATCCGTTTCACATCCATACATATTCCAAACCGGAAGTCTGCCGTTTTGCTCGGAAAAAGCGACAAGCGACTTTACCATATCATTTACCCTCTGCGGCTGAATAATGGTAAACAAAGGATGTGCAGCCCTATATGTATCCCATAGAGAAAATGTACTATAATTTGTCCAACCTTCTGATTTATGAATTTGCCCGTCAGGTCCATAATATCCACCATCTACATCACCATATATTGTAGGAGCCAACATACTATGATATAAAGCCGTATAAAAAATTACCTTTTCATCCTGATTGTCTGTTGTAACTTCAACCTTTCCTAAAGCCTCATTCCATATTTTTCTGGCTTTTGACAAATATGAATCAAAATTATCATCTTGAGCTTCAGCCTTGAAATTTTTTTCCGCACCTTCCATGCTTACCCCTGAAATTGCCGTCCTGATAAGAATCCGCTCATCTTCATTCGTATTATAATTTATTCTAGCAATATATCCTACGCCTTTTTTCTTACCATCTTTTAAAATTGCTGTAGTGTCAAACTCTACACTATCAAAAGGTCTGGAAAATTTCGTATAGAAATATATTTTCTGATTTCTTGCCCAACCATTTGAAAATCTATATCCTCTTAAAGTTACAGAATCTATTTGTTCTATATATGAATCCTGGGTTTCATCCCAATTCATGGCTTTCTTCAAATTTATAAATATCGCAGATTCTGCTTTTGGAAATGTATATCTTTGAATACCACATCTTTCTGTAGCGGTCAATTCCACATTGATTTTATAATCATCCAAAAATACCTGATAATATCCGGCATATGCACTCTCCTTGTCATGTGAAAACTTAGAATGAATACCTAAAGGCTGCTCTGCTTTATTATACGGTAGAGTAACAGGCATAAACGATATGTCATAGAGATCTCCTGCACCGGTACCTGACAAATGAGTATGGCTGAATCCCGCAATTGTACTATCCGGATAAAAATATCCCGAAATTCTATCCCATCCAGGCAAACCATTGTCCGGACTAAGTTGTACCATACCGAACGGGACCTGTGCTCCCGGATAAGTATTACCTGTAAAATCAGTTCCAATAAAAGGATTTACAAACTGAGTATAATCCTCAACCTGATTCTTCACATTATTGTTACATGATGACAGTGACATCATAGTAAGACTCATACATATAATACTTAAATATTTCATACAAATAAAATTTCTGTTTTATATTAATAACAATTACTATCATTATTCCACTTACCCTATTAACGTTTATTAAAATAGCGTTTAAACGGTTTTTAAATACTGTTTAAACGCTATTTAAAACTAATTGTTATTCTGCAGGTCGGAAATAAATTGCCTGACCGCCGCCTCTCGCCATCTTTATCTGTAATTTATCTTCTGAAGTTACTTGCCTCTTTGTTATCTTATAGGAAGTAGGATTTGTTTCCCAGTCCGCATCATCTCCATCAGCATATATCACAGCATCATAAGTACATCCGGGCTCCAAAAAGTCAAGACATATTTCCACCTCACGAGCATCATCATTTGTTGCCGCTCCAAGGAAATATTTATCCTTTGCTTTTCTTACTATTACTACATACTCACCCGGCTCACCTTCCAATGCCTTCGACCAGTCACAATCGGGATCAAAATCACGGAAGAACTGAAAAGCCGGATGTTCTTCATAATTTTCAATCATATCCGAGGCCATCTGAAGAGGTGAATACAATATCACCCAGTTGGCGATTTGCTTGGCCAATGTGGTATTTACACGACAGTCCTTACTGTCCTTCATGTTCCATTGCTTCCTATCAGGAGAATTCTTTATGCGTTCGTATGTTATGTCGAAAATCCCCGGTGTATAATCCATAGGACCGCCAAGAAGACGGGTAAAAGGAAGCATAACATGATGCGAAGGAGGATTACCGTCGCTCCAGGCGTTCCATTCCATACCTCTTGCTCCCTCACGGGTCATCATATTTGGGTAAGTCCTCCGGATACCGGTATCCTTTATCGGTTCATGGACATCAAGCGTTGTATGATATTTGGCTGCCGTTTCAACCACCTTACGGTAATGACGTACATTGAACTGACCGTGATGGTTATGGCCGTAAGGCAAACCGCCGGCATATCCCGTCTTTACACTGTTTATACCCATATCGGAATACCATTTATAAGCATCGTCAAGCTGACGTTCGTAATTAAGGATATTTCCACCGGTCTCATGATGGCCTATTATCTTTACGCCTTTCTTACGTGCATAATCGGCTATTTCCTTTATGTCGAAGTCGTCATAAGGAGCAGTATAGTCGAACTCCTGCGAGCCTCCCCAGTTTTCCCATCCTTTGTTCCATCCTTCATAGACTACAGCATCTATATTGTTTGCGGCAGCAAAGTCTATATAACGTTTCGCGTTTGCCGTAGTCGCGCCATGCCTTTTGCCGTCATACCACGTCTCTACTCCCAAATGCATACCCCACCATATTCCGATATACTTCATCGGACGTATCCAGTCCGTGGTCTCTAGTTTGCAAGGCTCGTTTAGATTCAGTATCAAAGAAGAGTTTATCAAATCCACAGCTTTGCCGCCTATCTGTATTGTCCTCCATGGAGTGACGAACTTTCCTCCTGCTATCCTGGCCTTTACCCCGTCCGGCCACGGAGCGAGTTCTGCCTTAAAGCGGCAGCCGTCAGTATGTTTCAGAGTCATCTCAGGAAAATCCGTCAGCGCAGCTTCGTGGATACTTGCATATACACTGCCACATTTAAATGTCATAGGTGTATTGGCATTGTCAATTCCACTTATCGGCAAAGTACGGTAAAGCAGTTCATAGGTCTCGAAACTAGCCGGAATAGACCATGACACTCCGTCGTTGGCAATATTGAACTCTGTCAGCTCGTCGGTGATGAACAAGCTGTCAACATTACGGACATCATACTCGTATCTGAAACCTACACCGTCGTCAAAGACCCTGAAACGTACTGTCAGGCCAACAGTACTACCGTCGGAAAGCAAAACAGCCATTTCATTATACTTGTTTCGTATAGTCTTGTTTTCGCCCCAAGGTTGGGTCCAAGTATCATCTGCGGAATTAAAATCAACATTTTCAATTTCAAGTCCGTCGGACAGCGACAATCCACTCTTCTCCACCAAGCCCATCGCTGAAGGAGATACGAACAATGAATCCTTTACTTTTATCTCATATAAAAGCTTTCCATCATTATCCGTTGAAAAACTTAAACTTATATCTCCGTCAGGAGAATAAACATTAGTTGCCTGCTGTTTGCATCCGCTCAACAAGACAATACAAACAAGCATAATTACCATGACCGATTTATTCATTCTGCTTTTCTTTTAATTTACACATAGCTTACCATCATCTCAGGTATGATGGTGTCATTGTATCATAATTTGTACCCTCAAATTCCACCACTGGTGAGTTTGTATTTCCTAATCCCTTAAAGAAACCTTCATAATCCTGTAAATAAATATTAGTAAAAGGAGAATCTTTCCATGTATCCGGCACATACTGTACATTAAACGTTATCATTGATGTCTGTCCGGATTCTTTCTGCGTTTTCAAAGTTTCTCCTTTAGACTCGGTGCGAGTCCCGCTTCCTGTACCGTCAGGTTCTTCCCAGTAAATCTTTACATGCCTTATTCCCTCATATTGGTCGGCTTCAAGGCTCATTTCAAAAGAAGCTACTCCGAATTTCTGTTTTGCCACTTCTGCGTCCATTCCTGCAATCCAAGTTCCATCCAGTCTGTTTCCCTCGTTTGATTGATTATAATTATCTGCTTTTTGATAATTGGCATTCCAAACATAATCAAGCAATTCACCTACTTTTATCTCAGACAGTTCGTCCAGCACAGGCTGGTTCTCCGGATTCTTCACCCATTCCCTTACAGCCTTACGACTTTCGCTCATATCATCATCATTCCATTTACCATCTCCGTTCTTTATATAATCAAAGTCATTGCTGAACAAGCACCATCCCCTCTCACCGGTTCTGGAATTACTATTGTAGCCTATATTGTACATGGTTATAATATTCTTCCTGTCTTTCCATTGCTGTCCTTCAACGTAAGGCATAAGGTCTCTCAGTTCCTTTATCAGGAAATGGAAGCTACCCATCTGTATCATAGGTCTTCCGGGCTGTACTGCTTCCAATGATGCAGGATAGTCGGCATATTCATCGTCGAACATCACTCCGTCAAGCCCGTATTTACTTACCGCTGAGCTAATGTCAGCCGCAAAATCCTTTATCATCTTGCGGTCATTACTGATATCAAGGTTCGAAAAACCGATTCCCTGATGGTTTGGCATAATGGACAATAATACTTTGATTCCCTTTTCCTGCAAAGGTCTTACAAATATATCAATATTATCCAATATACGTTTCACATCCTCGTTATAATATAATACCGGTTTGCATGAGAACTCATCAAAGTTAACATTCGCGGAAAATATTACAGCCATGTCAAACAGCGGACGTTTCTTTTCCGGCTGACTTTCACCATAAGGATAAAGCATATAATTGCCAATATTGCGCAAATCATTTTCTGTGGCCTCTACTATAGCCACAATTCTTGGCTCTTCCACTGTAGGAGTCCTGTCCACCCATGTCATATCTATGTTGAAAGCTTCAGAGTTGACAATCTCAACAAACTGCAATCCCACTTCCTCATCACCGGACTTCAACACAAGAGGCAGTACGTACGTACCGTCATCCTGATTGTTTATCTTTATTGATATCGTGACACTAGTCTGCTCTTTATTCATAATCACTGATTCCGGCAAAGTATATTTATCCCTGTCAAGCAACTTATACAAACTTATACCTTTAAAATCAGCATATTTTTTCGTGAGTTCAGCCAAAGTCTCTTCCGAGTCGTCAAATTCCGCCACGACATCCCGGCTGCCATTCTTTCCCTGCCTTAGTTCAAAAACAATCTCCTCGCCTGACAACCTATGGCTTATACTATTCTCCTCGCCGGGCAATACGAACTGAAGATCGCCGACAAGCCGGCCATTACCTGCTTCAGGTACTTCCGCCGTGAGGTTATCCTCTTTACAGCCGATAAAAATGGCCGAGACGCATAACATTACAAGATACAATGATTTATATAGTTTCATAACTTTATTTTTTTAAATATTAATATCAATATCATTATCAATTACCACAACCGGTTCTACAGAAGAGCCACTTGCTCCCTGACGTTTCACCGTAATATGGCAGTTATTTCCGCTGATGTCCTCAATCATTTTATTATCGGAACCTACCATTGCCTTGTTCATCTTCCAGTAAGCCAACAGCTTGCTCTTTTCCTCATCCAGACTGATGACATCCAAGGCGTTGTCTTTCAGTTCTTTCATAGTCCTGGAAACATTCCATATCCTTACCTCCGACATCTTGCCATTAAACCCTCTCCATTGGTTGAAGGATTGGCCCAAATTGAACGAATTGCCTGCAAGACTTATATTTCCGGAATAGTTCGTAGAGAAGCGTTCCCTATAATCTATATAGAATTTGATTTCCGTTCCGTCATAAGTCATTGCGACATGATACCACTTCTTTTCTTTAAACTTATAATTTATGATATATTTATTGTCGTTCACCACAAGCTGCAACATATTTGTAGAAACGCTGGCATCACCGAAGCGCAACAGGAAATTCACTTTGCTACCAGATTCCTCATATCCCCACAACGTTGATATGCCACCCAATGTTCCATCCTGTCTTTCGCTCTCGTCCTTAAACGAATCAACATAAATCAGCCCTTCTATCGTACATGCCGACAAGCTATTGAGACCATCAATTTCGTCTGTCTCATAATACAAGTTATTCCTGTTGATGCCTTTGTCCACTCCGTCAGCATCCAATTTGTCATCGCCGGACATCGGTCTGAAGTCGGCAGCCCCTTCCATTTCTCCTGAACCACCTTTCCTCTTAACATGTATGAAAACTATCTTATTGGTTTCCTCGATATTGAAACCGGGAACAGTTTCCAACTGTATCGCCAATAAATAGTCCTTATTGATCTGAAGCGATTGGCTATTGGTTATACGGATTGAGCAACTGTTTACAGCGTTTTTGCCATCCTTCTCGAACACCACCATATCATTCACCAGCTTATATGCAGTTTCCGGCAGAAAGTCCACTCCGTAACCTGCATTATCTTTAAATGTGGAGAGTATTGTCTCTTCCTCCAAAACATTCAGATAGAACACGTTATCCATGCTCATCTTGCCATCTTTCAATTTTGCCGATACGGTTACGTCTTTTGTCTGACCTATTGGCTGCGCTGAAGAGAAAATCACATCTACAGGATCAACGGTTATCTCTCCTGCCGAAGAAATGTCCGACACTTCAGTCGTATTCACAAACACCAGTTTCTTATCCGTCGTCTCTTCAGGTGCCACGGTCTTGTCCGGGCCGAACAAAGTCTTCCCGAATTCTTCACGGCAAGCGGTCTGGAACAACAACAAAATCAAAAAACTTATTATTGATAATCTTTTCATAATATTCGTTATTTAAGGTTTAGATATTGTATAGTCTGTCTTAAGATGTTATAATTATTTTCATAATCATTCTCAACCCCCTTGATAGCCAGTCCGCCTGTCCTTTGCCCTCCAAGAGGTTTCCATAAACCTAATGATTTGTATTTCTCCTCTGTCACTTCCACGGATGACAATATATCCTCATACGGGGTTTCCCAAGAATCATCCTCCAATGACAAGTAGAGTATAAACTGCTCCGGACGGGCCTCTTCCATCAACATAAAGCTGTCGAACGCTTCCTGCACTTCGGAAAGCCTGTCATTGCCATGAGTTGTGCTGACAACGTAATCAAACAAGCCGCATGCATTACTTACATATCCCGGATTTCCCTCGAAAACAAGGATTTTTCCGGCGTTCTTCACCCTTTCACCTGCTTTTCCAATAAAGCCATTCACTATTTCCTTGAAGAATGTATCGCCCGTTGTTGTTATGGCAATGGTCATTCCGTCAAATCCGGCTTCGGAAATATTCTTTTCAGAATTATCCATAACGACATCTCCAATGCCGGAATATTCATCCGCCACCTTCTGTCTTTCCTGTTCTACGGCCTTGTCTATATCCTCCATCGTCACTTCCCTGTCCTCGCCGGCAGCCAGTTCTTCCGCTATTTCTTCCCCTCTTTCATCGGCCTCTTCCATAGCGGCGACGTATTGTTCGTATATTTTATCAAAATCAACCTTCATCAATACTTTCGTGCCCTTGTCTTCCCTTACACTTTTGATGTCAGCCTTCTGCGCTTCCGAAAGCTCCTCATATTCGCCTTCCAGGATAACCATATCAAGACTGTCCGGCAAAGTACTTAGATAAGAGCCCATATTCCCGTCGGCCTTCCAGTTGGAGAACCACACGGCTGAGATATAATGCTCTGTTGATTTATAGTTCTTTATTTCCTCCAAATTCTTTTCGGCAGACGCGACAGTCATCTCCAACGGCTCAATTTCCGTGCATCCTGCCATGAGCATTCCAAGACATGCTATTTTTATGATATTTTTCATACTTCCAATTTTAAATATTAACTACATTCATTTTCTTGCCCACCATACATTAGTGTTCGGACTGTCATTACCTTCCAAATCCTCCTTTATGGCGTTTTCTACATTGGTTGTATTAACCGAATACTCAATCTGCGGCAACGGATATCTCCTGTATCCAAACATGTCGGCTCCGGAATCGTCCTTCTTTATATTATTCACGTCATGGTTATAATCCACAGCCGGCAATAAGTTCGGGTATCCCGTGCGTCGCCATTCAGCCCATGCCTCGGCACTACCGTATGGAAACATTGCTATGTATTTCTGGGTAATGATTTTGGCCAGATTATCATTATCGTTGTCCGACCACTTTACCGTAATATCAGACGAAAAAGAAGGATTATTGAATTTAGGATATTCGCTGTCGGAGAATGCGCCTCTCTTAGCTTCATTGTTCAGATAGTCTCCTATAGGCACATCATGCATATTCATTGACAATTCTATGCCTTTCACATAAAACTCCTCTGCCGAACCACCCATATTCCAATTTTTCAGTGCTCCCTCAGCCCTCAGGAAGTAAACCTCAGAAGCATTCATCCACACTATCGGATCAGACACACTAACCTTCGGTCTTGAGTAAATGTTCGAAGACGAGTTTATCAGTTCCTCCTTTGCCGGCAGTTCGACACCTGCCCTCAATCCGAAATACACGTCATTGCCGGTTCTGTTTGTTTTTTCAAAATAAGCTTCCCTACGAGGATCGGAAAACGCGTTCATATAAGATATGATATCGGCACCACATCTTGTGTCGCCCCAGTTATTGCTCATCTTGTAAAAAGGATTATCAGACGTCTGCTTCATTGCATTCTCCGTATTACTTTCCATAACGCCGGCGGCTACAGCCTCCTCTGCCCATTTCTTTGCCTCATCCGGCAGTTTGCCGGAAACTCTCATGGCCAGTCTTAATTTCAACGAGTTGGCAAACTTCACCCATCTGTCCAAATCACCGCTATAAATGTCGTCATGTGTAAGCCAAGCACTTTTCTCAACAGAAGATAAAACCGTTTTTGACAAAGTTTCACCCGACCATGTAAGTTCTTCAATCATTTTCCTATAAATATATTCCTGGGTCTGGTATGGTTTCTGTGCCTCAGTCCCTGAAAATTCATATGGTATCGGCCCGTACATGTCTGTCAGCCTATGCAGCACAGCCACCTTTAGTATGGTTCCCCACGCATAAAAAGCATTGTCATGACTGGCATTAGTGGCCAGCGACAACGAGTTATACTGCTTTATGACCTTCGGCAAAGACTCCTCATCCGTAAATGGATATTCGATAAAACCGGCATTATAATTATATCGTCCTATATCGCTGTGTTTTGTCTGTCCCATATATCCTGAAAGGGTTTCACAGCCCAGACTGATTGATTGCTGGTACAAGTTTTCCTGCAGCGGTATTACAATTCCGGCCAGCACTCCGCAATCGTTGGCAACCTGTTCGGCTATACCTCCCGAAGCCAGCACCTCGTCCGTCACGCCATATGGGTCGCTGTTATATTCTTCAAAGTTGTCAGTACAGCCCGCTACAGCCATACCTGTCAATATGCCAAATAAAAAGAGTTTATTCATGGTTTAAATTTTTAGTCTGTTACACATATCAGTTTTTTTTACTTAAAACTTAGCCTTTATGCTAAATCCGAAACTTCTCTGCGACGGCAACATGAAATAGTCAAGTCCCTGAGCGTAATTTCCTGTGGACGAAACAGCCTCCGGATCAAACGGAGCCTTGCAATACAACATCCACAGGTTCTTTCCTGTTAATGATACAGACAAGTCGAGGACATTGCCCAGCCATTTCCTGGGGATATTATATGAGATGTACGCTTCGCGCAGACGCACATTTGTCGCACTGTAAGTATAATACTGTGTCAGATAGTCTTTCGGCCTGCCTTGCAGCTGATAATATGTCTGTGCCGGAACCACCACACCCGGAGCAAGATTAACTCCGCCGGCGTCACGGGCATCGGCTGTGACTTTAGAAACGCCCGAATAATCCATTGCAGCCTGCGTTCCCGAAATCACAATACCTCCAAATCTGGCCGAAAGCATAAATCCGAAGTTAAGGTTTCCGTATCTGAAATCATTTCTCCATCCCATAGTGGCATCCGGCAAAAGGCTGCCAAGTTTAAGATACTCTTGCCTTGGCTTTATGTCCTGCGATACATCTATGTTTCCATAAGCGTCCCTCACGAAGTCTGTCTTGGCATAAATATCTCCCAATGTACCGCCCGGGCGTAATATAACTTGGGCATTACCGAAATTGTCTTTCAAAAGTTCATCCTTTTCAAACAACGGTTCGCTCGGATTCTGAGGGTTCTTCACGTTTGCCACAAGTTCCTTTATCTCATTCTTGTTATATCCGTATGTAAGATTGGTATCCCACGTGAACTTCTTCCCGAAGTCAACCGTCGCGCCCAAGGTTATTTCCACTCCCTGGTTCTGCACATTACCTGTCTGCACATAAGTATAGTTATATCCTGATGAAGCGGACATGGCAGCCCTGATTGTCTGGTTTTTCGTATTAGTCTTATAATAAGTAATGTCAAAGTTCAGTATGTTACGTATCCATTTCGTGGTCAATCCGATTTCGAAAGAATTGGTGCGTTCCGGTTTCAGTTCCTTCAACGGGTAATATCCCTCTTTCACCCACTTCTTGTCGTCCTGGCTGAAAGTATTAAGCTGCATTGTAAGCCCTCTTTGGAATGGGGATGCCACCTGTGCATAAGCCACCCTCATTTTGGCAAACGAGAGGGAGTTGTACATTTTGTTTCTCAGTTCCTCCGAAAGCATGTCGGTGATTATCCCTGACAATCCTACTGAAGGATAGAAGAAAGACTTATTGTTCGAGCCTGCCAACTGCGAAGCCCAGTCGTTTCGTCCTGTCACGGTGAGGAACAACAATCTTTTCCAGCTGACTTCCATGCTTCCAAACACGGACTGGGTCTGCTCCCTCCATCCTCTCTGGTAGAACTGCGCTTTCTGCGCTCCCTGCTCTATGTTCTGTACATTGAACACGTTCGGCAGTCCGTCTTCCCTTAAAGGTCCCTGGTTGATGAGTGCATCGTTTATCTGGTCGGTAAGGCTGGCTCCTACGTTCAGTGCCAGTGTATAATCCTCACCTATGTTTTTAGTCAGATTTGTCAGCACATCTATATAGTTCTGCATGTCGGTGGAATTTTCCAAGCCGAAGTAACCGTTTTTCGTTCCGCCATCAAGCAGCGTCGGCACAGTACCGACAAAACGCTTGTCCTTATACTCCTGGTTGGTTCTGTCTATCCTGTATCTGGCGGCTATATCCCACTTCTCGGACGGCGACCATTCCTTTATCAGATAAGACAGTCCCAATGAAACTATAAACCTCTTCCTTTCCGATGTGCGTATGTTCCTGTACGCCACCCAATAAGGATTCTGCATCGTATAGTCACCCTGTGGGAAAGGGCTTGCGGTAAGCAGGCCGCGTTCCTCGTCCCACATCTCGAAATACTTGGCGTCGGCCCAGTCAAGTCCTCTTGGATACAAATACGCTCCGACCATCGGATTCATGTATTCACCCTGGTTCACCATGTTCTGGTCGCGCTGTATGATATACTGCGCTCCGATGTCCATCTTCAGCCTTCCGTTGAGAGCCGAGCTTGAATTGCGGAGAGTCATGTTATACCTGTCGTATGTATTGTTAGGAATCAGGCCGTTGGCATTCGTGGCGGCCAGCGAGGCATACGTCTGACTCTTTTCGGTACCCATGGAGAGGGTAACGGCATTTGTATATGTGGCCGAAGTCTTGAAAAAATCAGTCGGTTCATAACCTGTGGAAGCCTGCTTCTCTCCCCAGCTTACTGCCGCGTTTGGCAAACTGCCGTATGTATTCTGGAACTCAGGCATGACAAAAGGATGGGCGAACTCCATTGAAGACGAGAATGTGGCCTCCAGCTTGCCTTCCTTTCCTTTCTTGGTTGTGATAAGGATTGCCCCGTTGGCCGCAGAAGAGCCATACAACGCCGCGGCGGACGCTCCCGTGAGGACAGTCATCGACTCTATATCCTCGGGATTGAGGTCGGCTATGCCTTCGGTAGAGCCCCTGGATGTATAAAGCCCGGAACCTTCCTCGCCCACAGAGTTGAACATCGGCACACCGTCTATCACGTACAGTGCGTTGTTGCTTCCTTCTATCGACTTCACTCCTCGCATTACTACTTTAGTGGCTCCTCCCACTCCGGAAGAACTGGTCTGTATGTTCACACCGGCAATCTTTCCGCTCAGGCTGTTTATGAGGTTGGCGTCTTTCACCCTTGTCAACTCATCCTGTTTAACGCTCTGCACGTTGTACGACAGAGCCTTTTCCTGCCTCTTTATACCCAATGCCGTAACCACCACATCGTCCAACACCTGCGTGTCTTCCAGCAGTGTGACATTTATTTCTGACATGCCGGCCGAAACGGTTTTCTTTATGCTGGTAAAACCTATGAAGGAGAATTCTATTACAGAGCCTTCAGGCACGCTTATGGTATAGTTGCCGTCCATGTCCGTCACCGTACCATTGGTAGTACCCACTTCTATCACGTTCACCATTATCAATGGCAGTCCCTGATTATCGACCACCTGCCCTTTTATCTCTATGTTTTGGGCGTTCGCTACTCCACATAATCCAATTATGGAGAGCAAGAATATAATAAATCTGCTTTTCATTTATCTTAAGTATTAAATAATTAAGGAATATATTCAAAATTTTCCCTACTAAGATTAACCTTAAATCCATCTGTGATATTCGCTCCACGCTCACGTACTATGGAAATCTTTTGGCCAAGATCTGTAAAATCCATAATAGGATATACAAATATCGCTATATCTTTGTCTGTGCTAAATTTCACCTGACTAATTGAAAAAGTAAGCGGTAAATCATTTATACTATTAACCTTTGTATCCGATTTATAAAGGCCCTCAAAATCCCCAAGTCCGCTATTAATTGCATCTTTTAACTTTTCCGCATCATTCAACACATATACATAAGCACCGTCAAAGCCAAAATTACATTGAGTAAACTCATTTAGAGTGACTTCTATGCTCACAGTCTTCTCTATACCTCCGCCACCACCGACAGGTTCATACGGATACTCGATGTTAACGGGATATGTAGCATCAGTGGAATTTACAGTCACGTCAGCATCATGATAACTGTCATAATAACCGGAATTCCATTTCGGAATATACACCTTGTATTCTTTCTCTCCTTCAGTACAGAATACTTCGAATACGACTTGACCGCTTACTATTGTCTTTTTCTCCACATACACGCCTTCCTCGGGGCGGCCTTTCTCTTTCTCGACAATTTCTTTTATCTCTGGCCATTTTTCAGACTCTATCAAATATGCTTCATGGTCATTAAGAGGCTCTTTTCCTCTTATAGCAGTCACCACAATCTGTTTCTTTTCTTCTTTCTTGAAAGTGAAGTTTACCTCCGTCAAATCGTAATTTATGTCCTGTAGCGCATACTCCAGATAAGGCACACCTTCTTCCGGGCTTACCAGAAAGACAGAATAGCTTTTGACGAACGACGGAGTGTTAATCACGAATTCCACTTGTGCTTCCTCCGAAGCGCATTTTTCCTCATAAGTTCCTTCGTCGATATCCCCTCCGGCCAGAATGGAAGCAATAAATGGCTCACGGTTCTCTTTCAGCACCAAATACAAGTCTTTTCCCACATATTCGGCAGGCACCGTACCGCTGATGACAGTCTGCTTGATAGGGTCGGTGTCAGCGGCCCCACAATCGATGGTCTTTTCTACCCTGCCGAAAGTGACAAAATATTCCAACTGGCTTGTCCTGTTAGTGACGGGAGTAAACAAATCTCCCTCTTCCTTAAAAACGTTGACATAAATGTTCGACTTGTAATAGGCGGTCAAATCGTCAAATTCCACCTTTGAAGAGGTCACAGGTTTCTGGAGCAACAAATCGGACTTCGACACGTCCTCCACTCCCCCATGTTCGTCAAAAATATTACGGTCCAGCACCCCGGCTACCAACCCTTCGGTAATCTCCAGGTTTTCCAGCGTGACGGTAAGGGAAGATTTCTCCCTGTCCACGTCTTCTTTTTCCGGTACAAAAACACCATTCACCACATCATCCGAACATGAGTGGAAAAACATGAGCGCAAACATCGCGCCCAACAATGTTAAACGGTTTCTCATAAAGAAAATTTTAAGATTAATAAAAAAAATAACAAAAGAACAAAATGTAAATTATTGATACACAATCAATAAGAAATACAAGTTAAAAAATAAATGGATTAATAGTTTAGTTTAAATTAAAAAGTCCTTATCAGCATCTGCTTTCAAAAAGAAAGTACATGCACAAACAGAGAGTATAAGCACACATTCATTTATATCAAAATTCTAAATGACGGCTAGTATTTTTCATCGATAAATAATCATAAAATTTTAAGTTTAAATTAGTCAGTCGTCTTGTTTGCGCAAATGTATTTAGAGAAAAAAAAAAAAACAAGAAAATTATTATAAAACTAAACCATATAAACTTTAGTTAACAATCGGCCACTAAAACGAATAAATAATGAATAAATATTAACAAATACATTCCGGCAACTGGCAATACTTCTTTCCTCGGAACTGGTAGCTCCCCCAAGCAGCAAACGCAAACGAGACCAAGAATATTTTTATAAATAGACAAAGTTGCATTCATGCCGTGTAAAAAAGTTTTCAGTCCTTATATAAACATGCAAACTTCCCGTTATTTTCTTTATTCATAGACAAAGGTTCTGTTTATAGATTATGAACGGACGAAACAAGTTTTCCTCGGGCACGTGAATGAAGTTTCTGAAAGACAGAGGAACGCATAAAAAACGAGAGGCCATCAGCCCGACGTACAGCTAATAGCCCCTCGCTTATTATAAAACTTCAAATCAAATTGGAAGTATCATATATCCTTTTACCATCTCTTCTCCAATTTGAACATAAAAAACTGCCCATAGTTTGTCCGCATCTTTTTTTATAACTTTGAATTTACAATCTTTCGCTCCTTTATATTTGTTATTATCTCCATATTCATAATCTTCTTTTATGTACAAGAAACCTGTCTCTTCTTTATCAACTTCATAATTTATATCACTTTTGAAAGCTACCGTCAAAGCATTATCTACACTCCCTCGAGGATACACACCTGTATGCTTTAATCCTATATCACCCATATTTACTTCTGATTTAAGATCTCTATTTATGGCAACACGACTAGCTCCTTTTTTTACAAAATCATTATCTGGCCACAAAACACATTGTTTATCCGTCTTTGCCATTATCTCTTCAAGCTCAGCCTGACTGAATGCGGAATTGTTGACAGTCACTTTTACCGGCAGCGTAAGTGTCAATCCATGCGAATCGGTTATCGTAATCTGCGTTTCACCTTCCTGCGAAGAGCTTACTCTTATCTTGGAAGGCTCCGTTCCATCTACAGCAACGGTCGCAATATCGCTGTTTGCAGAAGAGACCTCATATCCCCCGTTGCCTTCCGTCACTGTAATGATTTTCTCCGAAGGCTTGCCGAACGGCAGTTCTATGCTGACCTCTGCTACATCCGCTACAAGATTGTCCGTAAGATAAACATCCACCTTTACACTCTTGAAACCTCCATTGCTATCGGAAAGTATTATATCGGTCTTGCCCTGAGCCAGACTTTTTACAGTCACTATATTTCCTTCAATAGCGGCCTCAGCCACAGTCTTGTCAAGAACTGAGAGCCTGTAATCGCCCGCCCCGGCGGTAATCTCGAATGTTTTGGTCTGACCTTTTATTATGTCAATCTTTTCCGAGCTGACAGTTATTCCCGACTTATCGTCCGAAACCTCCACCAGCTCATCGTTTTCTTCCGGATAAAGCGGAGCATCGTCGTCATCGCAAGAATACAAGCCTGCCGACAAGACAAGCGCCAAGCTGATATATAAGTATTTCTTTTTCATTTTTATCTGTTTTATACATTTTTATCAATAATATTTATTATTTATGGTCTGGCAAGTATGGCTTTTCATCATATACCAATTCATCATTGTAAAAGATTCTAGCCATCCTTTTCAATTCTTCCAGCTGTGTACTGCCTGAAGGATCCTTCCTACCATTCTTATATGGCGTATCAAATGAATCCCTGAACGGATCCATGGCGAAAATGAAGTGGCAGTTTCCCCTATCCTTTACGCCCTTTAAATCTTCATCAGTTCTCCACCACCCTTTTGCGAACTGGCTTGAACGCCATCCATACTTGCTCTGCGGCATTCCCGGAAAATCACGTTCAAACTTAATCATATAGGTAGACTGATAATCCTCCATTACATAGTCTATGTAATCATTTATTGTCATACCATCAATAGTACATCCGGCTGAACTCATATCCATAAATTCACCCATGGCATAAACAATGTTCACCTTGTCAGGCATTGCACGCTTGATTTCATAAACCAGACGCGCTCCTGCTTCCACAGACTTATTCGCATAAAATCCAGGAGGTGTAGGAGTTGCGGGAGCATCGTACTCGTCATCATAGAATATTCCGTCGAGTTCGTAAGTTTCGCATATGTTTTTAATATACTTTGCAAAAACCTCAGCCGTTTCCGGCAGCATATTACATACGCTGGCATGTGTATGATGCGCCATTATGCCCAATATCACCTTAATGTCTCTGTCCTGCAACGGCTTGAGATATTTTTCCCTGTTGTTCAATATATTTACAATCTGCTGGTTTACCAAGGCGTGCACGCTTCCATCTTCATCTATGATGACATTGTCGGAAAACAGCACCACATAGTCGAACAGATACTTCTTTGTATTCTTCAAGGTGAAGCACAGGTGGTTAAGAGGATTTGTGTCGTTGGTCTCAATCACGCTGAACAGTTTTACGGCATCATCACCCTTGTAGTTATCGCCAAGATTCTCAATTATCTTTACCACAATGAGGAAAGTACTTCCTGTTTCCGCGAACTTCAAAGAGCCGGAAGCGGTTTCCGCGCGCAACGGTATGACATATGTGCTTCCCGCTTCCATATCTTCAGTTGTAGTGAAACTTACCTTTAGCTCGCCTGATTTCTGCGAATTTTCCGGAAGCGTTACTGTATTTCCGCCCTCAAACGTCACGTTCGCTGACGGGAATGCCAGATACTCGTTTTCAGTGTCCTGGTTATAACTGTTCAAAACCTCCTCGTCATATACCAGCTTGACATCGGATGCCGCGCCAGAAGGCTTTGTAGCTTTCACACACAGCGTCATGTCGGCAGGACGTCCCGCCTGCACTTCCAATGAAGCCGAGTTTATTTTGCCATCATTGTTTGCGATGTAGCCCATCTGGTCTTGTGATACTTCGTAATTACTCTCATCAACCGGAGCTGCATCAAATTCCGTGTCCTGGCATGAAGTAAAGACATACCCGCCGCATGAAAGCAGGATTGCCAATAAACTTATTTTGCTGAAATTACATATTTTCATATTCATTATTTTTTAAAGTTAGACTATTTACTCCGGAAGATTTACATTACTCCATTTCAAATCATTCGATGCCGTTGCATCGTTACCGTTTGCCGTATAATCCTTAACGGTATTTCCTGCTCCGTCATTAAGTTTCCAGTATGAGACAAGTCCTTCCGAATCTGCCGCGACACGATAGAAATGATTGGCTGAATTGATTTCCTCTTCCGTCAATACCTTGTTCCATATACGGCATTCCGCCATGGAGCCGTCCAGGTAACGCAAATCTCCATATGAGTAGCCAATCCAGAACCCTCTTTCAGTTTCCGTTTCCTCGGCGTATCTTACACCCCAATTTACAGGCCCCGCAAAGTTCTGGAATGCCTTCTCTGTTTTCTTATTTCCATTGATATAGACCTGCACCGTCTTCGTATCCGCATCAAACGTTACAGCAAGGTGAGTCCATACACCGGCCTTTATCTTCCAATCCGATGATGTCACATTCTCCCCGTCTGCAGCGATCTGCAACTGGTCGCTCGGTATCGTTGAATCCCCGAGACGGATAAGGAACTTGCCTTCCACTCCCATGATAGTGGAAATCTTCGAATCCCTGTCATCAGCGAACCCATCAACCTTTATCAATGCCTCTGCCGACATCTTTGTAAGATTGTTCACCACATCAGCATTTTCCCAATCCACATACAGATTGTTATTGTTCATGTTCACCGCCCAGTTTACAAGTGAAGCTTTTTTCACCACATAATAAATATTGCGTTGGCTGTCCAATATATCCACATCTGATGAAACGATGGTAAGTGGCAACACATATACTTTGGAATAATCAAGCTGATCAAGATTAATAAAGTTTATATCAAGGCTTGAAGCAGTCACCTCGCCTGCTTTTATCACGACTGAGGGGTCATTGATTTCGTAAAACTCCGCCGGCAGAAGTTCCGCATTATCACCATTCAAGGCATTATAACGCGCCACCAAATTACCATCCACTCCATAAGTAACCTTCACGTCACTGTTTTGGGCCTTTGCAAGATAAGTCCTTACGGTGCCTTGCTTCGTAACCTCGCCCGCTTCTATATCGACAAGTATCATTTCCACCTTGTCTGTTTCGCCTAAGTAAACACTATTGTCATAGTTCTCCACATCGTCCTTGCAAGCAGCCAGGAAAGCGGCTCCAAACAATAATGTTCCAAAGATTGTACTATTAATAAAACGTTTATTCATAATTGTTCTCCGATTTTATTTAACAGAAGGATTTAAGATTGATATCATTTCTCTAACATTCTCATAATTTCTTCCTGAGGCATGATAATCTGTTGACAAATTATACACGCCCACAGCCACTAAGTCATTTCCGCTATGCTGCATAGCCGCCCACTCCGCAAAAGATTGCAACGTGAGTCCATCATTTTCAACATCGGCAAGGGCGCCATATTTGGCCGCATAAGAATCAAGACAACTCTCATTAAAGATATAGGACAATTCATTGACGCTCACCGCTTCTTCGCTTGAGATGAATATCGCGCTGCACTTATCCAATATGAAACTTCCGTCAACAAGGTTCTCAGGCCTTCCATGGAAAGCCAACAACTTTTCCGGATTGCGTTCTTTCCAATCATTTATCACGTTAATGAAATTGTTCTCATTCTCTTTATACTCTTTCTTCTCCTCTTCTGTCATGTATATTGACACCTGCCCCTGATAGTCAATGCAGATGCCGTCATAATTGTACTTTTTTACCAAAGAGAGTGAATAAGACAAGGTGTCGGTCAGATACTGGTGGAAATCGATTGTCACCGGTTCTTCTTCCGTGGCATCTTCCACCATGGCGTCATAGGTACTCTTGATGGCCTCGAAATCGATATTGAATATTACCTTCATACCTTTCTCGCCACGTATCTGCTCTATCTCGGCCGCCTCCGACTTTACCAGCTTATCCGGATACATCAGCGACACCACATCAATGCTGTCAGGTATATCCGTAAGATGATTGGCTCTCGAATACGACTGTTTCACACTGTTGTCAAACCAGGCATACACCAGTTTATGGTCTGTATTGCGATATTCTCGCAAATTCGCCAGATATTCAGCATACAGTTCCGGATTCTGGTCTTCGATATTAGTTTCGTTTACCTTAAACGCTTCGCTTTCGGTCCAATCACTGCAAGCGGAAAACACTGTTCCACCTGCAATGGCAGCACCTATTATTATTTTTGAAATAGATTTCATATTATAAATGTTTTTTTGAGTGTAAGATTAGTTTTTAGGTTTGCAATCCCACCAAATAAATGTTCCCATCTCGTCAGCACCTTTCAAATATTCCGACACCGCCTCCAACACGTTATTCTTATTGCTCACATATTCATCTGCCGGATAAGGCATACGGCGTGCACCGAGTTCAGAATCAACTTTTCCGCCGCTCTTGTTTCCCTCAGCCGTAGCTGGTATCAGTTTTGGATAGCCCGTGCGGCGATAGTCAGCCCATGCCTCGTTCCCGAGTGTCCAGTTGGCTATCCATTTCTGTATAATGATGCGTTCCTGTTTTTCCTCTTGCGCCGCTCCGTCATTCCACTTGACGGTTATTTCAGACAGTCTTTCCGAATACGAGTTCACACTTTCAGGGTCGTTATATGTTTGTGGCGTACTATAACCATCCTCGAGATAATATCCCAAATCAGCTCCCCACTGTTCAAATGATTTTCTTATGCCCTCTTCATACAAGTCCTTCGCCGTCATCGTTTCATGCGGATTTGTAAAACCATGTACAGCAACGGCCTCAGCTCTCAAGAAATATGTTTCAGCCGCATTCATCCATATTACCGGATCAGATTCCGCAACATTTATTCCGGAATACTTACGCGCGTTTTTCCCCAAAGTGCTGAGCTCTATGCCTCTACGTACTCCGACATATTCAGGATAGCCATATTCAGACTTGACAAAATACTTTTCACGGCGATTGTCGTTATAGCCATTCATATAACATATTATGTCTGCCGCCGCATGGCTGTCACCACCTGTAAGTGAACCTTCGGCCGAATTGTAACGTGACGCTACATATATCGGATTTGAGCTGCTTTTGAAATAATCCCACATCGCATTCTGGTCGTTTTGTTCCATGATGCCTCCGTTAACAGGATCCATGGCCTCTACGAACCTGGCCTGAGCCTTTTCCTTATCAGCATATACAATTCGCATGGCTAGACGCATCTTAAGGGAATTGGCGAACCTTATCCATTTTTTCACATCTCCCTTGTAAACATAATCAGCCGAAGAAGGGATAGTGTAATCCGGATTATCCACAAGTTTCGCGTTAAGAGCATTTACAGAATTTGTCAATTCCTCAAAAAATTTGTCATAGACTTTATCTTGCGGATCGTATGGTGTTTCTATCTTTCCGTCCTTACCTATCTGGGAATACGGTATCGGACCATACGTATCCGTCACACGGCTCATGGCCGCCACCTTTATAATATTTGCCACCATTAAAGGCATGTCATCGCCTGATTCTTCACACAGTTTTTCAACCACCGTAAGATTAGTATATAAAACCGGTATAATCCTATCCGATTTCAGGAACACGTTAGTCCAGTTGTCCGTAGGGTTATAGTTAGAAATCGTATTATCCCATCCGCTTACCTTGGAATCGGCATAATATCCTCCCATCGGACCTCCCAAAAGGCAATCGGTGAACTGTGCCGTATTTACATCCGGAGAAACAACACACCCTGCAATATTACTCATGGCCGAACTCAAACCATATCCGTCAGGAGTGAGGTCGCCCGGCTGGTAAGGATTAGAGTTTATCTCAAGATAGTCGCCCGTACACGAAACAAAGGCGACTGTCGTCATTCCTAAAATTATACTGTTTATCAAACTTTTCATGATTTTCTTATTTTAAAATTTTAAAGTAACATTACAGCCTATATTACGCGTGGAAGGCATCATAAAGTAATCTATACCTTGATAGAAATTCTCCGTTGACGCCACACTTTCAGGATCGAATGGAGCCTTGCAATAAATCATCCACAAATTACGTCCTACAAGAGAAATAGACAAATCGCAAACATCTCCCAACATCTTCTTCGGGAATGTATAACCTATAGAAGCTTCCTGCAAGCGTACGTTAGTGGCAGAATAAGTATAATATTGGGCCACAGCATCGCCGCTGCCTATCGTACGATACCAGTTTTCCGGGGTAATACGGTCATTGCCATTCACCATTACATACCCCCGGTCTCTTGCTGCGGCAGTCGATTCGGATACCCCGAAATCATCAAGCAAAGCCTGTGTACGTGAGAATACCACTCCTCCCAAACGTGCAGAAACCATGAAACCGAAATTAAAGTTCTTCCATGAGAAGCTGTTTCTCCATGCCATATTTGCCTTAGGCAACACACTTCCCAGCTTAATGTAATCATCAGAATTAGCAATCTTTTCCGTCACCGGTCTGCCATTATCGGCTATATATATATTCCCCTTGTCATCACGCTGCAAATCCATGTTAGAATATACATCCCCCATGGAGCCTCCTTCTTTCAAAAGGAAACGTGTGGAAGCCAGACCTCCCATATTAAGCGTGCTGATAGAGAATGCTTCTCCTGTGGCAGGGTTTATGGCATTGTCGGCCAAAGTCACAATCTTATTTTTGTTTGTAGAGAATGTATAATTGCTGTTCCAGGTAAACTTGTTCCACGTTTTCTCATACCCCAATGAAAGTTCCACGCCCTGGTTCCTTACCGCACCTGTCTGTATGTACAGTTTTGAATATCCGGACACTCCAAGTTCAGGATTGAATGTCTGGTTCTTTGTCAGTGTGTTATAATAAGTCAAGTCAAGATTGAAATCTTTAAAGAATCTCATGCTCAAACCGACTTCCCATGATTCTGTACGTTCCGGCTTCAGATTATACATAGGATACTGAGTAGTATTACTCCATTGTCCGGAACTTTCAATCCATTCATAACGCGGGTTTGCAATATATCTTTCAAAAGCAGTACCTACTGAGGCGAAAGATGCTCTCACTTTCATATACGACAGGTAATCTCTGTTCAAGTTAGGCATCAGCTCTGTCAATACGACAGACGCTCCCACTGACGGATAGAAGAATGATTTGCTATTGGAATTAGGTCCGGCAAGCTGTGAAGGCCAGTCATTACGTCCTGTGAGAGTCAAATAATATGTGCTCTTATATCCAACTTCGGCAGACGCGAACAAAGACTGTGTCTGTTCCCTCCATCCTTCTTGCAACTTTTGCGTTTTCCTTGTACTCAAGTTCTGAACATAGAAACCGTTTGCCAGCCCAGGAACTTCACCTTCAAATGTCTCATCGGCAATAGGTCCCCTGTTCTTCAAGAAATCATATCTCATATCAGTAAATGATCCTCCGACGTTTGCCTGCAAAGACCAGTCTTCGCCGAAATTCTTGTTTATATTTATCAGAAAATCGGCATATAGCTGCTTGTCAGAACTCTTCTCTATGGCATACAAACCGCGTGTTGACAATTCTGTCATCTGAGTATTAGTTCCGGCATAATATTTCTCAGTATAAGTATTGTTTGAATTGTCAAGACGTACACGTCCGCTCACACTTAACCAATCCAAAATCTTATAGTTAAGGCTGGCATTAAACATATACCTGTCCTTTTTATTATTCCTCAGCTGCCTGTAATTTATCCAATACGGGTTCTGCATAACCATACCCGCATCACCAACAGGCCAATACTGTGTATTGATTTTTCGTGTCGCGTCGTACCTTTCGTACATCTTGATATCTTCCCAGTCGTTTCCTCTCGGGAACAAATATGCTCCTACGATAGGATTGTTGTATGTACCTTGGTTCACCATATTCTGGTCACCTTGCATAATATAGCTTGCACCTACATCAAGGGTCATTTTATCATCAAGGAACGTTGTCGTGTTACGGAACGTGAAGTTATATCTGTTATATTTATTATTTGAAACTATACCTCTTGAATTGACCGCAGCCGCGGATGCGTAAGTCTGGTTCTTGTCCGTACCGGTGGAAAGCGAGATACTCTCCGTACCCGTTATTCCTGTCCGGAAATAGTCGCTTACCGGATCATAACCATAATAATTGTAATCATTCAGTCTCTCGCCCCAGCTGCGTGTTATATCTGCAGACGACCATGAGCTACCTGTTCCATAACGGTTCTGAAAGTCAGGGGCCACAAAAACGTTTGTGAATTCCGTGTTACTGTTGACTGTTATCCTTACCCTGCCTTCCTTGCCTTTCTTAGTGGTAATCACAATAGCACCGTTTGCTGCATCGGAACCATAAAGTGCTGCTGCCGCCGCACCTGTAAGGACGGACATCGACTCTATATCTTCAGGGTTGATATCGGCTATAGGTTCCGTGGCTCCTCTGGAATCGAATTCCGTGCCTCCCTTGTTGTTAGCCGAATACATCGGAACTCCATCTATTACATATAGTGCATTGGACGACTGCATGATTGACTTCGTACCACGCATAACAACCTTTGATATACCACCCACTCCGGACGACGATGCGTTGATAGTGACACCCGCAACCTTACCACTCAAAGAATTGACAAAGTTGACATCCTTGTTGGAAGTGATTTCATCGGCATTCACCTGTTGCACATTATAAGAAAGAGCCTTCTCCGAACGTTTGATGCCCAACGCTGTTACCACGACTTCCTCAAGCACTTCAGTATCCTCGCCCATAGTGACATTTATAATGGAATTCGCCGCACTGAACTCCACCGACTTGTATCCAACATAGGAGAATTGCAGGACTGAAGCCGGCCCGGCCACTTCCAGGCTGTAATTTCCGTCAAAGTCCGTGATTGCACCGTTTGTTGTTCCTTTCTCAAGCACAGTTACACCAATAAGAGGCTCACCTTTTGAATCTACCACCTTACCGGAAACAGTTCTCTGCTGTTCCGCAATCTGGCTTTCTGAATTATCTGCCTTACCCTTCCTCGACAAATAAACCACATTATCATCAACCTCATAAGAGATTCCCTTTCCCTCAAGAACCTTGTCTAAAGCCTCAGATATTGATGCATTGGAAAGATTTACTGAACTTACCGACATTGAAGCCAGATCGTCATCATAAAAGAATTGGTAATTTGACTGAGATTTAATCTCCTTTATAACAGCACCTAAATTGGAGCCTTTCATAGAAAGATTAATCTGAGCAAAAGATTGCTGGAATGGCGATACCAATAACGCCGACGCCAGAAGAGTCCCAAGAAACTTTCTTGAACCCTTTATCGAACATTCGTCCGACAAGTTTGCCTTTTTAAGGTTAAACATCATAATATGTCATATTTTTAAAGTTACGCATATATAACAACCATGATGTATAAAAACACTTAGGCAAATTTTCATCTTTTTTCAAAAAAAAACTACAGAAAGCCCACACGCCTCTTCGCTTCTCGCTGCAACACTCTTATTTCCAGCTAATTACAAGGACACGGGGGGGGGGTAAATTTGACAAAATTATTTTGATTATCAGAATTACATATGGAACAAGATGCCCGAGTTTCTCACGCAAAAATTTCAACGCTTTATACATATGCGCCTCAACAGTACGAAGAGAAATACCTAATGCGTCGGCTATTTCTTTATTGGTATGATTATATATATAACTTAGTTTGAATATCTCACGACATTTATCCGGCAAAGAATTTATTGCAGAATTTATTTCTTTACGGAGTTCAAGATTTTCCATACGCTGGATTACATCAGAATTGTCAGGTTGATAAAAATCAATCCTACTGTTATATAGCTCCATTTCTTCAGCACTATAACTATCTACCACATTTTTATGTTTAATAACATTCAGTGCCTTAGTATATACCGAACGGTAAAGAAACGACTTAATGTTATCGCCAAACTCTACTGAGTCTCTACGATTCCACAATTCAAAGAAAACATCCTGAATAATGTCTTCCGCTTCATCCTCGTCAACAAAACGGGTAGCATAAAACACCAAATTAGAATAGTGTTTCTCAAAAAGCGACACATATGTTTTCTTTAAATCAGTTTCTACCATCAATAGTATTTTTTAAGCTTCTAATTGCAAATATACTCTTTTTTTCTTATAATTTAAAAATCATGCTTGAGTTAATAACCCATCCCCAAAATCCACTATCATTATTAAAGTTATTAAATACATAAATATCAAATAAACTACTAAATTGTAGCAAGAATTATCTTGACCGTATTCCATCCCATTTATTCACAAATCATCACGTAATACCATTAAAGTACCTTTTCGTGTAAAGTCATCGTGGTTAAAATCCGTATGAAAAACCTGATATACATTCCATTCCTTCTACAATGCCTCTGTCTTCTGTCCCCTTGAGAAGTCCCTTTCTTCCAAGAAAATAATTCTTCAGAGTAGATACAAGAAAGCTCTTTCTAAAACGGCGCAAACAACGAAGGAAATATATACTTCCCTCATTCGCTAAAGAATATATCATATCTGTCTTATCGATATATATAACCGCCTTCTATACGGTCAAAACTTTAGATTCCTATAGGATATTTCATTATTATTTGTCTGTTTCACAAATATAATGTAAAATAAGTAAAGTACAAAAAGATAAGAAAAATTACTTTAATACATTATAATAATGTAAGGACACATATTATCTACACTTTGTATTATAGAAAAACGAGATTACGCAACTCCTTACAAAATTATATTAAGCTATCTCGTTCTTGAACTTAATATTTGGCTTAAAAACATAATTGAGTTTATCATTCTCCGTTAGTTTCCAATAATTGGCCAAACTGGGAATAAATGATATTCTTTAAATATTCAATTACTGTGTATTCATCATCGAATAGAAACCCTCTCTTTTTAAACACATAAATATGTTCAGCAATCTTATGGATTGCTTAGTATATGTTACCATAGGTGTATAAAAAAAGAAGTTAAGACTTAGTACGCATTGCGAAGAAGTGTGGCGGAAATTGTTAATACAAAAGTACTTTTCTATAGTAATATAAAATACACGGATAAAGGCGGACTTTAAAAGAAATTAATTCCGTACTTTTGTATATCGGAGACATGGCGAAAACAAGCCGATGTTTTTTGGTGCCGACTATAGTGGGCAATGGTGCTGACTACAGTGGGCAGCATTACCGACTATAGTGAGCAGTGCTGCCGACTACAGTCAGCACCAAATTCTTTAAGTTCAAAAAATATAAAACAAAGACAATATGGGAAAGATTAAATTTGATTTCTACAAGAATCCGAACATAAAAAGCGAAAACAGCAAGTCCGAATACCACATCAGAATCTGCGACAGACAAACCATTGGCACAAAGGGGATTGTAGACAATATCCACATGAAAAGCACACTTACATCAGCTGATATTAATGCCGTCATAATAGCCTTTCAGGACGAGATAGCCAATCAATTGGGGCAGGGAAAGATTGTCAGGTTAGAAGGATTATGCAGTTTCGACATCAGCCTGAAACCTAAAAACGGAATCTGTACCGGAGAGGAGAGCAGCAAGGAGATAGAGCTGAAATCGGTCAATATCAACCCGGAAAAGGAATTTATGGAAAGGGTGCAGAAGTGTATAAACGAAACGGGAATGGAGAAGGTGACAGGAAAACATTCAGTAACAATCCCGGATGAGAAAGTCGACTCTCTACTGACTGAATATTTCAGAAAGGAGAAGACCGTCACCAGACCAAAGCTACAGGAACTCTGCTCCATGACTCGCTATATGGCCATGCAGCAAATAAAACGTCTGACCGACAGCGGAAAACTGATAAACATTGGTTTCAAGAATCATCCGCTGTATGTGCCGGCTCCGGGGTGTTTCGGTACTGAAGAATAGAAAACAAAATATGCATATTAGAAGCAAAAACATTGTTAACTCTATTTTACAATACATATATTTGATTAAATTTGCGTTCTAAACCATAATTGGAGTATTCAAGGACTATGTTTAAAAAAATCGAAATAGAAAGATTCAGAGGTATAAGACATGCTTCAATAGGAGGGCTCAGACAAATTAATCTTTTCTTCGGGAAGAATAATTGCGGCAAATCCTCTTTATTGGAATCATTGTTCCTGGCCAGTGGTTTATCAAATCCGATACTCCCAATCAATGTCAACATAATGCGAGGGTATAACAAATCGCGTTTGGATGACCTTAAATTGGATTTCTACAACTTAGATTCGACCCGTCCTATCCACATCCGGACCGAGAATGAGGAAATACGCGACTTGAACATTCATCTGTTTGTCAGAAATCAGAAAAACATTTCCATCAATACAGATGACCCAAACATCCTTTCAAATGTAGAGGAGGAGCAGTATGGGCTGAGATTTGAGTTCAAGATTAACAACGAGCAGTTCTCGTCTTCATTGCATTTCAACTCTGAGGCTCCAAGCAATGCCACCCGACTAATCGCCAAGGATTATACAGAATCTTTGCGTTGTACATACTTAAGTCCGAAATACGATTTCAATGCATCCATACAGGGATTACAGAATATTCTACAGAACAAGGATGAACGTTTTATAGTGGAAGGATTGAAATTAATCGAGCCACGCATCAAAGACTTCATTTTTACAGACAAGGAAATGCTTATCGACATAGGTCTTGCCAAACGTATTCCTGTAAACATGATGGGCGACGGAGCAAGAAAAATAGTTTCTCTGCTAACCGCTATATACGATTGTAAAGACGGCACTCTGCTTGTTGATGAAATCAGCAACGGTTTCCACCATTCAGTAATGAGCGACTTATGGAGAGTTCTTATAAATGCAGCCATAAAGAATAATACCCAACTGTTTGTAACAACCCACGACATTGATTCTATCATAGGCCTCCGAAATGCAGCATTACATGATTTCAGTGACACTGCTGCTGCTTTTAAGCTACTTAGAAGTCCGGATGACGAATTGAAAGCTTTTCACTATTCATTAGAGAGCCTTGACTATTCCATCAATCAAGAAATAGAGATTAGATAATATGAACAGAATTTTTATCGAAGCCAAAAACAATAAAACTCCGGAATACCATTTCCTAATGGCTATTCTGAATGGTTTCTTTCCAGACAAAGAAATAGAATTTATTTTTATGGATGGCATCGGGAATCTGTTTAATGAAACGAACATAAATCTGATATCACAATCGCAAATCACTGGAGATAAAGTTTTAGTCATTGCAGATGCAGACACCAAGGAAAAGGGATATGGATACGAAAAGCGTAAGGCTGAAATAGAACAAGGAATGTCAAAACATAACATTACGTTTCCATATTTCATATATCCAGACAATCATAGCGACGGCGACGTAGAAGTTCTAATGGAATACTCTGCAAGACGCGACTTGCATTCTGCGTTTTTCGACTGTTTCGAAGATTACGAGAAATGCGTTTCAGGCATTAAAGACAAGTCCGGCAACGAATTATATAATACCCCAAACAGGAAAGGTAAACTGCACACTTACATAACCGCACAAAAGTTGTGCAGCAAATCACGTAACAGATTGGGCTCCGGTGACTGGCTTTTTGGCGACGCGAACTATTGGGACTTAAATTCTGAAGCATTAATCCCTCTGAAAGAGTTTTTATCCGTTAACCTAAAATAAAGAGCTACAGCATAAAAAACAAGGGACTTCCGCACAATCCATATAACTTTTAAACACCATTTAAATACAGTTTAAAATGTTATACTTTCGATATTTGGACGATAAAAACGGACAGTTTATCCATAATTTTATATAAAACTACAGGAAATGTTCTGTTTAGACAAAAAAACTTTCTACTTTTGCAACTTGTAACATAGTAATCATTTGCAAATGAAAATAAGAATATTACCTGCATTGGTTGCCGGAGTTATGGCTACCACTGCTTTTTTGTCATCATGTCTGAAAAGTGACTATGCTGAAATAGAATATCCTGTAGAATCAAGCATTAAAGCTTTTTCTATAGGTACGCTTCATCAGACCATACATGGAAAGGACTCAGAGGGGAATGACAGTGACTATGTAGATACTATAAGCTACGCTCATGTTCCGTTCACTATCGACCAGATAAACAGAAAGATTTACAATAAAGACTCTCTTCCTAAGGAAGTTGACGTAACAAGGGTGCTGGCCTCTATCTCGGCCGATAATGGCGCAATATATTATGTAAATAAAAACGGGAAAGACAGTCTTTGGACCTCAGCCGACTCTTTGGATTTCACAAATGAGGTAACATTCAAGGTTATGGCTTATAGCGAGTTGCAGAACAAATTCGTATTCGGTAAGCCTTATACAGTAAAAGTTAATGTTCATAAGCTTAATCCGGACTCACTGGTTTGGAAACATTTCGGGGATAAGAAGTTTGCGGAAGGTGTGACTTTTGCAGAACAGAAGGCTGTATATATGAATGAATATTTGTATGTGTTCGGGAAGACAGAAAATAGCGTAAAAGTATTTAAGGCACATGTTCTTAGGGGAAATATTGATGGATGGGAAGATATATCTTCTACTGTAACAGGAACAGATATCAACATCTACTCTGCAACAGCTTTCAATAATTATATTTATTATGTAGCAGACGGAATGTTATACAAAGTACTTGACAATTCCGAACGAGTAGGAGCCATTACGAATCTAAAAAGCCTTATTTCTGTAAGCAACGGCAACCTACTGGCTTACAACAAAACAGACAACAAAGTTATAACTATCAACGCAAATGGTGAAGCGGTTACTGATGGCGAAAGCTCTTTCGTAAGCAAATACGATTTATCAGAACGCTTCTCTGCTATTTCTACAAAATCTACACATAACAGTACTATATGGAGAACAGTAGTTATGGCCAATAACCCTATCGAAACTGACACAACTGCTAATGTATTCAGCTACATAAGCAGCGACAAAGTCTGGACTAAATTCCAACCAAACAATCCAACTACATGCCCTAACCAAGGTAACATCTCCATGATAAGTTACGACGGCAAGTTATTTGCCTATGGTGAGGAGTTTGACTATTTCTATTCATCTACAGACAACGGATTGAACTGGAAAAAAGAAGAAGATTATATGATTTTCCCTACAGAAAATAAGAACGGCATAGATAAGCTTACTAAATACCGCAACAGAGGCAGATATTCTACTGTAGTGGAAGACAATGGCAATAAAGGCTCATTCATATGGTTTATCTGGCAGGACGGAACTGCTACAAGAACCTGTCTGAACAGACTTATGCCAAAAGAATAAATCACTTAAACAGATATTGATAACATGCTATACAGAGAAAAAATTGACAAGACCAGAATTCCTGCACACATTGCCATCATAATGGACGGAAACGGACGTTGGGCAAAGGAGAAAGGACAGGCACGCACCTTCGGACATCAGGCCGGTGCGGAAACAGTACACGTCATAGCGGAAGAATCGGCAAGGTTGGGAGTTAAGTTCCTGACTCTCTATACATTCTCTACCGAAAACTGGAACAGACCGGTGGATGAAGTGGCTGCGCTTATGAGCCTGCTTATGGACTCGATAGAAGAAGAAACTTTCATGAAGAACAATATAAGTTTCAGAATCATAGGCGATACATCAAGACTGCCGAAGGAGGTTCTGGACCGTCTGAACAGATGTATAGAAAACACCTCGCGCAACACTGGCATGTGTCTGACTCTTGCCCTGAGCTATTCTTCCAAATGGGAGATAACAGATGCTGTGAAGAGAATTGCAGAAAAGGTGAAAAACGGCGAACTGTCTGCCGGTGAAATTACAGACAAAACCATAGATGAACATTTGGCTACCAACTATATGCCTGACCCTGAACTGCTTATCCGTACAGGTGGCGAGATAAGACTGAGCAACTATCTGTTGTGGCAATGTGCCTACTCGGAATTGTACTTCTGCGACACTTACTGGCCGGACTTCAAGGAGGAGGAACTGTGCAAAGCCATTTGCGACTATCAGGGCAGAGAACGCCGATTTGGAAAAACAAGTGAACAATTATAATATTAAGCAATGAGATACCGTCTTTTACTCATAACTATGATGACCATGGGCATGGCTTTCACAAACAGCAGTGCCTTCGCCCAGGACAATAATACCGATAATGACAAACCTGTGATACTGTACAACGGCTCGCCTAAAAAATACGAGATAGCCGACATCAAGGTGACAGGTGTGAAGAATTACGAAGACTACGTGTTGGTGGGCATTTCAGGCCTTGCCGTAGGACAGACTATCACTGTGCCGGGTGACGACATCACCGGAGCAGTAAAGAAGTACTGGAGACACGGATTGTTTTCTGACGTTAAAATATCGGCTGACAAGATTGAGGACAACAAGATATATCTGCACATTGAGCTGAAACAGCGTCCGCGTATCACTGACATACGTTTCTATGGCGTGAAGAAAAGCGAGCGAGAGGACCTGCAGGCAAAGCTGGGACTCGTAAAGGGTAGCCAGATTACGCCTAACCTTATCGACCGTGCAAAGATTCTTATCAAGAAGCATTTCGACGAGAAAGGTTTCAAGAATGCCGAAGTAAACATCGTGGAACGTGAGGATACCGCAAATGCAGAACAGGTATACGTGGATGTAAACATCGACAAGAAAGAAAAAATCAAGGTTCATCAAATTATTATAGACGGTAATACTGTACTGACAGACAAGAAGTTGAAGAGGGTGATGAAGAAAACCAACGAAAAGGGTAAACTTATCAACCTGTTCCGTACCAAGAAATTTATCGAAAGCAACTATGAGGCTGACAAACAGCTCATTATAGACAAGTATAACGAATTGGGTTATCGCGATGCCCTTATTGTAACGGACAGCGTAAGCCAGTACGACGACAAGACGGTAGATGTATACATGAAGATATACGAGGGTGACAAATACTACCTGAGAGATATCACATGGGTGGGTAACACGGTTTACCCTTCTGACCTCCTGAGCGAACAGCTGAGAATGAAGAAGGGTGATGTGTATAACCAGAAACTGCTGAACGAACGTATCAGCGGCGATGAGGATGCCATCGGTAACAACTATTACAACAGAGGTTATGTGTTCTACAACCTCGACCCTGTGGAAATCAACATCGACGGTGACTCTATCGACCTTGAAATGCGTATCACTGAAGGTCCGCAGGCTACTATCAGCCATGTACGAATCAACGGTAATGACCGTCTGTATGAAAACATCGTACGACGTGAGTTGAGAACTCGTCCGGGCGACCTCTTCAGTAAGGAAGCTCTGGAACGTTCTTATCGTGAAATTGCTCAGATGGGACACTTCAACCCTGAAAACATACAGCCGGATGTACAGCCAAACGTGCAGGACGGTACGGTAGACATCAACTGGGGACTGGAATCAAAGGCTAACGACCAGGTAGAATTCTCGGCCGGATGGGGTCAGACAGGTATCATCGGTAAGTTGAGTCTGAAGTTTACAAACTTCTCATTTGCCAACCTGTTCAGAAAGAACGACAACTACCGCGGTATTCTTCCTCAGGGAGACGGTCAGACTCTTACTATCAGCGGTCAGACCAACGGTAGATACTATCAGTCATACAGCGTTTCGTTCTTCGACCCATGGTTCGGAGGCAAGCGTCCTACTTCGTTCTCTGTGTCGGCATTCTACTCTGTACAGACAGACGTGAGCAGCCAGTACTACAACTCTGCCTACATGAACAACTACTATAACATGCTTTACGGTTACGGTAGCTACTACAACAACTATTATGGCAACTACTATAATAACTATGAGTCTTACTACGACCCTGACAAGTCTATCAAGATGTTCGGTGCGTCAATCGGTTGGGGTAAGCGTCTGAGATGGCCTGACGACTATTTCACTATCTCGGCTGAGCTTTCTTACCAGAGATTCATGCTTAAGGACTGGAGCTACCTGTACATCAAGCTGAACAACGGACAGTATATGAACACTGGTAACTGTAACAATATCAACCTGAACCTGACTCTTGCCAGAAACTCTACAGACAACCCTATCTTCCCAAGATACGGTTCGGAATTCTCGGCTTCTGTTTCGTTCACTCCTCCATACTCGCTCTTCAGCAACAAGGATTATTCAACATACGGTAAAGACAATTACGAAGAAGCTGCCAGCATGTATAAGTGGATTGAATACCACAAATGGAAATTCAAAGCAAAAACCTATACAGCACTTCTGCCAATACAGAAATGTCCTGTGCTGATGACACGTACTGAGTTCGGTATCTTAGGACACTACAACAAGTACAAACGTTCTCCGTTCGAAACATTCTACGTCGGTGGTGACGGTATGACAGGTTACAGTTACAACTACGCTTCGGAAACTATCGCTCTCCGCGGTTATGAAAACGGTTCGTTGACTCCATACGGTAGCGAAGGTTATGCATACATCAGACTCGGTGCCGAACTGAGATATCCGCTTATGCTTGAAAACTCAACAAGTATCTATGCTCTCGGATTCGTAGAAGCCGGTAATGCATGGACAGATGTAGCTAAATTCAATCCGTTCCAGCTGAAACGTTCAGCAGGTGTGGGTGTCCGTATCTTCCTCCCTATGATTGGTATGATGGGTATCGACTGGGCATACGGTTTCGACAAGATAAACGGCTCAATGCAGTATAGCGGAAGCCAGTTCCACTTCATCATCGGTCAGGAGTTCTAAAAACAGAACTCTCTGACAGAAACAGTGGATAAGAATACTAACCATTTAAAACACGAGAATTATGAAGAAGATGTTTCTATCATTGCTGTTTGTTATGGCAACCTTAATGACAGCACAGGCACAGAAGTTCGCTCTTATTGACATGGAGTTTATCCTGAAGCAGATACCTTCGTACGAACAGGCCAACAAGCAGATGGAGAGTCTGTCGAAGAAATGGCAGAGCGAGGTAGAGGCTAAGGCAAAAGAGGCAAAGGCTTTATATGAGGCATATCAGAAAACAGCTTCTACAATGAATGCCCAGCAAAGAACTGCCAAAGAAGAAGAGATTATAAATAAGGAGAAAGAGGCAGCCGAACTGAGACAGACTTACTTCGGTCCGCAGGGCGAGGCAATGAAGAAAAGACAGGAGCTTATATCTCCTATACAGGATGCTATATACAATGCCGTAAAAGAAATAGCTACGCAGAAAGGCTATGATGCTGTGATAGACAGAGCTTCGGCTCAAAGTATGATTTATGCATCACCACGTATAGATATAAGTAATGAAGTCCTTTCTAAATTAGGATATTCAAAATAATTTTATACATTTGCAACCGAAAGAAAGACACTTATAATAAACTAAGAAATTAATAATATAAAATAGAATACTAAAGTTATGTTGAAAAAATTAGCATTATTGCTTATGCTCGTTGCACCAATGAGCATATTTGCACAGAAGTTCGGATACTTCAAATCAGAATCAATCATCTTGGTTATGCCTGAATACGCTAAGGCTCAGACAGACATCCAGGCATTGCAGAAACAATATGAGGATGAAATCAAACGTGCATCTGACGAATTCAACAAGAAGTTTGCTGAATTCCAGCAGGAACAGAAGAACCTTCCTCAGAACATCCTTGAACGTCGTCAGAAAGAACTTCAGGAACTTTCAGAAAAAGGAATGCAGTTCCAGCAGGACGCTCAGCAGCAGTTGCAGAAAGCTTATGCTGACATGATGGCTCCTATCTATGAAGAAATGGAAAAATCAGTTCAGACTGTAGCTAAAGCAGGTGGTTATATATTCGTATTCGACTTGAACCGTACTGATATCCCTTACGTTGACGAAACTCAGGCTAAGGATATCACAAACGATATCAAGACTAACCTCGGTATCAGCCTGTCAGCTGCACCATATGTACCACAGGTACCTGCTACACTTCCGGCAGCAAAATAATATTATTAAATTAAACATATAGCGTAAGTGAAGAATCTGTCTACACACCTGATGTGTACAGGTTCTTCACTTTTTAATTTTGAATGATATGCCATATCTGAAAAGTTTGATAAAAGGCCCTATAGGAGTATTCGATTCCGGCTACGGCGGACTGACAATACTGAAGGAAATCAGAAAAGCATTACCCGAATATGACTATCTGTATTTGGGCGACAATGCACGTACCCCATACGGTACACGTTCGTTCGAAGTGGTGTACGAATTTACCTTGGAAGCTGTCACCAGACTTTTCGAAATGGGATGTCCTTTAGTGATACTGGCCTGTAACACTGCATCTGCCAAAGCTTTGAGAAGCATACAGCAGAATGACCTGCCCTATCTGGACGATTCAAGACGTGTATTGGGTGTTATCAGACCGACAGCAGAAAGTATAGGGGAAATCACGAAAAGCCGTCATGTAGGCATTCTCGCTACATCAGGCACCATTCACTCTGAGTCATATCCTATGGAAATAAAGAAGCTGTTTCCTGATATCACTGTAAACGGGGTGGCATGCCCTATGTGGGTTCCTTTAGTTGAGAACAAGGAATATGATTCTGAAGGGGCCGACTTCTTCGTAAAAAAATATATCAACGAACTGCTGGACAAGGATGCGGACATTGACACTATAGTATTGGGGTGTACGCACTATCCGCTATTGATTGACAAAATAAGGCAGTTTACTCCGGAAGGCATAAATATAATCACACAGGGGGAATACGTCGCTACAAGCCTTAAAGACTATCTATGCAGGCATGACGAAATAGCTTCAAGATGTACCAAGAACGGAAAATGTGAGTTTCTCACGACCGAATCAGTAGAGAAATTCAAGGAATCGGCTTCAATATTCCTACATGAAGATGTGGAGGTAAGGAGTATAACTCTCGAATAAGATTACAGAAGTCTGCGGCTAAGGTATCTCACCGGATACCACACGGATATAAAGCCTACAATCAGAACTGTAGCAAATACCAAAACTATATCCCATGCATGAACGCTCACCGGATATGCATCTACGATAAAGCTTCCTGCTGTTCCCAAAGATATTATACCGTATTCCTGCTGGATAAGACATAAGGCAAGTCCTATAATCACTCCTGACACTGCACCGATAAACGAAATCATTCTTCCTTCGAAAAGGAATATACGCACAATCTGACTGTCCGAAGCACCAAGATTACGCAATGTCTGAACATCGTTTTTCTTGTCGATTATAAGCATTGACAGAGAGCCGATAACATTGAAGCATGCTATCATAAGAATAAATGTAAGGAATATGTATGAAATAAGCTTCTCTATTTCCATTATCCTGAATGTGTCAGCCTGCTGCTCGTAACGGTTCTGAACACGGAAATCATCTCCTAATTTCTCTTTCAGTTTCTTTATTACGGTATTCTCATCTGCATCCTGAGTAAGACGAAGATTAACAGCTGAAACTTCGTTTGTGTATTGGAAAAGACGGCGTGCGAAACCAATGGATGTTATAATGTATGATGCATCATACTTTTCCTGATTTACAGTGAATGTCAGACCTGAGGAAAAGAGCTGGTCACTCACGAAACTGCTCATAGGGTTTGACATATTGATACGGCTTCCACGTTTGGGAGCGTATATTTCAAGTGGGTCAAGAAAACGTATTCCTGTACCTAAAGTAGAAAGTAACTGAAGACCGGGAATTGCGTAATCCACTACTTCATCGTGCAGAATAAGCTCTCCTCTGCCGAACAGGATACTGTCAATCGGAGTAAGCTTGTCGAAATTATCTTCCACTCCTTTTATTACCGCCATTGCCTGGCGTCCCTTGTATTGTACCATGGCGTTATCCTCTACCGATTCGGAATATACGGCAACTTCAGGCATGGTCCTGATTTCGGCAAATACAGGCTCGCTACCGTCAAAGACCTTTCCCTTGACGGATGTAATCTTTATCTGTGGGTCAAAGGCTGTGAAAAATGTAGCCACCATATCCTGGAACCCGTTAAAAACAGAAAGTGTGCAGACCATGGCCAGTGTGGCCAAAGCGACTCCGCACACAGATATAGCAGAAATTACATTAATGGCATTATGCGATTTCTTTGAGAACAGATACCTTTTAGCAATAAAAAAAGGAAAATTCACGATGAAACTGTTTAATTGTGAAGACTTTTAGTCGTTCAGAAGTTTATCAATCTTTTCAACGTAGTCAAGTGAATCGTCAATGAAGAACTTCAATTCCGGAATGATACGCAACTGGTGACGTACGCGGTTACCAAGTTCATAACGGATAGACTTCATATTGTCATTGATGTTCTTTACTATCTCTTCTCCTCTCTCAGAAGGGAAAACGCTCAAGTATGCACGTGCATAGCTCATATCAGGGCTGATTCTGACTATACTGACAGAAACAAGCACACCCGGCATTGATTTTGTCTGAACCAGAAACATCTCACTCAATTCTTTCTGAATGAGTCTGGCTATTTTGTTTTGTCTGGTAGTTTCCATATTATCTTTTATTTTTTTCTTATTATGGTAAGCCCGTCGCGCATAGGCAATATTACTTTCTCCACTCTCTCGTCGGTAGCTACCAAGTCATTGAATTTCTTTATTCCTATTGTCTGAAGGTCCGTGTGATGCGGATTTTCCTCAAGCACATGACCATCCCACAAGGTATTGTCGGCAAGGATATATCCACCTTTGCGAAGCTGTTTGAGAATCATCTCGTAATACTCAACGTAATAACGCTTGTTGCCATCCATAAACACAAGGTCGAACGTAATGTCCATAGTCGGTACTATCTCCAGGGCATCACCTATATAGAATTTAATCTTGTCGGCATATGGTGAGTTTTCCAGCCATGGGCGTGTGAAATCTTCCTGCTCGTCGTTAATCTCGAACGTATGAAGCATAGCTCCATCTTCAAGACCTTCGGCCAGACAAAGGGCGGAATATCCGCTGTATGTACCTATCTCAAGCACCTGTTTCGGACGAATCATCTGTACAAACATTTTCAACATTCGTCCCTGAAGATGTCCCGAAGCCATTCGGGGACGCAACAGTTTTACGTGCGTCGCCCGATATAATGCCTTCAGATATTCTCCTTCTTCATCAATGTGACGAAGTATATAATCGTCCAGTGCGTCCGTTTCTTTCATTATTGATTATAAGTAACGGTTTTTGTTAGGAAGAACATAGCCATCAGCGTGCTCAAGAACATCGTTCACCTGGTTGATTTCAAGGAATGAAGTCTTAGTACCTGCCTTACCACTACTCAAGTATGCCACCATATCGTTGCCTGAAAGAACTCCGTCAGTGATAAGCTTGCGAAGAGCAGTGAAATAGTATTCCTGTCCGTTTGCTTTCTCAGGCATATAGATAGCTTCAACACCGTAAGAAAGAGCAAGATGACGCATTGTCTTTTCCTTATAACAGATAGCCAATACAGGATGTTTTCCACGATAAGCAGCAAGGCTGCGAGCTGTCAAACCACTGAAACTGTCTGTGATAATAGCATGTATAGGCATAAGGTTAGTGGCACGTACTGCTGATTTTGCGAGGAAACCTGTTACATCGGCATTCTCTGCAGTAAGACGAATCTGGATATCGTTTTCTTCCATCTTGTCTTTCTCAGCCTGTGCTGCAATCTTAGCCATTGTCTTAACTGCTTCTACAGGATACTTACCGTATGCAGTTTCACCACTAAGCATCAACGCATCTGTACGATAATAGATTGCATTAGCGATGTCAGTAACTTCAGCACGAGTAGGACGTGGATTGTTAATCATAGTGTGAAGCATCTGAGTAGCAACGATAACCGGTTTGCGAGCCAAGATACATTTCTTGATTAACTGACGCTGGATACCAGGAATACGTTCCTGGGCAACTTCGATACCCAAGTCGCCACGTGCAACCATAACACCATCGGCAACTTCAAGGATTTCATCTATATTGTCAACACCCTCCTGGTTTTCAATTTTTGCGATAATCTTGATATCACTGTTGTGTGCATCAAGTATCTCACGGATATCAAGAACATCCTGACGGTTACGGACAAATGAGTGAGCAATAAAGTCGATATCTTTTTCAATAGCATAAAGGATATTGTTGCGGTCCTTTTCTGTCAATGAAGGAAGATTGATACGGACACCAGGTACATTCACGCTCTTGCGGCTTCCCAAAGTAGCATCATTCTGTACTTCGCAGAACAAAGTAGTTTCGTTCTTGTCGACAACGGTCAAAGCCAAATCACCATCGTCAATCAAAACAGAAGCACCAACAGAAAGGTCGTGAACAAAGTTTTTGTATGTTACAGAGATACATTCACGAGTAGTTTCCTGATCAGGATTACCTACTATCTGCACTTTATCACCAATCTTAAAATCGATAGGACCTTCAGCGCTGGCTGTAGTACGCACCTCAGGACCTTTTGTATCCATAAGGATTGCAATGCGGTTAGACACTTCGCGCACATTGGATATCAATTTTTCAAATCCTTCACGGCTGGCATGAGCAGTATTCATACGAACGACGTTCATACCTGCATTAAAAAGATCTCTGATAAAATCCACTTCACAGCGCAAATCTGAAATGGACGCAACGATTTTTGTTTGTTTAAGCATCATAATAAAAAAACTATTATACCTGTTTTACATTATTTCGAATTAATAAAAGCTTCGACCGCCAGTCTGTACGAGTCCAAGCCAAAGCCACATATCACTCCCTTACATGCACATGAAATCATAGACTTGTGTCTGAATTCCTCCCTTGTGTGTACATTTGAAATATGAACCTCTATTGCAGGCGTTGTTACAGCCCGTAAAGCATCCTGTAAGGCTATTGAAGTATGTGTATAGGCACCGGCATTGAGTATTATGCCGTCGAATGAGAATCCAATCTCATGAATTTTGTTTATCATTTCACCTTCCACATTGGACTGATAATAGGCAAACTCCACTTCAGGATACTGCGACACTAATTTCCTGAAGTACTCTTCAAAAGAAACAGCTCCGTAGATAGAAGGTTCACGCTTTCCCAATAAATTTATATTCGGGCCATTGATTATTTGTATTCGCATCGTTTATTTTAATATAAACTTTTATACCTTTGTAATAATATGGTGCAAAGATAATAAAAAAGAATGAATAATAAGGAAGTAAGCAAACAAATTATAACAAAGTATAAACAATATCTCCGGCTCGAAAAGTCTTTATCGGAGAATACTGTTATGGCTTATATGAGCGATCTGGAAAAGTTGACGATATATTTGGCCGAAGAGAGGATAGACATAACGGATGTCACATTAGACGATTTGGAGAATTTTGCCGCAGGATTGCGGGATATAGGCATACATCCACGCTCGCAGGCCAGGATATTATCAGGAATCCGTTCTTTCTTTCAGTATCTGCTACTTGACGGATACATAGAGCAAGACCCCTCCGAACTTCTTGAATCTCCACAAATAGGGAAACACCTGCCGGATATTCTTAACGTAGAGGAAATAGACAGCCTGATTGGAGCCATTGACAGAAGCACAAGAGAAGGGCAGCGCAATTGTGCCATCCTGGAAACCCTATACAGTTGCGGACTTCGTGTTTCAGAGCTATGCAATCTGAAAATCTCAGATCTGTATCTTGATGAAGGTTTCATAAAAGTGGAAGGAAAGGGAAGCAAGCAGCGCCTTGTTCCTATCTCACCGAAAGCCATAAAAGAAATCAGAAACTATTTTCCATTCAGGAATGAAGGACTAATTAAACCGGACTTTGAAGATTATCTTTTCATAAGCAGATTCGGAAAAAACATTTCAAGGATTATGGTTTTTCATGTGATAAAGGAACTGGCTGACAAAATCGGTCTGAGGAAGACTATAAGTCCGCACACATTCAGACATTCGTTTGCCACCCACCTGCTTGAAGGAGGAGCAAATCTTAGAGCTATCCAAAGTATGTTAGGGCATGAAAGCATCGGAACAACGGAAATTTATACACATATTGACAGAAGAAAATTAAGGGATGAAATCATCAATCACCACCCTCGAAATAACAAAAAATCACTATAAATATGACAACAGACATCATTTTTAAGTATTTTTCATTTGTCATCATATAAAAAAACGGACAAAAATGGATTATACTATATCTTTTTTCGTATCTTTGTCCCGACTGAACATAAACTAAAAGATAAATTTATAATTATACAAACCTAATTTTTAAAAATCATGATTAAGAAGTTGTATTTGCCTATCGTGGCATTGTTAGTTCTTGCTTTCTCTTCATGTAGCAAGATGGGAGAATTGTCTTCTGACTACTTCACAACAAATCCTGAAGTGCTCGAAGCTGTAGGAGGTAAAGTTCCTGTTACTATCACAGGTAAATTCCCTGAAAAGTATTTCAAGAAAAACGCAACTGTAGAAGTTACTCCAGTTTTAAGATGGGAAGGTGGCGAGGCTAAAGGTCAGCCTGCAATGTTCCAGGGTGAAAAAGTTCAAGGTAACGACCAGACTATCTCTTACAAGGCTGGTGGTACTTACACAATGAAAGCTTCTTTCGACTATGTTCCAGAAATGGCTAAGTCAGAACTTTATCTTGACTTCAAAATCAAGAAAGGAAAGAAAGAATACACTATTCCTTCAGTAAAAATCGCTGATGGCGTTATCGCTACTTCAGAACTTCCTACTGTAGCTTCTGCTAATGCTGCAAGCTCTACTGACGCATTCCAGCGTATCATCAAGGAAGCTAAAGAAGCTCAGATTATGTTCTTGATCCAGCAGGCTAACCTTCGTTCAAGCGAATTGAAATCTGAAGGTATCAAAGATTTCCACAAACAGGTGGCTATCGTTGCAGGCGACACTAAGAACTACAAACTTAACAATATCGAAATCTCTGCTTATGCTTCACCTGATGGTGGTGTTAAACTGAACACAGGATTGGCTGAAAATCGTCAGAACAACACTGAAAAGTACATGAAACAGCAGTTGAAGAAAGGCAAAATCGAAACTAACGTAGATACTGAATACACTGCTCAGGACTGGGAAGGTTTCCAGGAATTGGTTTCTAAATCTAACATCCAGGACAAAGACCTTATCTTGCGTGTTCTTTCAATGTATCAGGATCCGGAACAGCGTGAAACTGAAATCAAGAACATCTCTTCAGTTTACAAGACTTTGGCTGACGAAATCCTTCCTCAGTTGCGTCGTGCACGCTTGACTGCTAACTACGATGTTATCGGTCGTAGCGATGAAGAAATCAACGCTGCATTCGACAGCGATGCTTCTGCATTGAGCGTAGAAGAACTTCTTTATGCTGCTACTTTGACTAACGACAACGCTCGCAAAGAAGCTATCTACAAGAAAACTGTAGAATTGTATCCTAACGACTACCGTGCTTACAACAACCTTGGTGAATTGGCATACGTTTCAGACAAGGCTGCTGCTGAAAAATACTTCAAACAGGCTGCAAGCAAGAACGCTAACGCTCCTGAAGTTAACACTAACCTTGGTTTGATTGAATTGTCTAAGGGTAATGTAGCTAACGCTGAAACTTATCTTGCTAAAGCTACAGGTGCCAACACAGCTAACGAAGCTCTTGGTAACTTGTATATCAAACAGGGTCAGTATGACAAGGCTGTTGCTGCATTCGGCGACACTAAGACTAACTCAGCTGCTTTGGCTCAGATCTTGGCTAAAGACTACAACAAAGCTAAAAACACTTTGTCAGCTGTTAAGAACCCAGACGCTTACACAGACTATTTGATGGCTATCGTAGGTGCAAGAACAAACAACGCTGATTTGGTTAAGACAAGCATGGCTAAGGTTGCACAGAAAGACGCTGCTCTTGCTGCTAAAGCTGCTAACGACCGTGAATTTGCAAAATATGCAAACGAAATCAAGTAATTAAGTAATTAATTATATACCTCACATGAAGGTCGGAACGATTGTTCCGACCTTTTTTTGTAAATAAACTAACAGGAAACACATAGTTTACAGCATTTTTATGTATTTTCGCGGTAAACAATAAAAGTCTTATGAATTTAATAATCAAAATAATATTTGTATATACATTAGTATGTCTCGTTTCATGCAGCGAAAACAATATGTTTACGCTTAACGGTACATTAAGCAATAAGAAAGAAAAACACATATACGTTGTCTACGACGACCCTATAGCAAAGGTAGATACTATAAAACCTGAGAACGGTAAGTTTGAATATACATTCCTGCCGGACACTATAACCATTTTCAGACTTGTCAATGACTCAGGGATAGCATTACCTGTATTTGCGGACAAAGGCTGGAAAGTAACGTTCAAAGGCAGCTTTGCCAATCCTGACATATCCGGAGATGGTCCGAACAATGAATTACAACAGTTCAGGAATCTTATACATAAAGATACTGCCAACATAGTTGATGCTGCCAAAAACTTCATACTGAAAAACAGAATGTCATATGCATCGGCATATGTTTTCAATCAGTATTTTGTCCAGGGAAAAGAACATGACTACAAGGAACTGTCAGATATCATAGCCCAGATGGACGGACATGTAAAAGACTGCCGTGTAGTAGACATCATACAAAAGACATTATCCGAAAACAGCGACAAAAGTTCGGAATATCTGAACTACTTCTCATGCAAGGACAGAAAAGGGAAATACGTTTCATGGTCAAGCAAAGAAGAGCAATATACATTAGTCAACATATGGGCTTCATGGGATGAAACAAGCAACCGGATGAGAGATTCACTTTACAACGTCGTCAAATCACTGCCCGAAAAGGAATTCAGAGTTCTGAACATATCTATAGACTTGGATAAATCTGAATGGGAGAAAAAATGCAAAGAAGAGAATGAACAATGGATTGAAACCTGCGACTTAAACGGATGGCAAAACCAGATAGTCAAACAAATGAACATATCAAAAGTGCCATACAATATACTCGTAAGCAAAAACAGGAAAATAATAACCTCAAATATATATGGTGAGGAACTGACCCAAAAAGTCAAAAATCTGATACAGGAAAACAAAAACAAGAAATAGCAAAAGCATGTTAGTAAAGCTATACGGAGCCGCAGTACAAGGCATTGATGCCAACATAGTTACCATAGAAGTAAACACTTCAAGAGGGATAAAGTTCTTTCTTGTCGGACTTCCAGACTCTGCCGTAAAGGAAAGCCATGAAAGAATCATGTCCGCACTGAATGTAAACGGATATAAAGTACCTTCATGCCAGATTGTGATAAATCTTGCACCGGCAGACATAAGGAAAGAAGGTACATCATATGATTTGCCATTGGCAATAGGTATAATGGCAGCTACAGGCATCGTATCAGCGGAAAAACTAAGTAAATATCTCATCATAGGCGAGTTAAGCCTCGACGGCAGTCTTCAACCAATAAAAGGGGCATTGCCAATAGCCATAGCTGCAAGAGCACAAGGCTTTGAAGGATTCATACTCCCAAAACAAAATGCGCGCGAAGCTGCCGTGGTAAACAATCTGGATGTCTACGGCGTAGAGAATATCAGGGAGGTAGTAGAGTTCTTCAATGGCACACGTTCCCTTGAACCAACCATAGTACACACAAGGGAAGAATTCTACAATAATCAGACGGATTTTCCTTTTGACTTTGCAGACGTAAAAGGTCAGGAAAATGTGAAAAGAGCATTAGAAGTAGCAGCCGCAGGAGGGCACAACATCATAATGATAGGTGCACCGGGAAGCGGAAAATCAATGATGGCCAAAAGACTGCCTGGCATACTTCCGCCGCTTACGTTGGCAGAGAGTCTGGAAACCACCAAGATACATTCTGTTGCAGGAAAGCTTGGCAAAGAAGTTTCGCTTATAGCCACACGTCCGTTCCGCAGTCCGCATCACACTATATCTCAGATTGCAATGGTCGGAGGAGGCTCAAACCCTCATCCCGGCGAAATCAGCCTTGCACATAACGGTGTTTTATTCCTTGACGAGCTTCCAGAATTCAGCAGAAGTGTACTTGAAGTTCTGCGACAGCCACTGGAAGACAGACACATAACCATTTCGCGTGCCAAATATGTTTTGGACTATCCTGCAAGCTTCATGCTTGTGGCATCTATGAACCCGTGTCCCTGCGGATATTACAACCATCCGACACGCAACTGCGTCTGTTCGCCCGGACAAGTCCAACGATATCTAAACAAGATATCGGGTCCGCTACTCGACAGAATAGATATACAGGTAGAAATCGTTCCCGTTCCATTCGAAAAGATTTCAGAACAGGAAAGAGGCGAAAGCAGTTCTGCCATTAGGGAAAGGGTGATAAAGGCACGAAAAATCCAGGAAAAGAGATTCGAAAAAGAAAAAGGCATACACTGCAATGCACAGATGACTCCGGCTCTGCTACATACATATGCACAGCCTGACGCACAAGGACTTACTCTGCTTAAAAACGCAATGACACGTCTGAACCTGTCAGCCAGGGCCTACGACCGTATATTAAAAGTTTCGAGAACGATTGCAGACCTTGAAGGCTCAGCAGATATACTATCATCGCATATAGCCGAAGCCATCAGCTACAGAAATCTTGACAGGGAAAACTGGGCGGGATAAGTTTCTTATATACTTTTATTTATCAGACATTTCACTCTCATTAAGGGTGAAACTTGACAACGTTATTTTCTCCGGTGTAATCATCGGAGATTTTCTATATTTACACTTCTCGAAAATACAGCCACTACACTTTGGACTCGCAAATATATCGCACGGGTCGAGATGTAATGTAAGTTGTACCTTATCACTGTATCTTCCCTTCAATACATTCTTCAACTTTTCGCCAGACTTATGTCCCTCTGAAACAGTATAATACCATGGAACAGTCAGGTCACAGTCTATATAAATACTGTTTCCGGACTTTATCACCTTAGTATTGTGTATATCCACCCACTCAGGTTCCCTATTCTCGTTAAGCAAATCAGCCAACTCACCCAGAAGTTTATCATCCGCCGTATCAAGCAATCCGGAAATAGTATTTTTAAGAATTGAAACGCCTGTCACTATTATTATTGTTCCGAATATAAGAGCCAGCGCACTGTCTATCCAAGCCAGTCCTGTAAAATACAAGACCAGAAGTCCGGCCACAAGACCTATAGTGGAATATGTATCCGACTGCAAATGCTTTCCTCCTGCCACAAGCGCCATAGAACCGTATTTCTTTCCCGTTCTGATACTATAATATCCCATGAGATAATTCAGCACACCGGAAACCGCAACTATTATTATACCCACATCAAGTTTTCCTACCTCGGCAGGTACCAGCAGACGCTTTATAGCTTCATATATAATCATACCTCCGGCTACGCTTATCAGGATACCTTCTACAGAGGCGGAAATCAGCTCTATCTTTCCATGCCCGTAAGGATGTTCCTTGTCGTTAGGCTTTGAGCCCCAGCTAAGACAATATAAACTTATCAAACCGGCCACTACGTTGACAATACTTTCCATAGCGTCGGTGAGCACACCAACAGAATTAGTAACAAAATAAGCGGCAAATTTACCAACAAGTATCAGTCCGGATATTAACACTATACGTTTCTGTACCCTGAGTTTTATCTGTTCTTCATTCATAAGTCAAAACTATTTTAAACAGTCTGCAAAGTTATAAATATTAGAAGAAATAAGTATAAATATTTTTCTCCTCATTAAAATTTTAGACAATGTCCAAATTGCTCTAAAAAGGCTCGCATTTACCCTCCGAAAAACACCTCGTCATTTGAAGTAAAATGCTTCGTCATTCAAGACTAAACGTTTCGTCGTTTTATATAAAGATATTCCCGGCCTTTTTCTTTGGCTTTTAATATCAAAAAATTTATCTTTACAGCGCAATTTTATAATAATTATAACTGTACCTATGCTATAAACCTTTTCTATTATAATAATCCATGAAAACAAACAAACTCACAAACCTATGCCTTGGTCTATCCATGACTCTACTTGCAGTTTCATGCGGACCGATAGGCGAAACAAGATCTTACAATGAAGGCATCAACATAATACCGATGCCACAGTCATTAACTGTACAAGATGGAACTTTCAGAGTTAACAACAGCACAAGTATAAGTGCGAAAACATCTGAAGCCAAGACCGTGGCAGAATATTTTGCCATGAAGATGAGACGCTCTACAGGATACGATATTCCGGTGGGAGAAAGCGGAAACATCAAGCTCAACATTAACCCGTCTATTGAAATAAATACCGAGGGATACAGACTTAACGTAACCGGCAGCGAAGTAAACATTGAAGCAAAGACTGCACAGGGATTATTCTACGGACTACAGTCGTTCATGCAGCTTCTTCCGGCAGAAATAGAAAGTCCGGAAAAAGTAAACGGCATAGCATGGACTGCACAGTCTGTCAGCATAACAGACGAACCACGATTCGGCTACCGTGGTCTGATGATTGACCCTTGCCGCCACTTTATGACTGTTGACGAGATAAAGAAACAGCTTGACGTAATGGCACTGTTCAAGATGAACCGCATGCACTGGCACCTGACAGAAGACCAGGGATGGAGAATTGAAATAAAAAAATACCCTAAACTGACAGAGGTAGGTTCAAAGAGAATAGAAGGTGAAGGCTATGAATACGGTCCTTTCTTCTATACTCAGGAAGATATAAAAGAAGTAGTGAAATATGCATCTGAGAGATTTATCACTATCATTCCTGAAATAGAATTGCCGGGACACGAACTTGCAGCGATATCGGCATATCCTGAACTCTCATGCAAAGGCCAGCCAATAAGCCCTCGTATCATATGGGGAGTGGAAGATGTAGTTATGTGTGCCGGGAAAGAGCTTCCTTTTGAATTTATGGAAAATGTAATTGCCGAGGTGGCACAACTGTTCCCCGGAGAATATCTTCATATAGGAGGTGACGAATGTCCTAAAACAAGCTGGAAAAACTGTCCTCTTTGCCAGAAAAGAATCAGACAGGAAGGACTTCAGGCCAAGGACGGACACTCTGCCGAGGAACGTCTGCAAAGCTATTTCGTACAAAGAATGGAAAAGGTAGCAGCAAAATACGGAAAGAAAATCATAGGTTGGGACGAAATACTTGAAGGTGGCCTCTCTCCTACTGCCACAGTAATGTCATGGCGCGGAGAGAAAGGTGGTATAGCTGCCGCACTGACAAGTCACGATGTGATAATGACTCCCGGAAGCAATGGCTTGTATCTTGACTATTATCAGGGAGACAGCAAGATAGAACCTGTTTCCATTGGCGGATATTCACCCCTTGAAAAGACTTATTCATACAATCCTACACCTGACACTCTTGTTGCAATGGGAAAAGAGCATTTCATCAAAGGAGTACAGGGAAACGTATGGAGCGAGTATTTATACAATAACAGTATCAGGGAATACATGACATTCCCAAGAGCGTTAGCTATAGCCGAAATCGGATGGACAAACACTGACCGTAAAGATTACAAGGATTTTGAAAGGCGAATAAACAATGCTTATGTCCGTATGGACGCACACGGCATAAACTACCATATCCCGATGCCGGAGCAACCGGGTGGCTCATGCAACTTTATTGCATTCACTGACCAGACGACACTGGAGTTCAAAACTTCAAGACCGGAAAAGATGGTTTATACTACAGACGGCTCTGAGCCTACCGCACAATCGGATGAATATACCGCCCCACTGACATTCAATGAGAATACCACATTGAAAATAGCTACAGCATTGCCTTCAGGTAAGTTGAGTAAAGTGAGAACCGTTACGATTCAGAAACAGACACCATCAAAAGGACAAGAACTGAAAAATCCGGCAAAAGGGCTTGAAATGAGAGTGAAATACGGTTCATATCTCAATACAGACGGTTTTGATGAAAAAAACATGAAATTCGATAACAAGAAAATCATCAAGACTACACGTGAGCTGACATCCGTTGAGAAACGTTCTGACTCTATGAGAGGAGTAAAACAGTATGCTGCAATAGCAAACGGCTACATCAACATAGAAGAGGATGGAGTATATTATTTCTCGTCAGACCTTGAAGAAGTATGGATAGACGGCAAATTGCTCATCAGCAACAAGGATGAAGTGAAACGTTTCTCAAGGAACGACAAGTCTGTAGCATTAGGTAAAGGCATGCATGAAATCAAGGCTGTATTCCTCGGCCATATCATAGGCGGATGGCCTTCAAACTGGAACGACGGCAGTATAAAAATAAAGAAAGCCGGTTCTGAAAAGTTTGAAAGCATAGGCGAAAACATGTTATTCCATTAACGACTAATCCATATTTAATTATAAGACATCAGTCCTGTATATCCTTATTGGAAATGCAGGACTGATATCGTTAAGAATCCATTATATTCAGACAACATTGCCATATAATCTTCTCTATCTTTTTGACTTACCTATAAGAGAATAGATATTCACTTAAATAAATATGAGCATTTTAAGGCAACCATATAACCAAACACCAGTTCTTCAATACCAATTATCAGTTTAGAGCCTAAAAGTGTGACTATATTCCATATTATGTTGTATCTTTGCAGAAATTAGAACTTAAGTAATATTTAAAGTCAACAATATATACATTCAATATGGAAAAGAAATTCAAAAGAACAACCGTGACATCGGCACTTCCTTATGCCAACGGTCCTGTACATATAGGACATCTGGCAGGCGTATATGTGCCGGCTGACATCTATGTCCGTTATCTTCGCCTGAAGAAAGAAGATGTAATCTTCATCGGCGGATCAGACGAACATGGAGTACCTATCACAATCCGTGCCAAAAAAGAAGGCGTAACCCCACAGGACGTTGTTGACCGCTATCATACACTGATTCGCGACTCTTTCAAGGAGTTCGGTATCTCGTTCGATGTTTACGGTCGTACTTCATCAGAAATACACCATAAGACTGCTTCTGAGTTTTTCCGCAAGCTTTACGATAAAGGCGAATTCATAGAAAAGACTTCAGAACAGTACTACGATGAAGAAGCAAAGACATTCCTTGCCGACAGATATATCACCGGAGAATGTCCTCGCTGCCACGCTGAAGGCGCATACGGCGACCAGTGTGAGAAATGTGGTAGTACACTCTCTCCTACCGAGCTTATCAACCCTAAGAGTGCCATCAGCGGTAGCCAGCCTGTAATGAAGGAAACAAAACACTGGTATCTGCCACTCGACAAACACGAAGGATGGTTGCGCAAATGGATTCTTGAAGACCACAAGGAATGGCGTCCTAACGTTTACGGACAGTGCAAGAGCTGGCTCGACATGGGACTTCAGCCACGTGCCGTAAGCCGTGACCTCGATTGGGGTATTCCTGTTCCGGTAGAAGGTGCAGACGGCAAAGTGCTTTATGTATGGTTCGACGCTCCTATAGGATATATCTCAAATACTAAGGAACTGCTTCCTGACTCATGGGAAAAATGGTGGAAAGACCCTGAAACACGTCTTGTCCACTTCATCGGTAAGGATAACATAGTGTTCCACTGTATCGTTTTCCCTGCCATGCTGAAGGCTGAAGGCAGCTATATCCTGCCGGACAATGTTCCTTCAAACGAGTTCCTGAACCTTGAAGGCGACAAGATTTCAACTTCACGCAACTGGGCTGTATGGTTGCACGAATATCTGAAGGATTTCCCAGGCAAACAAGACGTTCTGCGCTATGTATTGACAGCAAACGCTCCTGAGACCAAAGACAACGACTTCACTTGGAAAGACTTCCAGGCACGCAATAATAACGAGCTTGTTGCCGTTTATGGAAACTTCGTAAACCGTGCACTTGTTCTTACAGGAAAGTATTTTGAAGGTAAAGTTCCTGCTGCAGGAGAACTGACAGACTACGACCGCGAAACTCTGAAAGAATTTGCTGACGTTAAGGCTGAAGTGGAAAAACTTCTCGATGTATTCAAGTTCCGTGATGCTCAGAAAGAAGCAATGAATCTGGCACGTATCGGTAACAAATATCTTGCTGATACAGAACCTTGGAAACTTGCCAAGACAGATATGGACCGTGTGGCTACTATCCTGAACATAGCTCTGCAGCTTGTTGCCAACCTTGCCATTGCATTCGAACCGTTCTTGCCGTTCAGCTCAGCGAAATTGCGTACAATGCTTAACATGGATTCGTTCGAATGGGATAACTTGGGACGCACAGACCTTCTTGCTACCGGTCATCAGCTTGGCAAGGCAGAACTTCTGTTCGAGAAAATTGAGGACAGCGCAATAGAAGCACAGGTACAGAAACTTCTTGACACAAAGAAGGCAAACGAAGCTGCAGCTTACAAGGCTAACCCTATCAAGCCTACAATAGCATTCGAAGATTTTGAGAAGCTTGATATCCGTGTTGGTACAGTTCTTGAATGCGAAGTAGTGCCTAAGATGAAGAAACTGCTGAAGTTCAAGATTGCCGACGGCCTTGAAAACCGTACTATCGTGAGCGGTATAGCACAGCACTACAAGCCGGAAGAGTTGGTAGGGAAACAGGTTCTGTTCATCGCCAACCTTGCTCCACGCCAGTTCAAGAACGGTCTGGTGAGCGAAGGTATGATTCTTAGTGCAGAGAACTTCGACGGTTCACTGGCTGTTACTTCACTGCTTAAGGAAGTAAAACCGGGAAGTCAGGTTTGCTGATAAGACAATTCTTGACAAAACATTTTATAAGAACAGTCCTGAAAAGGACTGTTCCTTTTTTTCACCCATTTATTCTGAACATCCTTTTTTCATGGCAGTAGAAGAAACACTTAAAGGCAAAGCAGCCAGAGGTCTTTTCTGGGGCGGTCTGAGCACTATGGGACAGCAGGTTATGAGTCTGTTCTTCGGAATATTGCTGGCCAGACTGTTAAGTCCGGAAGACTATGGTCTGTTCAATATGCTAATTATCTTCACTTCCCTTGCCGCATTATTACAGGACAGCGGTTTCACCATAGCACTTGTAAACAAGAAGAATGCCACAGATGCAGACTACAATTCCGTTTTCTGGTTCAGCTGTTTCGTTGGGCTGGTTTTATATGCTATAGGTTTTGTTTCTGCTCCATACATAGCTGCTTTTTATCATTCGCCCGAACTTGAACCGGCAGCACGCATCATGTTCCTATGGTTTGTATTCGGATGTACTTGCACAGTCCATAATGCCGTAATCATAAAGCATCTTATGATAAAGGAACGCGCCAAGGCAGACCTTATTTCATTTGTAGTGTCCTGCATCATAGGAGTAATATTAGCCTTCAACGGAGCCGGGTTCTGGGCTCTTATCATACAAATGCTCTCACAGGGAGTAGTAAACTGCATACTCAGATGGTATTATTCACCATGGCGACCATCCTTGTCGTTCAACATTCGTCCGCTGAAAGAGTTCTTCCCATTTAGCGTGAAAATACTTATTACAGGATTGTTCAACGTAGCAAACAATAACATATTCTCCATCATATTAGGACGCTTCTATTCCAAAGCTCTGACCGGATATTATGCACAGGGCTATAAATGGGGTTACATCGCCTACAGTGTTATCTGGGGCATGGTGAACAATGTTTCACAACCAGTACTCGCCGAGGTAGCCAATGACCCGGAGCGTCAGAATCAGGTATTCAGGAAACTGGTACGTTTCGTATCCTACGTAACCTTCCCGACTATGTTAGGACTGGCCTTTGTAGCTCCGGAGTTCATATCAGTAACCGTAACAGACAAATGGGCAGAGAGTGTTCCTTACATGCAACTATTCTGCCTGTGGGGAATTATCACTCCTATTAATAATCTGTGTACGAATACCATCATCAGTAAAGGTAAATCCAATATCTTCATGTACGGAACTATAGCCCTCGACATAGTACAGCTGTCTGTAATATATCTGACTGCCGGATACGGACTTATCAATATGGTTATCAGTTTCATAACAGTAAACTTCTGCTGGTTCTTCGTGTGGTTCTACTTCGTAAACCGTATGATTGGAACAGGCCTTCTGACATTACTGTTCAGAGATATACTGCCGTTCTTTGCCATATCGGCTGTAAGTATAGCCATAGCATGGTTCGTTACATCAGGAATAAGCAATATATACCTTCTGCTGACAACAAAAATAGTAACAGTTGCCGCATGCTACATAATAACTCTGTATCTTTGCAAATCAGTATTACTTACAGAAACCATACAATATCTGCGTAAGATATTTAAGAAATAAAAGAATATGAAGTCACTATCCAATGCAGTCATAGCAATCCCTGTGTACAAGGAAACACCTGACAAATACGAAACCATATCGTTAGTCCGGTGCGCCGAAGTATTGCATGAATACGATTTTTGTCTTTTCGGACCGGATGGATTAAACATCTCGGAGTATGAGAATATACTTGCTGGAATGTCAAAAACATTCAGATACGAGGCTTTCGACAAATCATATTTCTCAAGCCAGCGCGGTTACAACCATCTAATGCTTACGGCCGAGTTCTATAAAAGATTCAACAGTTATGAGTATATGCTTATTTACCAGCTTGACGCATATGTTTTCAGCAATCAGATGGAGAAATGGTGCCAGAGCGGTTATGACTATATTGGAGCCCCATTCTTCAAACTTAATAAGAAAATAGACTGGAAAAATGCAGGCAATGGAGGATTCTCACTCAGAAAGATAGACTCTTTCATAAAGCTATTCGACCATAAAGGCAAAATACTAACATGGCGAGGGCTCTGGCGATATCACAGATACAGAGGACCATTACACCGTCTTCCACTAACAGTAAAAGGGTTATTCGGAACTGGCAACAGCGTAAAGTATTTTACGGAAGAATGGCTCAGGCATAATGAAGACCTGTTTTACTCGATGCTGAATGACAGCTATCTACATTGGAATATTCCTTCAACTGCCGAAGCTATGTTTTTCTCGTTCGAACAGGCTCCTACCCTACTGTACAGTATTACCAAGGAGCTGCCATTCGGATGTCATGCATTTCTGAAGAATGAATACGAACAGTTCTATAAGGGAATAATAGAAAAGAACATAATCAGATGACGGAAACTAAAGAAATCATATATACCAAAAAACACATTATGACAACATTTACAGTTTTCCCCAATATAAAGGCAAATAATAAAGGTAATTCAAATCCATATATTAAGGACTTCATTGCTGCCATCAACAATACTCCGGATTGCAAAGTAATAAATCCATCGCACAAAAATCCGCTATTGAGTATTATCACCCCTAAAAAGTGGGGAGATATAATAATATTCAACTGGTATGAAAGCATACCTGATTTCAAACACGGATATATACAGTTCTTTATTGCCTATATACTGCTGATATGCATGAAAATCAGTAAAAAGAAAATCATATGGGTATTGCATAACAAAAAACCCCACGCAGAGAAAAAAGAGCTACTCAAAAAAATACTTACATCGCACATCGCCAATCTTTCAGACCATATTATAACACATGCCGAGGAGGGATTAGAAATAATTGAAAAGAAATTTCCATCGTGCAGGAATAAAGCACATTTTATAGACCATCCTACAAAAAACAGAATGTATTTAACCAAATCAGATAAAGAAATTGTCAAGAAGTACGATTTACTTATTTGGGGAAGTATTTCCAAGTATAAAGGAGTATATGATTTCATCAAGTACCTGAATGATAATAAGATAAATGACTTAAAGGTATGTGTATTAGGTAAATGCAATTCAGAACTTCTCGTAAATGATATAAAGTCTGTATCTACTCCGAATACTACTTTAGTGCTAAAAAGTGCATCATTCGAAGAACTGGCAGAATATATATCATTCTCTGACTTTGTTCTTATGCCATATAAACATGATACCATTCTTAGCTCTGGTACATTAATGGATACACTGTCATTCGGTGCAAAAGTAATAGGCCCTGACACCGGCTCATTTAGCGACTACTCAAAAAACAATGACCTTAATGTATATGTTTTCAACAAGTTTGACGACATAAAAGACATTGTAAAAAAACACCATGATACAAAAATATCAGAGGAAGGATACAGTAAGTTTCTTGAAGAAAATAATTGGAATGCATTCATCAGAAAAGCCATAAGTCTGATAACCAGCCATCAATAACATCTACAAATCAAATCTTAAGGACTTTGAGAGTAATGCCTCCAAGAGCGGCTGCAATCTCAGAATAACTGCTGCCACAAGAGCCGAATATCTTATTAGTCATAGAAAGCATATACATTTCTACTACAGCCTCTCTTATGCCGGATATTGAGTTACGGTCTGCACGTATGGAAGAATAAAAAACCTTATCACCATACCTGTCTGCAAAAGCTGCTTTCACTTCTTCTGAATCCGTAGCCAAATATATTGTAAGAGTTTCATTATGCAAGAGTTCTTCATCAATAGCTGCATAAAAAAGTTCATTTGGACTATTATTTATCGCTACGGTATGATCTGTTCTTCGGATGTGTACCCCAATCCTACAGTCCGACATACGGGCTATCCTGGCCATCACCTCAGTCTGAATTTCATCAACAGGTCTGAAAATATCAGAAAGTAAACTTTCCGGATAATCAATAATCGGATAACACGATGAAATATATAGATTACCATTGCACAATAGTTTCTTAAAACGTTCAATGTCCCTACAGTAACTATTTACTTTTTTCTCGTATATACATCTGGAAAAAAACATTTTTTGCGGAATCCCCGGTATCCATAAATTGTGTTTGCGTGGACGGTCATACAACAGTTTATCCGTGAAATCTCCCTCATATATATTCACCTTATCAAGATTCATACCACAGAATATGTCACCGAAACGTGCATTCAGCCCCATATCACGAAACCAATATACGTTTAGCCGGCAATCACAAATTCGGGACAATTCCACAGCAGAAGCAATGGCACGCATACGGTTAGCCAGTCCCCCCACAGGAATCAAAGTAATGTCTTTTTTCCTTTCAAACATAAACAATCTACTGAAATTCATTCCTTTTTTCAACAGCCATCACATCTGTTTGGCGCAATTCATAGAATTATACACTCTATTACAGGCACAAAAGTAATCAAGTTTGTTTTCTTTTACTACTTTTGCAGTTGAAAAATATAAAATAGCCCGACAAATGGAATACTCTCCTATACTTCTTTTTGTATTCAACCGCCCTGAGCATGTGCACAGGACAATAACAGCTCTGCAACAAAATACTCTTGCAGCCGAAAGTGTGTTATACATTTATTCTGACGGTGCCCGTTCGGATGAGCAGAAAGAATCCGTAGACGAAGTAAGGAGATACATACACTCCATCAACGGATTTAAGGAAATACACATCATAGAAAGAAAGGAGAATTGGGGACTTGCCAGAAACATTATAGACGGAGTTACAACAAGAGTCAAAGAGTACGGCAGGGTGATTGTGCTTGAAGACGACCTGATTACCGCACCATATTTCCTTCAGTTCATGAACGATGCACTGGAAACGTACAAGGACGAAGATAAAGTGGGACATATACAGGGATGCGACTTCACACAAGATTCCTCACTACCTGATACATTCCTTATAAAATGGACAGGCAGTTGGGGATGGGCTACATGGGAAAGAGCATGGAAACACTTCAATCCCAACGGAAAAGCCCTGCTTGAAGAACTCGAGAAAAGGAAGCTGACTAAGACATTCGATTTCAACGGGAAATACGGTTTTACACGTATGCTCCGCCGGCAGATTGAAGGCAAAAACAACTCATGGGCCATAAGATGGAATGCATCTTTATTTCTGAAAGACGTTCTGTCCCTCAACGTAGGCAAATCACTTGTCCAGAACGAAGGTTTTGACGGCAGTGGAACCAATTGCGGAGGTGGCGGACTATACGATTCTATTCTTTGGATGAAGCCACTACCCGTTGTAAAGATATCTCCTATAGAGGAAAATATATCTGCACGAAAAGCTTTTGAAAAATATTACTACAGAACCAATTGTTTTTGGGCAAAGGCCATTAGAAGGATTAAAAGAACACTGAAAGGTGATTTCGGAGCATAATTATATTACTACCCGATATGCCAAGATAAAAAATTAATGTAACTTTGCATAAGAAAACCAGTTTGTATCATCATGAAAGTGCTTATCATAAATACGTCAGAATGTACCGGAGGAGCAGCTATTGCGGCCGGAAGACTAATGGAGGCATTGAACAAAAGCGGTATTTCTGCAGAAATGACAGTCCTGCACAAGAAGAGCAACAAACCGTATGTTTTCTCACACGTATCTCCTATACGAAAATTCATGGTTTTTGCATTTGAAAGGTTAGTCATATGGGCTAACAATCTTTTCAGTAGAAAAAACCTGTTCAAAGTATCCATAGCCAATACCGGAATAGACGTAACTTCACTTCCTGAATTTCAACGTGCCGATATTATCAATCTCCACTGGATAAATCAGGGTATGCTTTCATTGGATGAAATAAAACGTATCATAAAATCCGGTAAACCGACAGTATGGACCATGCACGACATGTGGGAGTGTACAGCTATATGTCATTGTGCATACGAATGTAATAAATTCACGGAACAGTGCGGTGAATGCCAGTACCTCAGATTTCCTCGTAAAAACGACTTGTCACACAAAGTATTTCTGAAGAAACTTGAAATATTCCAGAACAGCGGAATACATTTCGTGGCCGTAAGCTCATGGCTTAAGAATCAGGCTAAAAAAAGTACACTGCTCAAAGGGTGTGACATATCAGTAATTCCAAACACTCTATCACTGTCCGATTTCACGATTTCTGATAAAGCCGATTGCAGGAAACAGTATAAACTGGCAGAGGATAAATATATAATATTATTCGGTGCCGCACGTATTGATGACCCGATAAAGGGTTTCAATCTTCTGACAAAGAGTCTTGAATATCTCATTATGAAATATCCGGAACTGGAAGACAAACTACATTTAGTTCTGTTTGGTAATATAAAAGACAAAAAGCTGATAGAACAGCTTCCTATAAATCATACATATACAGGAACGATAAACGACACAAAAGAACTCAGCAAACTGTATTCTGCGGCCGATGTTGCGGTTTCCGCCTCTTATTACGAAACATTCGGACAGACCATTATCGAAGCTCAGGCATGCGGCTGCCTGCCTGTATCGTTCGGCAACAGCGGACAAAGTGATATCATCGAACATAAGAGAAACGGATATCTGGCAGAATATCTGTCTGTGGAAGACTTGGCCGAAGGCATCGTGTGGTGTCTTAAACATAGAAACGAGATTTCAGATGAATATCTCAGAAAAACAGTAAAAGACAGATACGACATATCCGTAGTTGCAGAAAAGTATGTAAACCTTTACAAGACATTGAATACTAAAGAAAATGAGAATACTGTTAATTAATACATCAGAAAGAATAGGAGGTCCGGCAATAGCAGCATACAGACTGATGGAGGCCCTGAAAAACAATGGAATCAAAGCCAAAATGCTGGTCAGGGACAAGAATACGGACCAGATAACAGTTATAGGGCTAAACAAATCATGGAGAAGAATATGGCAGTTCCTGTGGGAAAGAACTGTCATATGGATAGCCAACGGATTCACACGCCGCAACCTTTTCGCCGTGGATATAGCCAATACAGGAACAGATATAACCAAACTCCACGAGTTCATACAGGCAGACGTAATACACCTGCACTGGATAAATCAGGGAATGCTATCACTGAACGACATCGACAAGATTCTCAAATCCGGGAAACCGATAGTATGGACAATGCACGACATGTGGCCGTTCACCGGAATATGTCACTATGCAAGAAAATGCAATAAATATGAAGAAAAATGCCATAACTGCGAACTACTGTTAAAGCCACATAAAAGAGACCTTTCATACAAGGTATTCAAGAAAAAACAAAAGATTTTCGCCAATGCAGACATAACGTTCGTTGCATGCAGCCATTGGCTCGAAGAAATGGCAAAAAACAGTGCACTTATCGGGAAACATAAAATCATAAGTATTCCCAATCCTATTAATACGAACATGTTCATGCCTCGCAACAAACGCCAGGCAAGAGAGAAACTTAACCTGCCTCAGGACAAGAAACTTCTGCTTTTCGGCTCTGTAAAGATAACAGACAAGCGTAAAGGCATTGAATATCTGATAGAAGCCTGCAAGATACTGATACAGAACAATCCTGAGCTAAGCGAAAAACTTGGAGTGGTAATATTGGGGGCACATCCGGAACAATATTCATCGCTGTTTCCATTCCCTATATATACCATGAATTATGTAAAGAGCGAGAGAGAGCTCGTAGATATATACAATGCCGTTGATATATACGTCACTCCTTCGCTGCAGGATAATCTTCCCAACACCATAGTAGAAGCCATGTCGTGCGGTATTCCTTGCGTAGGTTTCCAGACAGGAGGTATTCCGCAGATGATAGACCACCTGCACAACGGATATGTAGCAGAATACAAATCGGCATCTGACCTTGCAAACGGAATAAAATGGGTTTTGACCGACGGTGACTATCAGACACTAAGCGAGGAAGCTCACCGCAAGGCTGTAAACTCCTACTCCGAATCTATAGTGGCTCACAAATATCTGCAAATCTACAACAAGCTGACAGGTAAAAATGCATAACACCGTTCCTAACTACCACATACAGCACCTGCACCCCAAGTTCAGCATTATCACCGTGACGTATAATGCCGAAAAGGTTCTTGAAGATACCATACAGAGTGTCATCACACAATCGTACAAGAACGTAGAATACATAATAGTAGACGGCGGTTCGAAAGACGGCACTCTGAAGATTGCAGACAAATACAGACAGCATATCACTCATCTGGTAAGCGAGCCGGACAAAGGGTTGTACGATGCCATGAACAAGGGTATCAGACTTGCAACAGGCGATTATGTCTGCTTCCTTAATGCCGGCGACGAACTTCACGAAGACGATACTCTCTTCTGTATGGTACACAGCATCAAGGGCGAAACGCTTCCGGACGTGATATACGGCGAAACGGAGATAGTAGACGAGAACGGACATTTCATAAGGATGCGCCGTCTTTCAGCACCCGAAGTACTGACCTGGAAAAGTTTCAGAAAAGGCATGTTAGTTTGTCATCAGGCATTCTTCGCACGTCGTGAACTTGCTGTAGCAGAGCCATATAACCTGAAATACCGTTTCTCGGCCGATTTCGACTGGTGCATACGCATAATGAAGAAAAGCAGAAACATACATAATTCCGGACTTACAGTAATAGACTATCTGAACGAGGGCATGACCACACGCAATCATAAGGCCTCGCTGATGGAACGTTTCCATATCATGTGCCACCACTACGGATACATATCCACTGTGGCATATCACTTTTGGTTTATAATAAGGGCAGTGCTAAAGAAATAAAGCGTTTCATGGATTATTTGCGTTAATAATCCGCGAAACGCCTAAATTTATAAACCGTAACACGTACGTGTAACGGGTGGAACACGTTCGTGTAACGCGCGTAACACGAGCGTGCAACGAGCGTAACACGTACGTGTCACGCTTTCTATGTCTAAGAATTTCTTCTTCTGTATTCCGTCGCAATGACAACTACGGCCCCAACGGCAAGCAAAACCAATGCTATATATGCAATAGTTTCAGTGAAGTGAAGCGATTTAGGGTCGAACTTGAACTCTACGACATGCTTTCCTGCAGGAATATTCATCGCACGCAGGATATAGTCTGCACGCCCGTGTTCCACCTCCTCGCCGTCGATAGTAGATATCCATCCCGGATAATAAATCTCAGAGAATACCACTACTCCGCCATTCTTCGAATTGACCTCATATTTCAGTGCGTTAGGCTGGTATTCCTTCAGCACCACAGTATCTAAGGAATCGGCTGCAGACGATGCTCTGACCTGTTCGGCAAAACGCTTGTCTACCACTGCCGTATGGCGAGGATTAATATCATGCAGTGCGTCTATCTCTTCGTTGGCATTGTCCACATACTCCACATTATCTACAAACCATGCATTTCCGTAGGCATGCGGATTGAACACAGGAGCTGTCTTTCCACCCTGAAGCGGAAGAATGAAATATCTTGTATTCAGCATATTCAGCACAGGGAATGCGTTTGCATCCACCTTAGCCATATCTCCATTTGCCTCCGAAAGTTTTGAGAATACACCGCTCATCTCTCCCTGAATGTGTTCCTCTATCATTTCCTGATATCTGCGGAGCTTTGCAGCGTGATAACCGCCTATGCTCTTGTGCCAGTATGCGGTATTGTTCTCGTTGAAGGTATTGGCTGCTAAATTCAGCACTCTGTAGTCCAAGGATGTATCTTTCAGGATTTCCTTATCGGTTTCCGACGGCTGCAGATACGGCTTCATCTTGTTGCTCTTGGCCACGAACTGTTCGTCGTACAGATAGCGTTTATTCACTCCCCACATATCTACAAGACAAAGCAATGTGATAAGCGCTATTGTAGTCTTCGGCTTCAGTTTTCCCACAGAATAGGCATACACCAATGCTACACCTATCAGTATGACAACAAAACTTCTCCACGCATCGGCTGTAAATATCGACACGCGGACTTCCTCAAGATTAGCGAGAATAGGTATAAGCTGGTCCTGAGGTATAGCATTCTGCAGGGCGGACATCTCCATAGTAGAAATATACGAAGAGAAAAATACCTGTGGCGCAACGGCAAACAGCAGTGACAATCCACCGGTCAGACCAAGACTGACATAGAATCCTTTGGCATTCTCCTTAATTATAGAAGGGCGCTCCATAATCACCTTCAACGCCATAATGGCAAGAAGAGGGATGGTGAATTCGGCTATTACAAGTATGGACGATACGGCGCGGAACTTATTGTACATCGGTACATAGTCGATAAAGAAATCTGTAACTCCCATGAAATTCTTACCCCACGAAAGCACGATAGAGAAGACTGTTCCTGCCAGTAATGCCCACTTCATAGGTCCCTTCACGATGAAACATCCCAATATGAAAAGAAACATCACAAATGCCCCCACATATACAGGGCCTGATGTGCCCGGCTGTTCTCCCCAATACTGTCCCAACTGCGAATACAGTCCGCGATACATCGGATTTGCCTTCTTCATGGCATCTTCATTGGCTGCAAGAGGTACGGATGCACCACCTTTCACGTTAGGTACAAGCAATGAGAATGTTTCACCTATGCCGTAACTCCACTGAGTTATATAATCACGTTCCAGCCCACTGTCTGTCTGATTTGCAGAGTTTTCCTTAACGAGTTCGCTCTTGCCGCGCATACTCTCCTTGCTGTACTGATAGGTGTGATACAGAGTCGAGAGATTCACACATACACCTACTACTCCTGCAAGCACAAGCACGCCCGAGGCCTTGAAGAAGTCCTTCAGTTTCTTCTCTCTGTAAGCCATGACAAAGTAAGCCACTGCCATAAACAGCATCACAAACAGGAAGTAATAACTCATCTGCGGATGGTTTGCCTTTATCTGCAATGCCACGAACAGAGCTGTCAGCAATGCTCCCACAAGATACTTTCCACGATATACCAATACCATTCCGGCTATCGTTGGCGGAATATATGCCAATGTGACAAACTTCCATATATGTCCGGCTGCAATGATGATGAAGAAATAGGACGAGAAAGCCCATATTATGGCACCGAGAGCCGACAGCCATACCTTGAAATTGAATGCACGCAGCAGGATATAGAATCCTAAAAGCATGATGAATACATACCATGTACACGACGGGAGAAACAATCCATACAGTTTCTGTACGAATCCAAGCACCTCAGTAGAATCATAGCTCGGCGCCATCTGGTATGTAGGCATACCTCCGAATATGGAGTTTGTCCATCTGGTTCGCTCGCCTGTCTTCTCCAGATACTCCTGCTGCTCCTGTCCGGCACCTATACCTGCAACGGCATCATCCTGTGCCAGCACTCGTCCCTCTGTGACTGCCGGAAAGAAGTATGCAAACGATATTACCGCAAACAGTACCACAGCCACCAGGTCCGGAATAAATTTCTTGAATGAGTTCATTGTTTATGAGTTTGTTAGTTTTTGACATTTCAGTTGGCAAAGATAACATAATACTGATTGAAAAATTGTAAATTTGCCACAAAATAAATTTGTGTTACCGTTTTTGGAACAGAAGTTAAAACTAAAGAACTCAAAAACTCATAATGAAAATAGGAATTATCACAGCCATGTCTTCCGAGCAGAAGCAACTGGCAAACCAGCTTACAGAGATAAAAGAATCGAGTAAAGGTCCTTTCAGCTACATTGAAGGAAAAATCAACAACAACGAAATAGTACTGATGCAGTGCGGTATAGGAAAGGTAAACGCAGCAGCAGGTACAGTGGAAATGATAAACAACTTCCAGCCTGACTGTATTATCAGCACCGGTGTGGCAGGAGGTATAGACACTTGTCTGAAAGTGATGGATGTGGTAGTGAGCCGCAATATAGTATATCACGATGTATGGTGTGGAGAAGGTAATGCCTACGGACAGATTCAGGGGCTGCCTACTTTCTTCGAAGGTAACGAAACTCTATACAATACAGCAATGTCGCTCGACACTGAAACAGCCATCCACGGTGGCCTAATCTGCACAGGCGACAAATTCATAACCGACCGTAAGGAACTTGACGAAATAAAATCCAACTTCCACGAAGGTCTGGCTGTAGACATGGAATCCGCTTCAATAGCTCAGGTTTGCTATCTGTATAAGGTTCCTTTCATCAGCTTCAGAATCATCAGCGACACTCCGGGAGCAGAGAACCACTTCGACCAGTATCTGAATTTCTGGGGAGAGATGGCGAACCGCTCATTCAAGGTAACGGAAACATTTCTGAAGGCGTTGCCGAATAAGATTGGATAATTTTTAATTATTAATTTATAATTCTTCACTCATGAAAAAGATACCAAGCTTTACAATCGACCATATCCGTCTGCTGCGCGGAATATACGTATCAAGACAAGACCAAGTAGGAACAGAGATTGTAACCACTTTCGATGTACGCATGAAAGAGCCTAACCGTGAGCCTGCATTAAGTCCTTCGGCTATCCATACAATAGAACACTTAACTGCTACATTCCTCCGCAACCATCCTGTATGGGCAGACAAGATTATATATTGGGGTCCTATGGGATGCCTAACGGGTAACTACCTTGTAGTAAAAGGTGATTTGAAATCGGCAGACATTCTTCCGCTGATGATAGAAACTTTCCGTTTCATTGCCGGTTATGAAGGTGAAGTTCCGGGAGCTACAGCCAAAGACTGCGGCAACTATCTGATGATGAATCTTCCTATGGCAAAATGGGAAGCAAAGAAATATCTGGAAGAGGTACTGGAAAAAGCTACTGAGGAGAATTTGAATTATCCTGCATAATGAGAAAAAGCCGTTCAGTGAACGTTTAGTGAACGTTCGCTGAACGGCTTTAATTTAAAATACATATTTATTACTCCACCCCATTCTGAATAATCCTGCCACACCGCTAAAATGTCCATTATGAACATAATGCAATGCAGGCTGAACGTAAAGGTTCTTCCCCAATTGAATTTTGCAGGTTAATTCCGATGCTACCTCATATTCTGTTGAGAAAGTTGCATATCCTACAAAAGCACCTGCTTCTATATTTTTTCCAAGTTCTGCCAGTGAACCTATGCCGAAATAGTTTTTACATTCCGCATCCTTATACAGCGAACCTGAAGCCTGCAACAGCAAATAAACCTTGTCTGATAACTGAAGTTTCCCACCCCTTCATATCAGCTATTTGAGTAATAGTTCCCTTCGGTGGGTGGTCTAAAAATCAAATGTTTTCCGAACGATTTAACGCACGCCTAAAAAATGTTTAGCCCAAATCGGGCATGGCATAATCGTCCGAATCGCACAGAAGATGTGCCCATACTTTTGTGGAGAAGTCTGCCGTTTGCTGTGCGGCTACAGTTGATAGGCATGTCAACAGATCCACTCCTGCTTCACGCGACAAAACTTCCAACAGATGCCTGACTTCTTCCAAAGTCCTGCTCCACAGGGTGAGCACTTGCAGCCGGTCACGCTCCGAGCGGAACAGCGCACCCAGGGTTTCGTATTCTGAAAAGCGTTTGGCCAAGGAGAGCATCTGGTACATCATGAAACACAAGGTGGTGTCTGCAATCTGAGCATTGTAGTTCCGGCTCTGACATTTTCCCAGTCCAAGATAACCACGGCATTCCTTGAATATGACCTCTATGCCCCAGCGTCTTTCATAAAGTTCAAAGGCTCTGACGAAGTTCATGGAGGTATCTGTAGTAAGCAACACTTTCCAATGGGTACTTCGCCCGTATTTGATGATGAAGATGCGTATGGGCTGTTCGCCAAATTTTGCATGAAGTTGAATGTATTTACACTTGTACTTTCGGCAATAGCATGAAGCTGTGCGTTCATACCTTACAATCAGTTCATGGATGTTTTGGGGACGTTTGGACTTGCTTGTCTGATAACGCAACTTGGGGTTCATTTTGGTCAAACCAATATAGTGCACAGAACCGCCGCATAGCTCGCGAACAGCCTGTATGAGCGATTCGCATGTAAACCAACTGTCAGCAAGCACATACTTGAAGTTGATACCATGCCCCACGGCATGACAAAGCATGCGTTTGGCCATTTCGAGCTTGCTCTCATCACATTCCGCCTTGCGTGCATAGTCCGGATTTTTTGCGTTCCGCTTTTCCTTGAACTGTTCCTTCCGCTGTTTTAAGGTCAAGCCGTAATCCTTCTTCTTTCCTTTTTCACGATGAAGGGAGAAGTCTATGGGATAGCAGCTTTTCCCGTCAGAGAGAGCCAGTGTCAGGCATTTCATTCCATAAATGAAATTGTGAGTGACATGGTCGAACACCTTGCTGACTCCTTCGATTCGAATGCCGCTCTTCTGAAAGGTTGTATCATCAAGGATGGCACAAGTGTCATGCTCGTCGGTATCCATCTGATGCTCCTGGAGAATGGCATGGAAGCGAAGGGTAATTTTAGTAAGAAGCATTCGCAAGTCGATGCGGGCGTTCAAAAGGGCGCGATACAGCGTGTTCTTTGACACGGCGCAAAGTCCATGAAAATGATTGGAAGTGGCACTTGCAATCGTCTTTCCCCACAGGCGCATGATGAGGAGCGAGATGAAGAGGGAGGTCAAGGTATAGCCCTGAGCCTTCTCGAACTTGAGATTCCGAACGATTTTACCGATGCCCAATGCCTTCATGATGACTAAGAGTTGCTCTTGGGCTTGTTCTTTAACGGATAAAACCTTGGTAAGTTCGTTCAAATTACCTATTTTTGCATCTATAACAGTATTCTTATTTTCCATTGTAAATCAGTTGATTCAGCACCTCTAATTTACGAAGAAAATTTGAATTACTGTTACTTCCCATCCTCTTTATTGGGGGTGGGAAACTTTAGTTAATAAAAAAATTACACATCTATTTTAATTAAAATAGCCAAATTCCTCAAGTAAACATCCTTATAACAGTTTGATTATAATAAATAATTAATTAACTTTGCCATAATCTGCAGCAGTTAGATTTCTTTTATACTTAACATTAATAATTTATGAAAATAAGACTATAACTCTATTTAATCCGACAATAATGAAACACACAACGCTCAAAGACATAGCAAAACAATTATCGTTATCTGTCTCTACAGTGTCAAGAGCATTATTAGACGACAAAAATGTACGTAAAGAGACAAAGGACAAAATAATAGCCATGGCCAAAGAATTAGGCTACAAACCCAATCCTGTCGCAACAAATTTAAAATACGGACATACAAATACTATAGGAGTTATAGTACCGGAAATGGTTACTCCATTTGCTGCAAGAGTAATTAAAGGCATCCAAAACATATTATATTCCCAAGGAATAAAAGTCATAATAGCAGAATCAAACGAGGATTATTTAAAAGAGAGGGAAAACCTGAAACTAATGGAACGATTTATGGTTGACGGTATAATAATCAGCCTTTGTAGTTACAAAAAAAACAAAGATGAATATTTAAGACTTTTACAAGAGGGAATGCCAATAGTTTTTTACGACAGAATACCTTATGGAATGAACGTGTCAAATGTGATTGTGGACGATTATTTAAAATCTTTTTTCCTAATCGAACATCTTATAAGAAATGGTCGTAGAAACATAATTCATATCCAGGGGCCTGATGACGTATATAATTCTATAGAAAGGACAAAAGGATATAAAGACGCCTTATCCAAATTTGGGATTAAATACGATAATGGAATGATCATAAAGTCAGGACTTACATTCAAGGATGGAGAATATATAGCAAATTTAATAATTAATAAAAATATTAATACAGACGCCATTTTTGCATTTACCGATACTTTAGCTATAGGTGTAATGAACAGACTTAGAGAATTAGGGAAAAGAATACCTGAAGACATAGCTATAGTAAGTTTCTCTGGAACCGAATTGTCCACGATAGTCTATCCTCAGCTAACTACCGTAGAACCCCCATTGGAGAGAATGGGTGAAACGGCAGCCCAAATAATCCTTGAGAAAATAAAAAATCCAAATACAGTCAATCGTACGATTATGCTTAATGCCGAAATAAAAATTAGAGAGTCTTCAAAACAAAAATAATGTCACAAATGTCGTCATAGATAAAACAACAACATGCAAATATAATCTTCCAATGCTACCCTAAGTTTTTTCAGACACACAGTTATATGATATTCCACTGTTTTTACCGAGATATTCAATTTTTCAGATATTTCTTTATTCGACATATTGTCGTAACGACTCATCATGAAAATCTCCCTTGAGCGTTGACTCAATCCAGACAATGTTTTATTTACCAAATCTTGAATTTCCTTTGAAAATATATCAGAAGGAACAAGTGCCTCTAATGTAGCTATCTGCAAATCCAACTTCCAATTCTCATGCATTTGCAAAGTTTCAATACTTTCTCTATGCATTTTCTTTTGTTTCAAATAATTCAGACAACGGTTTTTCACTACTGTTAGAACGTAGGCCAAAGCATTTGAATTATCCATAATTTTATGTCTGTTCTCCCAATATGACATCATTGCTTCCATGACAATATCTTCGGAAATATCCTTATCTCTTATATACATATAAGCAAAATTTACAAAGCTAGATTTATGTTCTGAAAAAAATTCATTAAATACGGTCATATCAGTCCTATTCATATCACAATTATTTCTATTTATAACATTAGAATATTAATGATTAATAATCTCTTTCGAAAAGATTATTTTATAAAATAAAAATAGAAAAAAATATTCCATTCTTTCGCCATTTCAGACACTTTAACACTCTTTATAAACTTAATAATAGAATTCTAAAATGTGATATTATTTTAAAAATCGCGACATCATGTCTATAACAATCTCAATAAGAATATTTTATAGGTGCCATAAATGGTCATGGAAATATAGATGAAAACAGTCATAGATTTCAAATATATTTCCATGTCATTCTATTAATTAACATAACAGTTTAATACTCTCTAAATGTTACCCTCATACAAATAAGTCTATTAATACTTACATTATCTTTATTTCTTCGAAAATAAAAAAGCCTGTTTAAAATTCATTTGTTTAACCATCCTGATACAGAGGGCAAAACAAAAATAAATTTAAACAGGCTCTAATAGCTCATATTAATACATTACAACTTTTCCAATCAGTTTGAAGTAGCATCTTCATAAAGTCCTGAAATCTCATCAGTGGTCAATATTCTGTCATACATACGCACAAGAGCTATAGTTCCGGAAAATGCCTGCTGTATCTGAGTATCACTTCTATAGGCCGCTCCTATGCAGAATTTATTTGTATCGTAGTTCTTGTTATCAGTAGTAGAAAACTTTGTTTGATTAATTGACACTCCATCAACATAGACTTGTGTATATTGATTCTTTTTATGTGTTGCTACAACATGAAACCATTTAGAGCTCTCAAAAGAATATTGTTGAGATATACAATTTCTCCATCCTCCATCGTTCAGTGTTAAGTTCCATTTATTATCTATGAACTGTATTGCATATCCAGGAGCACTAACTTTACCAAACAGTGCCTGGGCACCTTTAGGTAACGAGTTACAACAAGCATAAATTTCTATCGACAATTCACCATCCAACACTTTATCCCTAAAATCCTGATTTACTTCAAAGACATAATATCCTCCATAGTTCTGAATTTCTGTACCAGGAGTTATTGGATCAAATTTGGCACCATAACCGAATCTTTCGTTGGTAACAACAGTTAATGCATCTCCTGCCTTCTTCTCTATAGTAATATCAAAATTAGAAATATTTATTGCATCACCATTTTCTTGGAAACTTATATCAAGAAGTTCTGCGGAAACAATACCTTTCTGCGTAATAGTTACTGATTTAGAATCACTTCCATCTGATATAGTAACAGTTGCCGTACGAGAGATACTATATCTACTGAATTTTTTAGCAGTAAGAATTAACTGATTGTCTGATTTTGATTTTTCTGTTAACCACTCCGTATTATCGCCGGTGATATTATAACTCCATGTTGATGATGAAACCACATTGATAGTAATATCCTGTGATTCAAATCCAATATTCTCATCATCCGTAGTTACCACTAATCCCGGCAATTGTGATACTGTAAGTGTATATAGCAATTGGTATTCTTCATTAAAAAATTTGATATATGCATTACGGGGGTCATCCGCTGTGTTCTCAGTCACTGAGAAAATTAGCTTGTCTGCTCCTTTTTCCTTAACTTTCAGCCAATCATCATCACTACCGCTTATTCCATCACCTGTCACCTCACAATCCCAAGCTACGTTAGCTATCACTTTCACTTCATGATCATCAGATGTACTAATTATTGTAAGTTCATCTGAATCAAGCATTAGAGTCGGTGTAACATTCGAAATCTGTGTAACTGTTATTGTCACCGGTTCCGCAATCTGTCCCGAAGAATTAGTCAAAGTCAATATAGCTGTCCTCGCATCTGGTGTGGTATTTTCGTTCACAGTCATTGTAACTTCAGCATTACCGTTTCCTTCTGTAGGAGTAAAATCCAACCAGTCGGCATCATCCGTGATATTCCAATCCACACTGGAAATCACATTCATAATTGTACTGGCAGCTGACCCCTGAAGGGACAGTTTACCATTAGTTATCAGATAGCCTTCAGTATCGGCCAAGCCCAAAGTAGGAGTTTCTGATGTATTCTCATCTTTTGCACAAGATGTCATTAATACTATTAACGAAAGAAATGACACCAGCCCTAATTTATTGATATTCTTTTTCATATACTTATTGTATTTTTAATTAATTACACTGTTACTTTACTTGATCGTATAATTCAGCAATTTCATCGGCTGTCAATACACGATCGTACATACGGAATATACCTATTTCACCACCAAAACAGTCCCTGTTGCCAGAACGTCCACCTATTACTATTTCATAAGCGGAACCATGTCTTAATGCTTCGGAATTAGGCACGGTATTTTTTAACTCACCATTCACATAAATGGAAATACTCTTATCTGTTCCATATATTCCAACTACATGACTCCATTCATCTTCCCTAATAGGAGAATCTTCATATACCTGGAGATATTTTGAAGCTCCAACTGCTGGTTCAAAATACCATCCTCTAGAATTTGAACATTTTATAGCTATACCTCCACCAACTTGTGAGTTCGTGGCTGTTATTGTATAAGAACCAGTTTTTGCTCCATACCAATGTGGTTTTGCTAACAGTTCTATAGAAAATCCATTATCCATAGCAGAAATATAGCTTGTATTACCTGCATATGACATCGCAAAAGCTGAACTTCCTACATTGTTAGTATTAGGATTAGTAAACTGAGCGACATTGAATCCCCAATTTTGATCATAAACGACATTTAAATAATCCTCATTACCCGCCATATTAACGGTATAAATTTTATTTCCCAATTCAGAAATATCATTTGCAGTCTTATCAGTATTGAACACTACATCAAGCAGTTCTGCAGGATCAACTACACCAGCCTGTCTTATTGTTATAGTTTCTGTTACATTATCATAGACAACACCTTTAAAAGATATGTCAGCCACACGTGCTCCTCCCCCAGAATTAGGCAGAACATTTAAAACCAATCCTGATGTAGTTTTTGACTTTAACGTAATCCAATCGACATCGTCCGGTATCTCACATTTCCATACAATATTGCTTCCTACATTTATAGCCAATTCACCACCTTCTTTAGGAACAATCCCATAAGTACCGATTGTCAATCTCGGACCTCCAGGCTGTATAAATGTCAAAGTATCATCCTGCAAGGTTTCATTAACGGCAGAAAGCACCAACTTGGCAATCCTCTCATCAAGAGTATTGTTCACTGCGGCAGTAAGATTAATTTCTTTCATTCCGTCACCTTCAGATAAGTCACACTCAAGCCAATCTCGTCCTTCAACAACGGCAAGATTCCAATTCACGTTAGACAAAACCCTTATTGCCAGTTCCTCATCATCGCCTGTCAATTGATATTCTCCTCCTATGATGTCACCAATTTGGTCGCCAGAATCAGTAGTAAATCTCATTACCGGCACATCAGTAGCTTCATTATCGTCAGAACAAGAAGCCATGCCTGCGCCCAACAGGAACGCCAGCATTAAACCTTTTAAAAAAGCTGTCTTTTTCATATTATCTTTTTTTTAAATTTAACATAACGGTATATAGACACCGTAATCATTTTATTTCTGTTCTCAGTTTATACTTTTGAATACATATTCGCCAGACCCTATCTCTACGATAGTGGAGTCTTCCGTTTCATTCATACCGTGAATTCCCTCTTGTGATACAGGCTTGGCATTGAACATCTTAGGTATGCGCACAACAGCTGAAGTATTGGCAGGAACTGTAACCTTCCACTCCAATTTGTCGCCATCGCGTTTCCAGCTGCTCTTTATCATACCTGATACAGAATTATAAGAGGCGTTCACATAATCAAGCCCGTCGGGGAATACCGGTTCCATGAGGATTTTCCTGAAACCGCATGAGCCAGGAGCGCACTTTATACCGGCCAGGTCTTCGTAATACCATATCAGCAAGTCGCCCAAAAGCATTACATGGTTTGCCGAATTCATAGCCGGATTTGCCGTATCACCGTTCCATAGTTCCCATATCGTAGTTGCACCTTTGTTTACCATATACCCCCAGCTCGGATAATCCTCGTTTGTTGCTATTTTATACGCCAAATCCTTCCTTCCATATTTGGAAAGACCTCTCATAAGATACTGGATACCTACAACTCCGGTACTGACATGTCCGTTGAAATCTTCTTCGGTCTTTCTCACTATATTGTCGAAAACCTTCTGTTCGTAAGCTTCGGGCACCAATCCCAGGTATAACGAGAGCATATTTGCGGTCACTGTGTTATTGCCATAACATGCTGTCTCCCTGTTAAAGAACTTATCGTTGTAAGCCTCCTTCATCTTACCCACCAGTTCCTCATATTCGGCCGTATCACGCTCTTTGCCGCATATCAGCGCGAACTTACGCATCAGGCGCAACAAGTCGTAATATACCGTGGTGCTCAGGATTGCATCGTTCGTAATCCTGTCAGGGTCTTGCGAATGAATCAGTTCCGGTTTTTCCGGCGGCATACACCAGTCTCCATATTTGTCCTTGACAATGATGTAATCCTTCATGGCCACATCTTCTATGTGTTTCATATACTTGCGCATGGCATCATAATGTTTCCTTATTCCCGAATCATCTCCATAATGCCTGTGGAGCATCTCTGCCACATACATAAAAGCTGAGGACCATGTAACTTCATCTTCATAGAACCGCCAGTAACTGGGCGATACATGCGAAACGTTTCCCTCTTCGTTCTGCGAATCTTCTATGTCCTGCAGCCATTTGCCGTACATCAAGGCATTGTCGAAAAGATAGGCTTCACCGCTTGCCCCCGTGGCACGGTCACCCAGCCATCCCATACGCTCGTCACGCTGAGGACAATCGGTAGGCATACCACGGTAGTTTCCCCTTATGCCCCAGAAAGCGTTGCGGTAAATCCTGTTCAGCATATCGTTTGAACATTCAAAATGCCCTGTAGTTTCCATTTTATCGTAAACCACGTATCCGGTAATCTCATCCGCTGCAGGCTCATATCCCAGTCCGGAAATTTCAACGTAACGGAAGCCATGGTAAACAAACTTGGGCTGCCAGCAGAATGTCCCGTCTTCAGCTGGTATATAAGTATCCGTGGCCCTGGTATTGCGAAGGTTGGCCACATAAAGGGTATTGTCCGAATTAAGAAGTTCCGCAAACCTGAATTTCACAGCCTCATCCTTCTTTCCTTTAAGATTTACTTTCAGCCATCCGACCATATTCTGCCCCATGTCAACAATATAGTTTCCATTTGCGTTCTTGAAAATCTTTTTCGGAACCACCGAATCCTGTATTTCAATATTCGGATTGGGTTGCGCGAGAAGTTTTCCTCCAGGTGCTTCCATCACATCGGCGGATTTCCAGCCTGAATCATCATACGAGGCGGTATTCCAGCCGTCCAGTTCCTTACGGGCATCATACGTCTCGCCATCATATTCGTTGTTGGCGACAATAGGGCCGTTTGAAGTAACTTTCCAGCCTCCATCGCTGAGTACCTGCTCCGTCTGCCCGTCTTCATACTCTACTTCCAACTGCGCCATCAAACGCGGCAACCCGAAGAACGGCAATACGAACTCCTGCCCGTATTCGGGAAGAGCCATGTTGCGCATGGGGAAATACCGTCCGTTTCCTAAAATCACACCAATGGCATTTGCCCCTTGCGACAACATATCGGTAACATCATAAGTATTATAATAGACATTTTCCGTGAAAAGTGACGGAGTAGGGGCCAATACGCCATTGCCTATACGGTGGCCATTAATGTATGCCTCGTAAAGCCCAAGCCCGCAAATGTATAGCGTGGCCCTTTTCACATTGTTCCTCACACCGAAAGCGGTACGAAAGTAACGCGCAGCCAGAACCGTATTTTCTTTGTCTGTTTCCCATTCGTTGGAGACAGAGTTCTCTCCAATCCATTGTGCGGTCCAATCAGTATCGTCCAGCAATCCCATCGACCATTTCCCAGGTTCGCTCCACCCGCCGTCCGCCACGTTGGTTTTCACTTTCACCCTCCAGTAGCAGACATCACGCGATTTCAATTCCTTTCCGCAGTATGGGACAAGCAGATTGTCAGATGAGCCTACAAAGCCTGAATCCCAAAGAAGGTCACGCCCTTCTTCCAGATTTTTAGGGTTTGAAGCCACCTGTATCTGATACCCCGTCTGAAGCACGTCCTTCATATCCGAAGATATAATCCACGAGAAACGCGGCTTGCGGACATCAATCCCTTCAGGGTCGGTTTTCATTTCCACTTGTATCCGTTCTACTGTAAAAGGGACGTTTTTCTTATCGGCACACCCGGTAAACAGCAGAAAAAAACAACAAGCAGACATGTATCTGATTAACTTTTTCATTAGTTTGCTAATTTGTTATAATCTCAATATTTGAACTTTGGTACAATAGGATTTCCGTACCGGTCGGATACTTCCAATGAAAAGCATCCCGTGAAACGGTCGAAATAGCGTACCTCTATCGGATGCCATCCTTCAGACAATGCGCATTGTCCGGAAACATCACGTCTGGTATGGCCATTATCATTATCAACCACCAAACGACCATCCATATATAACACACTGCCATCATCGGACGACAACTCAAATGAATATATGCCATCGGTGGGAGCGTAAAAGTATCCCTTGAAAATCAACCCAAGGTCGCCTGTCACGCCTTTCGGAAGGTAAACACCGTCTGTAATCAAAGTCTTCCTTAGCGGGAGCTTCTCTATATCCCGGCAATTGGTCACTATACCCTCGTGCCATTCCACCGACAAGCCATTGTTTTTTGGTTCAGCCCCACTCTCCGCCGGGATGTAGGCATCCTCCTTTATATATGAAACCTTATGAACCTTGCCATATCTGCCATTCGGACGATAAGCCCTGAAGGCGATGGTATCAGAAACGGTTATCTTAAAAGGTCTTTCATACAGCATGGAGCCAGTATCCGGTGTCGTACCGTCAGTGGTATAATAAACCTTTGCTTTGGGGTCAGGACAGGAAACCATGACATCTGTCTCACCAAGGAACACATTCACATCGCAGAATCCTTCCAAATCGGGAAGACGATAGTTGACATTCAAAAGATCCAGCCTGTCGAACTGGGATATCATGCGGCTTCTGAAATCTTCATACCCACAATCACGATTACTCCATCCCACTTCGGCGACAGCCAATATACGTGGGAAAGACATGTATTGCATCCATTCGCGCGACGGAATGAATTCACCCCAGATATTTCCCTGCACTCCCAGTATTTTTGCTTTCTGAATGTCGCTTAGCTCGTCAAAGGCAGTCCTTGAATTGTACATACGTCTCAAAGAACTGCCGGCCTCCTGATAGTCCAGATAGAAATCATAGTTAGGACACATTATGACAGCATTGCCTTTGGCAGTCACTTCCTCCACCACTTTCTTCTCCGCGCTTCTCCACCACATCACAGTGGCTGTCTCTGACAAGCCTCCTTCCATAATCTCATCCCATCCTATCAGATATCTTCCATTCTCGTTAAAGAAATCCTCCATATTATGGACGAACCACGACTGCAGTTCAAACTCATCCTTCAGCGAATTGTCTTTCATCCTCCGTTGGCAGTCGGCACATTTCGTCCAGTTGGTCTTTTCCACCTCATCTGCCCCCAAATGTGCGTATTTGTAAGGAAAAAGTTCAAAGACTTCCCTCCAAACATTCTTACAGAATGTCAGTGTAGCATCCTTTCCAACGCATATTGGTGAAGAAAACACTTTTCCCCAACCTGAACATCCATCACACACAAGCCATGGATATTGGTCTATAGCAGCTGTGAAGTGTCCTGGCATGTCTATTTCAGGTATAACGTCTATGCCCCTGACTCCGGCATATTCCACAATCTCCCTGATATCATCCTGGGTATAAAATCCACCGTAATACATTTCACCATCTATCACTTTCAGTTTATCTTCAGGTATATTCAATGCCGGCTCGTTTTCATCAGAAGCCCTCCTGATACAAATACTATCAAGATTATTCAGCTTTCTCCATGCACCCTTATCTGTTAGCAAAGGATACTTCTTTATCTCTATACGCCATCCCTGATCATCAATCAGATGCCAATGAAACTTATTCAGTTTATATATAGTCATCAAATCCAACAGTTCCTTTACTTCTTCTTTGTCAAAAAAATGTCTTGACACATCAAGCAACACTCCTCTCCATTCGTAACGGGGGTTATCCACGATATTGACACAAGGTATCCCGGTACCCACTTTACCGTTACCGGCAGCAAACAACTGGTTCAGCGTAGAAATGCCGCATATCACACCAGAGTAATCTGATGACGATATTGTTACATTGTTTTCGTTGACCTCCAATGAATAGCCGCCTTTAACATTCTGTTTTCCGTCCAGCAACAGTCTGATATCACCGTCTTCTCCTTGCTGAAGAGGCAACCTGTTTCCGGTAGCCTTATATATCACGTCTGACAAGTATCCTGCAGCCTTTTCAAGTGAAGAATCTGCGAAAGAAATAGCCTTGCTTTCATCACAGCAGAAAGTTCCATGTTTCACTTCTACACTTTCAGGCAGAGGCAATATGCTTAAAGAAGTATTGTCTGAACCGCTACATGACGATAACATGTACTGGTAAGCCATACCAATTAAGGTTATGCATACTAAATCCTTCAATTTTACCATATATGTGTTTTTGTTTGGTATTAATCAATCTTCAAATCACTATTTCATTTAATGACACTCACTCCTTCCGGCACGTCCACCATGGATTTGATTTTACCGTCGGGCTGTTTTTCATGCCGTATCTTTATAACCCCGTAAGGTGTCGGGAATGTTCCTTCCACCCATTTCAGGTTTCCAAGATGCGGAGTTATCCGTACCTCCTTGCATCCCGGCGAAACGACTTCAACTCCCAACACATGACGACTGAGCCATGAAGTCGGTCCGGAAGCCCATCCGTGGCAAAGGCTATGCCTGAACCCTACATAACAATAAGCTCCATAATCGCCATGAATATCTTTCTTGCCCTCAGGTACAAGTTCGTCTATTCTTGCCGCATTCGGTAACCAATCCACATTGAAGTCCTCCCAAAAAGAGGTTGCACCCAAATCTATCATTGCTCCCCAATACGAACTTATGATATCCATCGCTCCTGCATAGTTTCCTGCTGCCGCCATCGCTTCAAGCATATAATACCCGTAGAATGTTGAAAAGCCTTTAGCTCCACCGACTGATAAATATTTCTTATCAGCTTCATTCTTATCCATCAAATCGCTCAGTGCCATCAGCGAAACAGCCTGTTTTGTCCCTGGAGCATATGGTGACTTGAGTGTCTTGAAAAATTCTTTAGAAGCAAGAGAAGCTGCAGATATCAATTTTTTTTCAGTATTTACACATTCTTCTGCCAACAATTTTTCTCCCAAGGCATCACATAAGAACTTACCGGCACGCATAGACCATACCAACAAAGCCTGCAATCCAGCATCTACTGCTTCAGGATTTTCATTTGAGGGCCAGTCAAGAAAGCGTATGCCATCTAACTGCTCTTTACCATCCGTTCCTACTTTTGAAATGAGAAGTTTCAAAAGGCCGGTTATATAATCGCGCTGTTCTTTCAGATATGACAAATCACCTTGATAGCGAAACCAGTCATAATGACAGATAAGCCACCACATCGAATAAGAAGAATAGCCGTCATTCATCCATCCCGGCAAAGGAGTGATGTCGCGCATCAGGTCAAGACTTTTCGGAACGACCTCGTTGTAACCAAACACGGTGTTTATAGTCATCACTTCCGGATACATGTCGCCTATCCAAACCAGACGGTCACGTTTGATGCCATCCCACAGATAATCCTGCATGTTCAGATGTACGGTATAAGCACCCGTTTCCCATATTTTGTTCAGCCTTTCGTCATTACATCTGAAAGAACCTTTGTATTCGATATCCCGCATAACGGAGATAGCACGAACTTCTTTCAGGTCGAGCAGCACGTCCTCGTCAAGCAGGTCTATACGAACAAAACGGAAACCTGAATTACCGGTCTCATAAACACCGCACCACGGGAGCGACACAATCTGGTCGCGCATGGCATGGTCGTTCGTGGCTCCGCCCTTTCCGGCTATTTCCGACATTGCCTCGCTAACGGACTCTCCGTACCTGATTCGTACCTTTACGGGCTTCTTACCTTCCCATAACCCGGTGACAATCTGTATTCCTCCATGAAGTTCTTTCCCGAAATCAAGCAAGAAAGCCGGTTTCGCTCCACCTGCCGATGACAGCCTACAGAACTTGCGTCCCCAATATTCAGCCTGCCCGTTGCCTTCCTTCAGCAGAATATTTATATCAGATATGTTGTTGCCGTCTTTCTGCCACACTATTCTCTGCGGAGTAATATATTCCCGCACCCGTACATCACGATTCCGGGCATGAAATATATTGACAGCAAACAGCATTATTATCAATAAAACAGTATTTTTCATAAATAATCAAATTTGGTCAATCATATTCAACAAAACGAACTTTATACATATTAATGCTATCTATTGAAAAGACCTTATCAGGATTTTTCATGTAAATGTTATGTGTCCACCAGTCAATTTCTGCTTGCGTATAAACCAAAGTACCACTCTTTTTGTCAATATTAAACGATTTGACTTGCTTTTTACCTTTCAACGGTTCAAAATAATCAAACGTTTCATTCTCAATATCAAACACATATACATCCTCATTGGTTGTTATACCCAATTCATTATCGGATATACGGTTCAAATCATGGCCTCCCAATGTAGGCAGTTTCCATCTTGCATTTTCTTTCAGATATGGTTTATCTGTATTCCAATCAGCCAAACTATAATCTACCAGCACATCATCACCCAGTGCAAACAGTTTCTTATGATTTTCCATCCATATTACCCCATGACCCCATGAAAGTGAATCCCTGAAAAGAACCTTGTCCGGGGCAGACATATCATAAAGCTGAATGCAATCTCCTTTGCCCGAAGGATGATGCGACAATGCCACTACTACCCTGTTCAATGGCAACAATTCAATAGAATGTGCATTTGGTACAAACGCATGGAACAGACATTTACATGTTGAACGCTCAATAATTGCAGCACCGCTTGAAGATGACGTCAACAATATCCATTTTCCGTTCATAGAGACTTTACATTCATCTATAGAATGAAAATACTTTTCAAAATCATCTGGAATATCTGAGCCACGGGAATCCCAATCCCATGTGACTTTGATTTTATCTTCAGCGGACCTATCTGCATCAATAATCATCATCTTAGTATCACCACAAAGAATAATTTCATGTGTTAGTGATTTTGAGCATCCAATACACAAAGGCAATAACAATAATAATAAATATCTTCCCATTACATTTATATACAATTAATCCAATAATTAAATTTATCTAATACACAATTATTTTCTAACAGGTCGTACCTTATATGTCCGTTCTATATAACCTGTAGTATCCAATATTTTTGTAGGATTAATAAACGTAATTGTCTGCGTCCACCATTCTGTAGTCTGTACCGTGTAAAGAGCGCATTCCGTTTCCTTGTCATAATTGAAGGACTTGACACCATTCCTTCCTTGCAATGGAACATACACTTCAAATGTTCCTGTATCGATATTGAAGATATATGTATTAGTATTGGTTGTACAACCTAATTCATTATCTGAAATATAACTCAGGTCATGTCCATGTTCTGAAGGTAACATCCAAGTTTGTACTTGCTCAAGACTCGGTTTGTCAGTTTCCCAATCTTTTAACTGATATTCCCTTATCTCGGTTGCGCCTATCGCATAGAGCCGTTGACGCGCTTCAATCCATACCACTCCATGGGCTTCAGACAAAGCATGTTCCCAAAGGAGTTCGTTATTTCTTCCCACTTCAAACAACTGTATTCTATCTCCATCACTACCACTCAAAGCATGTGACAATGCAGTAACTATACGCCTGCCCGGCAAAAGTTCCGCCGAATGTCCCATAATACCGTCCGAATAGAATAAACATTCCTGTGTTGCACGGTCAATCAGCAAACACCCCCACGCTGAAGTCAACAATATTTCTTTATTATCATTCACCGACTTACAATCATTGAACTCTGCTACATGTGTAGAAATTGGAGCTGGTTTAGTAGATGCATCATATTCCCATACCACGTCTAGGTCGTTACGGTTTGAATTGGCAACATTGACAATATAAGCTTTCTTCTCGCCACAGAAAACTATTTCCTCATACACATCCTCCGGTTTCACTGTGGATGTTTCTCCTCCGCCACCATTGTCTCCTTCACCTGGTTCTTTAATATCATTAGATTCGCTTCCGCAAGAAGTTAATGTAAAAAAAGACAATACTATACCACTCGCGATTTTTAATAATATTCTGTTCATAGTCAATAAAAATTTATGTTCAATTATTAATATGTTATTTACATCCTATATACTTTTACCGGAGATTCCTTGTGAGCCTCGTCCATTTTCTTCAATATCTCCAAGACCACTTCAGGATAAGAAGATGACACGTCATTGCTTTCAGTCTGGTCAACTTCCAGGTTATACAATTCCAAATGTCTGCTTCCTTTTTTAATACCTGACATATAACCTTTCCATTTACCCATTCTAAGGGCTTTCGAGCCGTCTCCTTCCGGCAGTTCCCAGTACAGATAATCATGCTTTGGCTGCTTTTTGCCTACCAGTTCAGGATAAAAACTGATTCCGTCAGTTTCCGTATGCGAATATCCGACAATATCTCCTAAAGTAGGCAATACATCCCAAAATGCACTGATATGTTCGCTAACGCTTCCTTTCCTGATAACATTAGGCCAACATGCAATCATCGGTACGCGTATTCCACCTTCGTGCAAACTACTTTTTCCCCACCCAGGAGCAGATCTGAAAGGAGCAGCACTATCGAACCAAACGGCATCGACTCCTCCATTATAAGTGGGACCATCATCACTACTAAATATAATTAGTGTATCTTCATACAATCTGAGACTTTTAAGCAATTCCACTAGTTCACCAATCTGCTCGTCAAGGAAACTTATCATTGCTGCATAAGTGGCATGCGGATAACGGCACGGGAAATAACCTTGTTCCGCCAAATATGGAATTTCATCACCAAATTTATTAACATAATAGTCAATCCATCGCTGAGGAGCCTGTAATGGCACATGAGCAATAGGAGCAGGCCAATAAAGAAAAAAAGACTCGTTCTTATTCCTCTCTACAAATTTCTTCACTTCTTTAAAAATGAGTTCAGGTGAATATGCCACAGATGTGAACTTCTCATAACATCCGATAGACAACGGGTCGCAACCTTCATCAATTCTGTTTCCAGGGTTCATTCTGTTAGGCAAATACTCTCTTTGTTCATTACGCCACAAAAATGCAGGATAATAATCGTGAGCCTGACGCTGACAATGATAGCCATAGAAGAAATCAAATCCCATTTTTCGTGGAATAGAAGAAGACGCTGGCGCACCAAGACACCATGTACCTATGCATCCGGTCTTATATCCTACCATTTTCATTAGCGAAGCAATAGTAATTGTTCCCTCAGGCATCGGCCTTTGTCCTTCAAGTGTGGAATCAGCTAGTACAGCATCAAGATTACCAATATCACCACGTTCCGGCATTTCATCGTTTGCACGAATATAAGCGTGTCCAGTATGCAAACCTGTCAATAATGAACAACGTGAAGGAGATGATACAGCAGAACCAGAATAATGTTGGGTAAAACGCATTCCTTCTGCAGCCAGCCTGTCAATATTAGGTGTTTCTATTTTTTCCTGACCATAACAACCTATATCACCATATCCGACATCATCAGCCAAAATATAAATTATATTAGGCCTTTGCTGTCGAGCCGGTAATTCTGCCGCTGTCAAGAGCGGCAAAACTACACAACCATAATACAATTTTCTCATACGCATTTTTTATTCAGTTGAGGTTGTTTCCCATCCTGGATTATTTGGTAACAAATTGGGGTTATCATCAATTTCCTGTTGAGGCAACGGCCACAAATAATTTTTACTACTGAATGTACGTGTTTCTACTCTTGAACCATCATACTTTAAAACATAGGCATTCATTACATTCTCAGCAATCCTCCACCGGCGTATATCGTCGTAATACACTCCTTCACCTGCCAACTCAATTCTTCTTTCATGACGGATCTTCTCACGCATTTGTTCCTTGGTAAAATTATCTGTTGCCATATTATATTGAGGCATATTTACAGATTGCCTGCCACGAACAGCATTTATGGCGTCATACACAGCTTGATCAGGCGCAGCAAGCAATTCGTTTCTCGCCTCTGCCTTCATCAACAGCACATCCGCATAACGCAACAAGATAAGATTGATATCGTTTGTATCATCCATAGTGGCAGCAGCTTCATCATATTTGGCAAATTTCTTATATGTGTAACCTGTATTGATAAAAGTGGTATTTCCCACCTTCTTACCCATATAAGTAGCTCCTGGATAAACTATTGTTGCATAAAAACGCGGATCACGGTCTGTATAGAGGTCTCTATCCGGATTGTCTGAATAAAGTTTTCCATCAGTCCACTCATACGCACGAACAAGATCCAAAGTCGGAGCTATTGTATTATGCTGTCTCAAGACGAGATCCAATCCATCGCCTGAATGTGTGATGTCAGGATACTGATACTGAACATCAAATATGACTTCCTGATTATTCTCATGCTCCAGAGAAAACAGTTCACGATAATCCGGATACAAAGAATATTTATTTAAAGCTACTACAGCATCTGCCGCCTTTTCCGCCTCATCCCATTTCTCAAAGAAAAGGCAAACCCTTGCCTTCAAAGCATACGCTGCCCCCTTTGTGGCACGTCCTTTCTGTGAAGGATTAACAGGAAGAGACAATGCTGCATCGTCCAAATCTTTTAGTATCTGCACCACAATATCCTCTTGTGGGTCTCTAGGCAAATACGACTGGGTATTCACATCAGGTTTTTCAAGAATCAATGGCGCATCGCCATAATTCTTAGTAAGATCAAAATAATACAAAGCTCTAAGAAATTTAGCCTCACCAACCATCTCATTTAATTCATCCTCCTCCATATCAAAAGACGAAGAATTCTCTATAAAGGTATTACAACGACCTATTCCTTGGTAACAACTTCCCCATTTACTATTCACCATAGCTGAGTTTGACAAATTTAATGTCCCATTACCTATAACTCTCCAACCTCCATTGTTTCCATAATTATAAGCATTAGGTGTTGCCGTTTCACTGAAAATCAACATAGGACCATACATATAAGTGTTGTACATCGTACTGTAACAAGCAGTAAGTCCGGCCGAAATCTGTCCGGAATTCTTCCAGAAATTTTCCTCCACATACTTATCCGTAGGTACTGTATCAAGTGTACAAGCTGTAAAAAATAAACATGTTACGGTTCCTATCAAATATATTTTTTTCTTATTCATATCTTTACAATATTAAAATGTTACATTCAGACCACCTGTAAATGATTTCACAGAAGGATATGTACCCCACAAATAATTACCAGTCAATGTCCTTTCAGGATCAAAAATGTCGAAATCACTAAATGTCAAAAGATTCTCTGCATTGACAAAAACCTTCAATGCATTAATTCTTATTGGCTTTAGCCACTTCTTAGGGAAATCATAACTTAGCTGAACATTTTTCAAACGCAAATAAGAAGCATCCCTAAGCCAGAACGTGTTAGCTTTCTCATAATTATCATGCCCTGTCTGACTACGAAGCAGACGAGGATACCCTCCGTCCATGTTATCTGGCCTCCATGCCTTTTCCAACCAATCATATGTAACACCTGCTCCATTGCAGTATGGTTGAACCAGATTATGCATAGGATAAGTTGTTATCCCATGAACTCCCTGAAAGAAAACATTCAGTCCAAAACCCTTATAATTAAGATTAAGGCCAAATGAATACGTAAAATCAGGTACCGAACTACCCGTTACTATACGGTCATCCTCGTCAATAACTCCATTTCCATTTACATCCCTAAACTTCAAATCACCTGGAGCTGTCTGTGCACTTTGGAATGCATGATTATCTACTTCGTTCCGTGTTTGGAATATGCCTATACAGTCATAAACATAATATGAATCTATAGGATAACCTTCTTTCGTAATTCTCCTTCCACTGATAATTTCATCACCTCCAAGTTTTACAACCTCATTCTTGACGTATGTCATGTTGCCATAAACATTGTAATTGAAACCACCAATACTATTCCTATATGACAAACTTGCTTCCATTCCTGTATTATCAACCACACCTACATTACGCACCGCTCCTGTATAGTTTCCAACCTGTGAAGGTTGATTAACCGTTCTTAAAATACCATCTGTCCTCTTCTTGAAAAATTCCACTGAACCGGACAATGAGTTATTCAAAAAACCGAAGTCCAATGCCACATTAGTAATAGTAGTTGCTTCCCATGATATTTCAGAATCCACAGCTTGTGCCACTGCATATCCTTGGGTCAAAGTGTTGTCAAATAGGTAATTGACACCTGAAACCAATGTAGGAGTGTACTGGTATAATCCTATAGACTGGTTACCCAACTTTCCCCATGAAGCCCTAAGCTTCAAATTAGAGAGCCAATCTCTGGCATCTTCCATAAAACTCTCCTGATCTATACGCCATCCTGCTGAAAAAGATGGAAAGAAGCCCCAACGATTATTTTTCGCAAAACGCGAAGAGCCATCATAACGAAAATTAACTTCAAACAAGTAACGGTCAGCATAAGAATAATTTACCCTTCCGAAGTAAGATAATAAACGAACTACGCTACTAGAACTTGACCGATTTAGAGCTTCTGTTCCAAGTCCCGGTTCTTTAAGTGTATCATCAAAAAAACCGTCCTGCGATCTATAACTGTATGACCAATCGTTGAACTCTTCGTAGTTCATACCAGCTAATGCAGACACGTTATGTTTCTCATTGAAAATACGATTCCATGACAAATTATAACTTACGGTAGGGTCTATCTCATAAGTAGAAGCGTATTGTGCAACCGTATGCTGAACCATTGTCTGAGGCTCAAATGTCTTAGGATTATACGAATAACGTTCTCCTTGATACAGATGTCTGAACAAATAATCTATTCTTGCTCCCAAGGTAGCATTGAACTTTATATCATAAGGGAATATGTATTCAGCAAAAATACTACCGACCATTCTGGTACGTTTATAATTGTTTCTATTGTATTGCTCCCTCAGAAGATTTCCAAATGTGTTCTGTCCCGGTGTCTGCAACCAGCTTCTTCCTAAACTACCATCAACATTATAAGCAGTCATAACAGGTAAAGCGCGGAACGCCAATTGCATATAATCAGAGATTCCACAAGAAGGCTCGTTATAATTAGTATAATTGCCTGACATATTGATACCAGCCTTGAACTTACCATAATTTAATGTTCCATTAAAGTTTACAGACAATTTCTTAGAATCGGTATAATTCATCACACCTTCCTGATCCAAATAACCTACAGACAAAGCCATCTGCATAAGGTCGTTTCCTCCTGTAACGCGAACATTATGTTCTTGCATAAAACCATCCCTGAATAAAAGGTCGAACCAATTGGTCGATGGATATGTATAAGGGTCAACTTTCATACCAGCCTTATATTCTTCAACCAATGCGTTAGAATAAAATGGTTCAGTGTTACCTTCATTCATATAAGCCTCATTATATCCTTCCATAAAAAGTATAGGATCCCATACCGCATCAGGCAAGTACGTAATCTGTTGTACTCCGAAAGAGTTATTATACTGAACAGAGAATTTGCCTGCTTCTGCCTTTTTAGTAGTAACCAAAATCACACCATTTGCAGCACGCGAACCATATATCGCAGACGAAGCAGCGTCTTTCAACACCGAAATGCTCGCTATATCCTGCGGATTGACATCCGACAACGAGCCGGCAATACCATCAATCAAAATCAACGGGTCATTACCCGCACTGGAAAAAGATCCCATACCACGAATACGTATTGTAGCTGCATCATTACCCGGTTGCGCACCATTGCCCTGGTTGACATAAACACCCTGTACCCCCTGCAACGCATGAGAGGCATTGGTAATAGGGCGGTTAGAGATTGATTTTGAATCGACCACAGATACGGCACCTGTCAAATTAACTTTTTTTTGTGTTCCATAACCGACTACAACTACTTCATCCAACAATTCTGCATCAGATGCCAGCACTATATTTATTTCTTTCTGTTTACCTATTTTTACCTCTTTATTTTTATATCCTAAATAAGAGACACGAATCACATCCCCTGAATTAACGTCAATCTCAAAACGACCATTCACATCGGTTACAGTACCGACTGTAGAGCCAACAATCAAAATATTTGCTCCAATAACAGGAAGACCTTCGTTATCCTCAACAGTTCCATAAACCTTCCACTTTTGATTTACAGATTTTGAATTATCTACTGCTTTTTTATTCAATACTACATGCTTACCTTCAATAACATATGCAATATCGCTTCCACTAAACAAATAATCAAGAGCTTCTGATATAGTTTTTCCTTTTATATCTACAGAAACATTTCTTTTAGCGTCAACTTGACTATTATAAACAAATATATAACCGCTTTCTCTTTCTATTTCATCTAAAACGGTACGCAATTGAACATTCTCTCCATAAACTGAGATTTTTGCCGCTTGAAAAGATACGCTAACAGCATTTAATGAATTTACCTGGAAAAAGAACAATAGTAGAAAGATAGCAATACTCCTATAAAAATATGCTAAGTACCCATAAATTTTTCTATTTCCTAATGACTTAAAATTAATTTCCATTATTTTTGTAATTTACAAATTAATACAATAAAATTACACATTGTGTTAATCACCATAACCGGCAGTTTCCCACACTCTGCCGGTTGTTTTTTAATATTAGACTTTTCCCATAGGCTATAAAAATTAAAGGTTAAACATTACTTTATATAAATAACATCCATATTTTCATCATATGAATAGTCAAAACCAATATTCATTTTCATTACTCTTAAAGCATAATCTATACCATCAGAATAACGAAACTTACCAGTATATTTAAGTTTCATTACATTTGAGTTCCTTACTTTTATATCAACCCCATATACTCTATTAAGTTTATCCATTATATCATCAAACGGTTCATCATTGAAACAAATCAAACCATCTTTCCATCTATATTGATCATAGTCATCAATTTTTTTCTTCATAATTTTCTCATCAGTCAAAACAACCTTTGTGCCAGGAAATAACATCAAAGAAGAATGTTCTTTTCCTGTTAGAGCAACTTCAACCTTCCCCTCCATAAGAGCGACTTCATCATATTTTTCATCTGAATAGGAGCTTACATTGAACTTTGTCCCTAATACCTTAATACTACATCTTTCTGTATTAACAATAAAAGGATGTCTTTCATCACGTTTAACATCAAGGAAAGCCTCTCCTGATATACTTACAATTCTATTATCTCCCAAAAAACATGAAGGGTAATTTATTTCAGTATTAGAATTTAGCCATACATTCGTTCCATCAGGCAATGTCATATTAATTCTTTGCCCTTGCGGAACATAAAATGAAAGCATAGATACAGGCACTTCTTTATCATATACATATTTAACTGTCAAACTAATACCCAACATAATTATTGCAGCGGCTGCTACCCTTATGCATATTTTACTAATTGATATAAGTCTTCCAGCTTTACAATGTTTTCCAGTACTGTTACCTGCCAATAATATTATAGAGTCAAATATATGACGTTCTTTTATAGCCTTCATCTTATTTTCTTCTGACTCTTCAATCCAACTCTTAATTTTTACTTCCTCCTCATAAGAAGTTTCTCCACTAAAAAATTTAAACAAATCTTCCCTTTCCATCTTTACCTAATTTTACCTTTTTATATGTAAAACAAATAAAGATGATATTACCCTAAACCAAAAGACGTTTTTTTATATTTTTTTGTTACCAAAAGTTTGTTCGTCATAGATATCAAAACAATTAAAAGGGAGCATCCAATCATCGATAATAAGATAATATTTCATCAAGATGAAACCATATACCACAATATGAATGTTTATAAGCACTCTTTATCTTTAATACGCGAACCGTATAATGCATAATAAAACATGACAAGCTCACAAACCATAGGAATTATCCATGTAAATCTCCATGAACCTATAGCATCAGCAAGTACCCCCTGCACTACTGGGAAAATAGCACCTCCAAAGACACCCATCATAAATACCCCTGATGCCTTTGATGTATATTTTTTCAATCCTTTTATAGCCAAAGTAAATATACATCCCCACATTACAGAATGACATAACCCTACAGAAACAAGTATCCATAGATTATTCATGATTATTGATATAATCATAAGCAAAATAGCTATTACCGTTGTTACAATTAGTAATCTTTTGGGAGATATATTATTAAAAAAACTAAAAATAAGTCTTCCAATCATTAATCCTCCCCAATATAAAGTTGCCAACAATGCTGGAATACCCAAATCAAGCCCCCATAACACAATATGCTCTTTACCGAAAATATATAGAGGATATCCAGCCTCTATCAATTCTATTGCATGAAGATTAACATTTACACCTACCGAGACTTCTGCTCCGACATAAAAAAATATAGCTATTACGCCAAGTTTCAAATGACTAAATGCCCATACACTTTTCTCTAAGTTTTCACCTTCTTCTGTATGTGTATTACACAAATCAGGTAAATTCAATCTAGAAGTCACCAAAGTTACTATTATTACACATAAGGCTATCAATAAAAATGGTAACATCAATTGTTCAGGCGATATATTATTCAATGCTACACCAGAAAAGATAACCCCTGTAACAAAAAATGGAGCTATAGTGGTGCCAAATGAGTTAATAGCACACACAATATTCATCCTCTGCACCGGTTGAGTATTCGGTAATTCATATGCAGCTACATAAGGATTTATAACAACTTGCAAAAGTGCTGCAGAAGTCCCCATCAGATACGCTCCTAACAAAAATATAAAATACCCATAAGATACAGTATCTTCCATTATACAAAATGACAAGTATCCATAATTATAGACAAACCAGGATGATAAAGAATACATGCATAATCCTGCTATCATTATACATAAAGCACGTAACAATGTAGCTTTATACCCACAAGAATTTATCAATTTACCACCTAACCTTCCATTTAACAAATAACCCAAAAAGAAAAAGAAAGACACCAAGGTTGATAATGTATTTTTTAAATTATAAGCTTCTGAAAAGAACACATTCTCCAAAGGTCCCTGCAACTGACCATTGATAGTGGTAAGGAAGCCTACGATAAAATAAATAAAGGTAAGAATGGCAAAAGGACCTAAACTGTATTTCATTCTTTCTTCCATATATTCCCAAGATTTTATCCTATATTAAACTTTCAATAACAGACATTGCGCCTTCAGCTTTTATCCTCTCCACGAACCCGGAATATAATCCCGTAAATGCCGGAGCGTTTTTCAAATCAGTGCTCTTAAAAGCAGACAGACCTAAAAAATCAATCGGACTGCCACTATTGATACAACAAACATCCTCGGAAGTCATCCATGGCTCAGAAACTTCAAAAGCATTACCTTTGTCATCCGTCTTGTATTTCAAATAGTGACGATATGCCGCAATGAGGAAAGCCACACGCCGTAAATCAGCATTATCATGAATCATTTTTATAAGATTGGGCATCACATAAACCGGGAACTTAGAGATACCATCAAAACACAGTCTGGAAATCTGGTCGCTAACCGAACGGTTGGCAAACCTTTCTATCAATGTTTGCTTATAAACTTCTAAGTCGGTATCTTGAGGGACTAACACATACGGAGTTATATCCATATCCATAAAACCGCGCACAAATCTGACAATCCTGTCATCCGCCATGGCATCATCTACCTTGCGATATCCGGACAAGAACGACGGATACGATAATAGCGTATGCGAAGCATTCAAGAGGCTTAGCTTCATATTCTCATATGGGCTTACATCATCCGTAAACACCACGCCAACTCTTTCCCAGGATGGTCTGCCGGCTATAAACTTGTCTTCAACCACCCACTGTATAAAATCCTCACAATAAACAGGAGCTTCATCATCCGTGCCATTTTCCCTGTTAAGACGCTCCACGTCGTCAGGACGCGTGACGGGAGTTATACGGTCAACCATACTGTTCGGGAAAGTGACATTCTCCTCCACCCATGAAGCCAATTCTTTATCCTGTGCCTTTATAAAAGACAAGAATGATTTGCGCGCAGTATTACCGTTATGCTGAAGATTATCGCATGACAAGATTGTAATCGGACCATTTCCGCACGTTTTCCTTCTCCTCAGACCTTCTGCCACAAAACCGAATACGGTATTTGGATGCTCCGGGTTATCTAAGTCGTGTCTTATATTAATGTCGTCAATCAGAAATTCACCAGTGGTTTTCTCCATATTATATCCGCCTTCGGTTATAGTCAAAGTTATAATACGTATGTCTTTATCGGATATCTTTGATAAAATCTCCTCTCTCTCATTGATTCCCCAATATAGCTCGACCAACGAACCTATCTTATACACCATATTGTCACCGCGTCTTCCGCAAACTGTCAATGTGTATTCATTATCCTGCTTCTTCAGCACCCTATACAACCGTTCGTCGCCCTGTAACAACATGGCGCCACATATTCCCCACAAATGCTGATCCTCAAATTCAAGGATTTTGTTTGTGTAATACTCTTCGTGAGCACGATGGAAATTACCTACCCCGATATGAAGAATACCAGATCTTATCTGATTTCTATCATAACAATAAGAAATGACTGAGTTTTTCATAATTCTATTACAATTTAAAATTTCTACTCACAAAATTAACATTGTACGGAAATCTCAATTTAAATTTGTAATAAAAATGAATGCAAACGATTGCGGGAACGTTCTCAAAATCTGCAAACGTTCCCATATAAGGACACGAAAACATACAATGCAAAGGCTGTGTGTCTTTATAAGAATAAGCCTTTTAAGATAGGTCCATAAATTATAATAGGATAATGCTCCGTTCCTGCCGCATAAAAAGAAGTCTCCTTCCTGCATATAAAGCCACAAACAACCTGTCATTTTCTATTAATATAACTTTTTATATATTAAGTCATATTTAAAGATTATATCCGGACGTTCTGTATTTTCCACTGGTATGGAAAGAAGTTTCAAAATGTATTTAAACGGTATTTAAAAGTCTTTTAAACACTGTTTAAACCTCCATAAGAACTGTCCCTAGGATTCTATCGGGCATTATAAATCCTCACACAATGAAGAAACTGCATTTTCAAAAAAACGTATAAATCAATATTCAAACGTAATACCAATAGTAGGCAACAATGTTCCACTCTCCATCTTTATACTCTTCATCACATAATGTCCGGGACGATCAGGGTCAACCTCCCCTGTACTCATCAACGCATCTGCCTGACGGAGTTTACTGGCTGTAATATTCTGTATATCCAGATAGAATCCCAACATACATTTCTTAAGATAGAATGTCTTGTCAACCCTGACATCCAATTGTCCGAAAGCCGGAAGACGCTCCATATTATAACGGCTATAGTCATAGTAAGCGCGTCCCTGTACATTCCATGCCTCTATAAGTGACGATTTTTCTTCATCGTATGGAGTATATGGCGAACCACCTATGGCACATACACGCATACCGACACTCCAGTTCTTTGGCAAGTTATACGTTCCGCTCATATTGAATATGAATCTGTTGTCCCATGCAGAAGCCACATATTTATCATCCGCTCCGGATTTAAACTCACTCCTGAAGAAAGTAAGCGATGAAGAAAGATTCAGTTTCTTTGCCAGCAGCCATTTGAACATGATTTCCACACCATATGAACGGCCTTCCGCATCCGATACAAGCAATTCGTTACCTATAACGCCATAATCGTTGCCCTTGCATGAAAGCGGAATATTGTCTGCTACGGACAAAGGCATATTGTTGTACATCTTATAAAATCCTTCTGCCGAAACCTCCATTGTCTCAGTAGGATTCCATGTCAGGCCCACACTTTCTTGAGTGACAGACGTATAATCAAGTCCCTTATTTACATAGACACCGGAATTATCTTTATAACCTAAAGCGGTATACGCCGGAAGCTGATAGTAGAGCCCCATATGTCCGCTGAGATAAAGTCCGTCTATAAGCCTGTAGGAAACAGAAAGACGAGGCGACAGCTGCCTCCACAGTTCTTTCATCTTGTCACTGTAGTTATTTCCGTCGGTTCTTACACCGAGAGAAGCCGTAAACTTCTCATCGAACGATTTGTAGTCGGCAGAAGCATATATTCCCCAGCGCAGCATATTGAGTGACGTATTGTAATTGAACTCATATAATTTATCGGAGAATATTTTCTGATAAGTATCGTTTGTGTAATGAGTGTAATTCAATTCAAAACCGGCATTAACCTTCCATGAAGCCCACTCGGATGTATTCTCTACACGTAGTTTGGTTTCCTGCTCCACGGAACCCAAATCAAGATTCAGATTGTCAGGGTTACTGTCATCATTGTTCTGATACTTGAAGTTCCTGTTATGCAGATAACTGTGGCTCAATGTAACGGACTGTACATGATTGCCCGCATAATGACGGTACACACTACCCAAAGTAAATGTTTCCTGCTCTATCGTAGGCAGATAGCTAAGAAGATATTCGGCATAATCGCCATCGATATCCATATTCAGTTTCATGCGGTCCAATCCCCCAAGACCAAGCACGGTGAGTTCATTCTTGTCATCAAATCTTGTCTTTATCTTGAAAGAAGCATCTGTATAAGCCGGCAGGAACGGCAATCCGAGCACCTTAAATAACATCTGCAGATATGACTGGCGTACAGATACCAGATAAGAAGTCTTGTCGCCCAAATGACCGTTTGAACTGAGGGATACTTCGGATGCACCGAGAGTAGCCTTAAGCGAATTACGCTCCATACTTCCGTCGCGAAGGCTGAAATCAAGCACAGAGCTCAAAGCATTTCCACGATGAGCCGGGAAAGCACCGCTATAGAACTTGACATTTCGTATCAGGTCGGCATCAATAAGCCCCACAGGACCGCCGGAAGCTCCCTGCGTACTGAAATGGTTAATGTTAGGTATCTCTACCCCATCCAGATAAAATCTGTTTTCAGACGGACCTCCACCACGGACTATCAGGTCGTTTCTATATCCAACAGGCGAGAATGCCACACCCGGATAGTTCTGTACCACACGCGATATGTCACGGTTTGCCCCCGGAGCTTTCTCTATCTCCTGAAGTCCGATAACCCTCAGGCTGACAGGACTCTCGGCTACTCTACGGAACGGTGAGGCCGTGACTGTAACCTCAGATATTGAAGTGCTCTCCTCCTCCATCTCAATATTGATATGAGGAGTGATATGGTTTACTCTGTATTCTTCTGTAAAGACAGTCTTATAGCCTATAGTTGAGGCTCTCAACTGGTATATACCTGGAGGAACAGAATTGATTGTAAAATTTCCGTTTATATCAGTTGAAGCACCGATGTTAAGTCCTACAACCAATATATTGACAAACTCCAAAGGTTCACGCGTAGACTTGCTTACTACCGTACCTTTAATCTGATAATTTTGGGCAAATACAGCTATAGAAACTATTGACAGGACAAGCTCACTTATAAATCTTCTGAACATATGAAAAGTTTTTCACATTAACAGATGCAAATGTAGTGATTACAAATAAAAAAGCCATCATAATAGATGGCTTTATATAAAATGAATAGGAAAATTATTTCTGACTTTCAGTCCAGGCATTATTTATAGCCTGAGCAATAGCGGCAAATTCATCTGAAGTCAATGAAAGTTTAGGATTCGAGAAGAGCATATCCGATTCTTTCTGGATTGGGATAAGGTGAATATGTGCATGAGGAACTTCAAGACCGATAACAGCCTCACCTACCTTCTTGCATGGGAATGCTTTCTGAATAGCAAGTGCAACGCTCTTTGCAAAAACATGCATTTCAGCCAGTTCGTCATCTTCCAAATCAAAGATGTAATCCACTTCCCTCTTCGGAACTACCAATGTATGTCCTTTCACTAAAGGGTTTATATCAAGAAACGCATAAAACTTATCATTCTCAGCCACTTTGTAGCTTGGAATTTCTCCTGCAATGATTTTACTGAATATAGTTGCCATATCTTTATATAATATTAAATAAGGCAAGTCCGCACGAAGCAGACCTGCCTTAACAATTAAAATGATATACTTAAAATTTCAAGACTGATTTTACCCTGAGGTATTGTAATCTCAGCTACATCACCAACTTTCTTGCCAAGCAATCCCTGAGCAATAGGAGTTGTTACTGAAATCTTTCCTTCCTTAAGGTTGGCTTCACTTTCAGACACGATAGTATAAGCCATTTTCATATTGTTTTTTACATTCTTCAATTCCACACGTGTAAGAATCTGTACTGTATCAGCCTTCATCTTTGATGTGTCAATGATTTTTGCATCACCGATAGTAGCCTTAAGCTGGTTGATTTTCATTTCCAACAAGCCCTGTGCTTCCTTGGCAGCATCATACTCTGCATTTTCCGACAAGTCACCCTTATCACGTGCCTCTGCAATAGCAGCTACGATTCTCGGACGTTCCACTGCCTCCAGATGCTTTAATTCGGCCAACAGTTTCTGATAGCCTTCTTCTGACATATAAGCCATAATAATTTTCCTCCTAATTATTTTCGTTATTAATTAATTTCCTGATTTGATATAAAACAAAAAAGAATTCCGACATGTTCAACTATGCCGGAACCCTTCATCTTATATTCTGTGTGCAAAGATAAGCTTTTTTCTTATAAGTCAATCACATAAGTGCTTTATTTTTACATGCTATTAAACATGTTAAAGCAACTTTTTGATTTCCGCTTCCAAATCTGATTTTTCGTTCAACCTTAACACCAGTTCATTGTTTCTATTTACGAGAAATGCAGTAGGAAGTCCTGAAACGCCATATAATTTTGCATAAGTAGAATACGGACCTTGCGGATCACGGACACAAATCCAAGGCAAATTGTCGCACGCTGTTTTCCAGAAATGCTCGTCAGTATCAAATGATACCTGATATATTTCAAGTCCCTGAGATGAATATTTACTATAAAGTTCTCTCAAGGCCAACGTTCTGGTTCCTGAATTGGAAGTGGCATAAGCAGTGAAATCTATCAACACGACCTTACCCTTCAGGTCTGTAAGATGCTTTGTTTCACCATTAATATCTCTTAAAGGAATATCTATGATTGATGTTTCAGTCACCATATCCTCAGGAATCTCTATCGGTTTAGCCTGCGGAGTACGTGTATTCTTCATTCCTTTTATTACCATATTATACAGATTTCTCGAACGGTCAGCATGAGGATACCTGTGATTAAGACTTGTTGCAACTGCAGCAAAACACTTGACATCCTCTTTGCTTGAGAACGGGTCAAAAATCATTAAACCGTTCAGCTGCTGGAACAATGCAAAATACGATGAAGCCTTGTCCGGTTCCTTATATATATACTCACGCTTCACCTTATTTTTATAGTCAGCAATCATACGCAAGAGGCTGTCTTGAGCTATACCTGCTGGAAGACCTGATTTATTCAGTTCATTTACCTTCTCCTGAAGTTCAGCCTGCAGCAACGAAAGTTCTTTTATCTTTATGTTACTTTCAGAACCTGTTACTGTATAACCAGAAGAGAATGTAGTATATGAAGAGTTTATATTTACAGTTTCTGTAGAATCCACAACAAAGTTTATAACCTTGTCATCAATTCTCAATCTATAAAAATCAGGTGCCTCAGGGCGTGCTGCAGATAAGTGGAACTTACCGTTTTCGCCGAGTTTCACAGAATCCACTTTAAGAACTCCATTCATCGAAGAATGTTCCATATACAACATTTTATCATCAGCTCCGGCTATTTCACCCTCAACATTAAAAACCGGCCCGCGGTTACATGCCGCAAATCCTGCTGCAAGAAGCATGGCAGCAATATAATTTTTTTTGCTCATACCGTTATTCCTATTGGTTAAAAAAATAAATTTAGCGGTGCAAAGTTACTGTTTTAAACGATTTCACAAAGTTTTTTTCTTTCTTCTTAATAATCAGCGACAAAAAATTAGCATTTTATGAAAGTTTTACCTCATTACCACCCTTTTACTGCAATAAAATGTTTATCTTTGCGCATATTTTGACGAAAAACTATATTAAATCAATTTTTATGATCAATCCAATTGTTAAGACGATCGAGCTCGGAGATGGCAGAACCATCACACTCGAAACGGGAAAGCTGGCAAAACAGGCAGATGGTGCTGTTATGCTACGCATGGGTAATACCATGTTGTTGGCTACTGTTTGTGCAGCAAAAGATGCAGTTCCCGGTACAGATTTCATGCCTTTACAGGTAGAGTACAAAGAAAAATATTCAGCATTCGGACGTTTCCCTGGCGGTTTCACAAAACGCGAAGGCAAGGCATCTGACTATGAAATTTTGACCTGCCGTCTTGTTGACCGTGCATTACGTCCTCTTTTCCCTGATAATTATCATGCAGAGGTATATGTAAACATTACCCTCTTCTCAGCAGACGGTGTAGATATGCCGGATGCACTTGCAGGACTTGCAGCTTCAGCAGCACTTGCTGTTTCTGATATACCATTCGGTGGTCCTATATCAGAAGTACGTGTAGCACGTATCGACGGTCAGTTTGTTATCAATCCTACATTCGAAGCCCTCAAGAAGGCTGACATGGACTTGATGGTAGCAGCTACTTACGAAAACATTATGATGGTGGAAGGCGAAATGGAAGAAGTTTCAGAACAAGACCTTCTCGAAGCAATGAAGTTCGCTCACGAAGCTATCAAGGTTCACTGCAAGGCTCAGATGGAACTTATGGAAGAAGTAGGTTCTACAGTTAAACGTGAATACTGCCACGAAGAAAACGATGAAGACCTTCGCAAAGCTGTACACGATGCATGCTACGAAAAAGCATATGCTATTGCAGCATCAGGCAACAGAAACAAGCACGAACGCGGTGATGCTTTCGATGCTGTATGCGAAGAATTCAAGGCACAGTTCACTGAAGAAGAACTTGAAGAAAAGGGCGCTATGATTGACCGCTACTACCACGATGTAGAAAAAGAAGCTATGCGTCGTTGTATCCTCGACGAAGGCAAGCGTCTTGACGGACGTACTACAACAGAAATCCGTCCTATCTGGTGTGAAGTAAGCCCACTGCCTGGCCCTCACGGTTCTTCAATCTTCACACGTGGTGAAACTCAGTCATTGAGTACTGTAACTCTCGGTACAAAACTTGACGAAAAGATTGTGGACGATGTTCTTGACCAGCATAAGGAACGCTTCCTGCTCCACTACAACTTCCCTCCATTCTCTACGGGCGAAGCTAAGGCACAGCGCGGTGTAGGCCGTCGTGAAATCGGTCACGGCCACTTGGCATGGCGTGCATTGAAAGGACAGATTCCTGCAGACTATCCATACTGCGTACGTGTAGTTTCAGATATACTTGAATCAAACGGTTCATCTTCTATGGCAACAGTATGTGCCGGAACACTGGCTCTTATGGATGCCGGTGTACCTATCAAGAATCCGGTATCAGGTATTGCAATGGGATTGATCAAAAATGCCGGAGAAGACAAATATGCCGTTCTTTCAGATATTCTTGGCGATGAAGACCACTTGGGCGACATGGACTTCAAGGTTACAGGTACTTGTAAGGGTATCACTGCAACACAGATGGACATCAAGTGCGACGGTCTGACATATGATATCCTTGAAAAGGCTCTTCTTCAGGCAAAACAGGGACGCGAATATATCCTTGGTAAACTGACTGAATGTATCGCAGAACCTCGCGCTGAATTGAAACCACATGCTCCACGCATCGAAACAATGACTATTCCTAAAGAATTCATCGGTGCAGTAATCGGCCCTGGAGGTAAGATTATACAAGGTATGCAGGAAGAAACAGGTGCAACTATCACAATCGAAGAAGTTGACAACTTGGGACGTATCGAAATCTCAGGTACAAACAAGAAATCAATCGATGATGCAATCCGCCTGATAAAAGGTATAGTAGCTATCCCTGAAGTAGGTGAAGTTTACACAGGTAAGGTTCGTTCTATCATGCCATACGGTGCGTTCGTAGAATTCCTTCCAGGCAAGGATGGTTTGCTCCACATTTCTGAGATTGACTGGAAACGCCTTGAAACAATAGAAGAAGCCGGCTTGAAAGAAGGTGATGACATAGAAGTAAAACTTCTTGAAATCGACCCTAAGACTGGTAAATTCAAACTTTCACACAAAGTATTGTTGCCAAAACCAGAAGGAATGGAAGAAAACAACAAGAAACGTGAGAAAAAGGCTCAACAGAAATAATTCATAAAGAAGAACTATTATAGAAAGGAATGACCGAAAACGGTTGTTCCTTTTTTTGTTTCCGTTTACGCAAATACATAAAAAAAGCAGCTACAAAATTCGTAACTGCTTGTATTCTTCGTGGACCAATCTTGGCTTGAACCAGGGATCTCCAGATTATGAGTCTGTTATTCTTTTATAAACAGATACCCTATTAATTACCCAATAAAACTGTTACCTCTTTTTTTAGTTTAGACAGATGGTTTATAACCATACTCCAAAGTATATCGACAGACAAGCTGTCATATCCATGAATGATATAATTCCTTGCATCAACAATTTTACGTGAATCTGTAATAGCTATGTTTCTATCAATCTTTAAGATTCTATTCATAGCTTCGCCTATAATCTCTATGTTACGCTCAATGGCACGTCTTAAGCAGAGATTACTATAAAAATCCTCAAACTGCTTAGGTTTATTACCGAAGAAGCTTTCTATTTCTTCAATGGCTGTAAGAATATCTTGCAGATGTTTCTTAATCAAATCATCCATATATTAATGCTTTAGTTGCGTCCACGTTCTTTTTCAGATATGGATTCTTTATAGTTTGTTCTTCCAACAAGTCTACTTTCCTACCAAACAATTCTTCCAAAGAATATTTTAAATCAAAGTAATTGTCGAAATAATCGCTAACCTCTGCTTTGTTAAAAGAAACAACCAAGTCTACATCACTATCATCGTTAAATCGGTCGGTAAGTATAGAACCAAACACAAACAGTTTACTCACCTTGTACCTCTTGCACAAAGCAACAATCTTCTGTATATTGTTTTCTATCAGCTTCATAAACCAACTTTCTTATAACGCAAATATAACAAATTATACTATAACCATATTATTTATAGTGAGTTTTTTACGCAAGAGCACAAAAAAAACAGCTACGAAATTCGTAACTGCCTGATTTTCTTAGTGGACCAGCCTGGGCTTGAACCAGGGACCTCCAGATTATGAGTCTGTTGCTCTAACCAACTGAGCTACAAGTCCGATGAATCGTTTTATTTTCGATTGCGATGCAAAGGTAACGTTTATTTTTTATTCTGCAAACATTTCAAGAAAAAAAATGAAACTTTTTATTCCATACACCCACTTTATATGTCAAACAATGAAATATAACGGTTAGGGAAGAATGCATTTTGCATAAAGAATAAAAGCGAAATGCAAGAGAGAAAAAGCAAAAACAACCGTTCATATTCTATAAATACAATCTATTTATATATATACACAACTTATATATTTATATATACAAGTTATATTTATAAAAACAAAGACTGTATTTAGAGATTTATTCAGCACAAAATATATTTTTATTCACCATCTCAAGAGTTTATTTTGCAGAAATCAAGGAACACATATTACGGATTAAGAAGTTTTACACCCCATAACACCATAACTTCGGATATATTGTTGTATTTTTGCACCGATTAATCGATTAAAAATTAAAGACATGTCACAGAAAATGAATGAAAATCATCTGAACGGACTTACTGACCAGGAGGTTATTGCCAGCCGTCAGAAATATGGGGAAAACTTGCTTACTCCTCCAAAACGTCCATCTATCTGGAAACTTTATCTTGAAAAATTCCAAGACCCTGTCATCAGAGTTCTATTGGTGGCTGCCGTTTTTTCACTTATCATATCGATTATAGAGAATGAATATGCCGAAACTATAGGTATCTTCTTCGCTATTTTTCTGGCTACAGGTATCGGATTCTACTTTGAATATGATGCCAACAAGAAGTTCGACCTTCTGAATGCCGTTGGCGAGGAAACCCCTGTCACCGTTATACGCAACGGAAAGGTAAAAGAAATTCCAAGAAAGGAAATAGTAGTTGGAGATATAGTGATTCTGAACACTGGTGATGAGATTCCTGCCGACGGAACACTGGTAGAGGCTGTTTCACTGCAAGTGAATGAGGCTAACCTCACAGGTGAGCTTATGGTGAACAAGACTACAGACCCTGAACATTTTGACGACGAGGCTACATATCCGTCGAATGCCGTGATGCGTGGTACTACAGTTACCGACGGACACGGAACGATGAAGGTTGACCGTGTGGGTGATGCTACAGAAATCGGTAAAGTGGCTCGCCAATCGACAGAGCAGAGCGATGAAAAGACTCCACTAAACATACAGCTTGAGAAACTTGCCAACCTGATTGGTAGGGTAGGTTTCACTATCGCAACACTTACTTTCGTGATTTTCACAGGTAAAGACCTTTATGCTTATTTCACTGCCAATACAGTCGAGACTTGGGAACAGTGGCTTCAGGTGGCTCAGATTGTGCTGAAATACTTCATGATGGCCGTAACGCTGATTGTTGTGGCTGTTCCTGAGGGACTTCCTATGAGTGTGACACTAAGTCTTGCGCTGAATATGCGCCGAATGCTGAAGACCAACAACCTTGTGCGCAAGATGCATGCTTGCGAAACTATGGGTGCCATCACTGTGATTTGTACAGACAAGACCGGTACTCTGACTCAGAACCTGATGCAGGTACACGAAGCACAGGTGGACGAATCAAATCCTGAGCTTGTGGCAGAAAGCATTGCCGTAAACTCTACCGCTTTCCTTGAAGAGAAGGCCGAAGGAGAAAAGCCGTCGGGTGTGGGTAATCCTACAGAAGTTGCCCTGCTCTTGTGGCTCAACGGAAAGGGTGCCGACTATATCTCACTGCGCGAAAATGCTCATACAGTAAACCAGCTTACTTTCTCTACAGAGAGAAAATATATGGCCACACTCGTTGATTCACCTGTAATGAATAAACGTATCCTATATATAAAAGGTGCGCCTGAAATCGTGATGTCTAAATGTTCATTGAGCGACGATAAAATCAAGTCATACAACGAACAGCTTCTTGCATATCAGAACAAGGCTATGCGTACCCTTGGACTTGCATACAGAATCATCCCTGAAGGAAAACCGGAAGACTGTGCAGAGCTTGTGGCTGAAGGCGGCATGACATTCCTCGGAATATTCGCAATAAGCGACCCTATACGTCCTGACGTGCCTGATGCTGTCAAGAAATGCCAGTCGGCAGGTATCGGTGTGAAGATTGTAACCGGCGATACTCCGGGAACAGCTACAGAAATTGCCCGTCAGATTGGTTTGTGGACTGAAAACGATACTGAACGCAACCGTATCACAGGTACAGACTTTGCCGCATTGAGCGACGAAGAGGCTCTTGAAAGAGTGCTTGACATAAAGGTGATGAGCCGTGCGCGCCCTATGGACAAACAGCGTCTTGTACAGTTGCTGCAGCAAAAGGGTGCGGTAGTGGCAGTTACAGGCGACGGAACAAACGATGCTCCTGCCCTCAACCATGCCCAGGTAGGTCTGTCAATGGGTACAGGTACTTCTGTGGCTAAAGAGGCCAGCGACATCACTCTGCTCGACGATTCATTCCACAGTATAGCTACAGCCGTGATGTGGGGACGTTCGCTCTATAAGAACATACAGCGTTTCATCGTGTTCCAGCTTACCATCAATGTGGTGGCACTGCTTAGTGTCCTCCTCGGAGCATTCTTCGGTTCTGCCCTACCGCTAACCGTTACACAGATGCTTTGGGTGAACTTGATTATGGATACATTCGCAGCCATGGCTCTGGCTTCAATATCTCCAAGCATGGACGTGATGAACGAGAAACCTCGCAAGCGTACAGACTTCATCATCAGCAAGGCTATGCAGAAGAATATCTTCAGTACAGGCATCTGCTTCCTCATCGTACTGATGGGACTTATGGCTTATATGAACAATTCTGCCGCAGGTATGGATGTTCATAACCTGACTATTTTCTTCACTGTGTTCGTGATGCTTCAGTTCTGGAATCTGTTCAATGCCAGCGTATTCGGAACAAATCATTCCATCTTCAAGGATGCAGGTCATGCACTTGGTATGCTCAGTGTGGCACTGATTATCCTCGTAGGTCAGTTTGTCATCGTTACCTTCGGCGGTAAGGTATTCCGCACAGAGGCTCTTCCATTGATGGATTGGCTTTATATAATAGGTGGAACTTCCATTGTACTTTGGATTGGCGAAATCTGGAGAGGTATCAAGAGAATGAGCTCAAAATAATCCGTAACGAATATGGATTCGAAAATAAAGAATATAATATTTGACTGGGGTGGCGTTCTTATCGACGTCACATTAGACAGATTTCTCGCCGAATGCAAGGCTACCGGAATCTGTTTCGAGGATAAGGAAATAACCGGAACACACAAGACCGGCTTCTTCCTTGAATATGAGCTTGGCAATATCTCTGATGACGATGCACGCAATGAGTTGCGCCGCAGAGCAAGCAAGGATATCTCAGATGCGGAAATCGACCGCATATGGAACACCATGATAGAAAGAATCCCAGAAGAAAAGCTTGAGCTGCTGTGTAAATTGAAGGATAAATACAATCTGTATATACTCAGTAACACAAATGCTATTCACTGGGACAATGTAGCACCGGAAGTGTTCAGCTATAAAGGTTTGGGTATAAATGATTTCTTCAAGAAGGTATTCCTCTCGCATGAGATGCACCTTGCAAAGCCTGACACAGCCATTTATCTGAAAGCATTGTCAGATGCAGGTATCAAAGCTGAAGAAACAATGTTCATCGACGATTCAAAACTGAACTGCGATGCAGCACAATCGGTAGGTATAAATGCCGTACATTACATTCCGGGAGAAGACCTCTCGCTGATTTTCAAATAATAAAAATGGAGTTTATAGAAGAATACGATAAAACCGACATAAAGCCATGCGCGGCAACAATAGGATGTTTCGACGGAGTACACACAGGACACCGCTATCTGGTAAAACAGGTTCGCGACATAGCCGATGAGAGAGGTCTGGGAAGTGCCCTTATCACCTTTCCTGTACATCCGCGTCAGGTAATGCAGGCAGACTATATGCCGGAGCTATTATCGTGTCCGGCACAAAAGACTTCACTAATCAATTCTCTTGATGCAGATTACTGCATAATGCTTCCATTCACAAGACAGCTGTCGCAACTTACGGCACGCGAGTTTATGGAACTTCTGCTTAAGAGATACAATGTCCGTGCATTGGTTATAGGCTACGACCACCGTTTCGGACACAACCGCACTGAAACTTTCGAGGATTATTGCCGCTACGGACAGGAACTTGGCATGTCCGTGATAAAGGCCGAGCCTCTGAAGTGCGGGATTACAGACACTTTCATCAGTTCGTCTGCCATAAGAAAGCTGCTTAAATCAGGCGATGTGGTCACAGCAAACCGTTTCCTCGGATATAACTATTATATCGACGGCACAGTGACCGACGGACATAAGGTAGGACGCAAAATAGGTTTCCCCACTGCAAACATCATCCCTTCGTGTCCGGAAAAACTTATACCTGAGAACGGAGTTTATGCCGTGCGTGTACCCATTGGTAATACTGTTTACAAAGGGATGCTGAACATCGGCAACCGCCCTACCCTGAACAATGGCAGCAATATCAGTATAGAGGTACATATCATAGACTTCAGCGGTGATATATATCATCATCCGTTGAGGATAGAGTTCGTCAGCAGAATAAGGCCGGAGATAAAGTTCGCCTCGATGGAGGAGCTGATAGAACAATTAGAGAAAGACAAGACGATAATATCAAAAATAGAATAATTTTAAAAACAAAAAATGAAGACATTCGAAGAATTAGGCGTTTCCGAAGAAATACGCAGGGCAATCGAAGAAATGGGATATGAGTATCCTATGCCCGTACAGGAAGAAGTTATACCGTATTTGCTTGGAAACGGAAATGACGTAGTGGCTCTGGCACAAACCGGAACCGGAAAAACAGCCGCATTTGGTCTGCCGCTGATACAGAAAATAAACATCAAAGAATGTGTACCGCAAGCACTGGTGCTCTGCCCTACACGCGAACTGTGCCTGCAGATAGCAGGTGACCTTACCGACTACTCAAAATATATTTCAGATCTTAAGATATTACCTGTATATGGAGGTTCATCAATAGAAAGCCAGATTAAAAGCCTGAAAAAAGGTGTACATATCATCGTGGCTACTCCGGGACGACTCATCGACCTTATGGAACGCAAGGTGGCACGCCTTGAAACTATCAGATATGTGGTGATGGACGAGGCTGACGAGATGCTGAACATGGGATTCACAGAGAGTATCAATGCCATACTCGAAAAGATACCTGAGGACCGCAATACTCTGATGTTCTCTGCCACAATGAGTCCTGAAATCTCGCGCATTGCGAAGACTTATCTGCATAATGCGAAGGAAATAACCATAGGAACAAAGAACGAGGGCAGCAAGAACGTAAACCATATAGCATATATCGTACATGCAAAGGACAAGTATCTCGCACTGAAACGTATCGTAGACTACTATCCTCAGATTTACGGTATCATCTTCTGCCGTACACGTATCGAAACTCAGGAGATAGCCGACAAGCTGATACAGGACGGATATAGTGCCGACTCTCTTCACGGAGAATTGAGCCAGGCTCAGCGTGACCTCGTGATGCAGAAGTTCCGCCAGCGCCATCTGCAGCTTCTTGTAGCTACCGACGTGGCAGCACGCGGACTTGACGTGAACGACCTTACTCACGTTATCAACTATGCCCTGCCAGACGATACAGAGAGCTATACTCACCGAAGCGGACGTACAGGCCGTGCAGGAAAGACGGGTATCTCTATAGCCATCATGAATATGCGCGAGAAAGGAAAGATGCGTGAGATAGAACGTATCATCAACAAGAAATTCACAATAGGAACACTCCCTGCCGGAAAAGAAATCTGCGAGCAGCAGCTCATCAAGGTTATCGATGATATAGAGAAGGTTAAGGTGAACGAAGAGGATATCGAAGCATTCCTTCCGGGCATTTACCGCAAATTTGAATGGCTGAGCAAGGAAGACCTTATCAAGCGTGTGGTATCAATGGAGTTCAACCGTTTCTTGGAATATTACCGTAACGCACCTGAAATAGAACAGCCTAAGGTAAGCGAAAAGGATAAGTCTGACAAACCTCGCAAAGACCGCGGAAGCGACAAGGAAAAGACTGCCCGCAAGGCAGAAAAGGGATATGCACGCCTATTCCTCAATATGGGTAAGACCGACGGTTTCTATGCAAATCAGGTTATAGAACTGATCAACCGCAACACAAAGAAAGAGCGCATACAGATAGGACGTATTGACCTGATGCAGAACTTCTCATTCTTTGAAGTGGCAGAACAGCAGGCTGACATCGTTATGAAAGCTCTTAACAAAGTTGTTTTAAAAGGTAAGAGAATTATAGTGGAAATAGCCGGAGAGAACAACGGCAAAAGTGATAAGAGCGGCAAGAAGCGCAATTCCGGTTCTTCAAAAGAGAAAACCACAAAGGAAACTCCTGCAAAAGAAAAGAAGGCTTCAAAGAAGGATAAGCCAAGCCGTGAGGAACGCGGATATACTTCAGCTCGCGGACCTAAGCACAAGGACGACTGGAAACAGTTCTTCGTGCATGACAACAACTCTTCAAATCCGGGATTTGATGATGCCGGAATGGGAAAGAAGAAAAAGAAGAAATAAATCACATACTAGTAAAAAAACGAAATGCGCAGCCTTGAAAGTTGCGCATTTCGTTTTTTTATTTATTTTTCCATTACAATAAGTTCAAGCTTCTTTGCATTGGTACGTGTCTTGAGCCAGTCTGCCATACGTTTCTTATCGGCAGCAGATGGTTTCTTGGCACATTGCAATATAGCAAATGTAAGAGTGTCAGGTTTGAGACTGTCAAGTTCAAGACGGATACTACGCGACAGTGCAACCGATTTGATACCTCCACCGAACAAGGCTTTCATCTCTCCTGCCAGTCTATTGTCAACCTGTCCGCTACGAGTATAGAGTTCCAACTGTGTTTTCAGGGAATCTATTTCATGCTGTTGTGCAGCAAGCTTCTGTTCACTCTTCTTGTAGAAGTCCTCCATCACCATCGACTTAATATTGCTTATGTCCATCTCGCCATTATTCACTCCCTGGAATACTACAAGCTTAGTTTTTCCGAGGTTATACTTTTCAAGTTTCTGCTCGGCAGCGGCTATCTGGCTTTCGGACACCTCATTGCCGACCATCACAACCTTAATCTCACGTTTGGAATAAGATATTTCCCTACTGAGGATTTGTGAATTAGGGAACTGGAGTTCCTCAGATATGTAATTGTTTGCAGCACTGTGATAGAATGTTTCCTTAACGATACCGTATGTAAGATATATCGCAGGACACATTGTCACCAAAGTTATGGTTATAATATATTTACGTACCAGTTTCTCACGATTTTTATCCACAAACTCCTTGTGCTTGAATTTCATAAACCGTACTCCCAGGAAAGTGGCAAGGCTTATGAACACTGAGTTGATAAAATAGAGATAGAAGGCTCCCAGGAAATAAAGCAGATTGCCGGTTGCCAATCCGAATCCGGCAGTACATAGCGGCGGCATCAATGCTGTAGCGATGGCCACACCCGGTATTACGTTTCCCTTCTCCTTTGTAGCCACAGCCACTATACCGGCAAGACCACCGACCAGGGCTATGAATACGTCGTATATAGTAGGCGAAGTACGTGCCAACAATTCCGATTGCACCTCGTCAAGCGGAGTAAAGGCAAAATATATCGTAGCGGTAGTTACACTGAACACAGTTGCTATGAAATAACTCTTCAGAGAGCGTTTCATCAGTTCAAAGTCATTTATACCGATGGCAAGTCCCACACCCATGATAGGTCCCATAAGCGGAGAAATCAGCATGGCGCCGATGATTACGGCAGTAGAATTGACATTCAGTCCAAGAGAGGCTATGAACGTGGCAAACACAAGAATCCACAGATTCGCTCCACGGAATTCCACTCCATTGCGGATGCTTTCAACCGTGAGTTGCTCATCCTCCATGCTTTTGTTCAAGTCCAGATAATCATCGTAAAACTTTCTTATCAGGTACTTCTTTCTGTTGTTAAGTTCCATAATTATTTCTTTATAAATCGGTTAATAACAGGGATACTTCTCAAAGGTAAGTCTTTTTTTATGATATATGCAACAAACAGCACAAGTAATAATGTACGGAAAGCAATACGCAACACTGTATTTTCAGGATAAATATATATTGATGCTACATAAAGCACTGCCGCAAAAACCAGATAGACGAACATATCCTTTATAGGATAAGCCACAGGATATTTCTTCTGACCGATAAAATACGACAGAACGGTGATAAGTCCGTAACCGGCCACCGATGCCCATGCCGAAGCCAAGTATCCGTATTCAGGTACCAGCCAGATATTAAGTATAAGTATCACCGCACATCCTATAAGAGAGAAATATGCTCCCCAACGTGTCTCATCAATCAGCTTATACCAGAAAGAAAGATTGAAATAAATTCCTTTCAGTATCTCAGCCCCCATTACTATGGCAACCACGCTAAGGCCTTCCCAATAATCCGAAGCTACCATATATTTCAGAATATCCATATAAAACATAACAGCCAGAAACGCCAGCAGAGAGAAAATGAAGAAATACTTCATGGCTCCGGCGTAGGATGATGTACTGTCCTTTTTATTGCTGTTGCCAAACACGAAAGGCTCGTAGGCATATCTGAAAGCCTGGGTAAACATAGCCATAATCATAGCTACCTTACTTGTGGCACTATAGATACCCAATTGTACAAGTCCCTCCTGACGATCATCGTAGAGGAAAGGATATATCATCTTGTCAACAGTCTGGTTCAATATTCCTACTACCCCGAATATCAGTATCGGGAATGAATAGCTTAACATACGTTTCTGAAGTTCAAAGTCAGGCTTGAAAGACAACTGTCTCAGTTCCGGGATAAAGAAGAGCATCTGTGCCGCCGACATTATCAGGTTCGATACAAATATGTAGCCTACCAGATAGTCCGGATTATAGAACCATGAAACCAATGAAGGCACATGTTCATTCAGCCATGGACAGAGAAGAAGGAAGAAAAGGTTCAAAGCAATATTGCCAATGATATTGAAAAGCTTGATTGACGCAAATTTTATAGGCCTTTTCTTATATCTGAGCCATGCGAAAGGAATACAAAGAAACGAATCGAGAGCCACTACTACCATCATCATTCCTACATAGTCCTTATGGTCGGGATATTCAAGGAATTGCGATATAGGCTCCAGAAATATCAGACCGAGAATGACGAAAAGCAACGAAAGTCCTCCCACAAAAAGGGATGTATTCGAGAATACCTTTACAGGGTTCTCTTCCGACTTGTTTGCAAATCGAAAAAAACCTGTCTCCATACCGAAAGTAAGGAACACAAGTATAAGTGCCGTATATGCATATACATTCGACACTACTCCGTAGCCCCCCGACTCTGCCGAAAGGACTGCCGTATATAGCGGAACGAGCAGATAGTTGAGGAAACGTCCTACTATACTGCTCAGTCCGTAGATTGCTGTATCTTTAACTAGTGACACGTTGAGAATTAAGAATTAAAAATTAATAATTAAGAACTAATCAAAAAGCGTTTTCTCCTGTTGCCAGAAATTTCTTCCTAAATGCTTATAAGCAAGTTCGGTAACCTCGCGGCCACGTGGTGTCCGTTTCAGGAAACCTTCTTTTATCAGGAAAGGCTCATACACTTCTTCCAACGTTCCCGGGTCTTCACCCAAAGCCGTGGCAATTGTAGTAAGTCCTACTGGACCACCCTTGAACTTGTCGATAATAGTACAAAGAATCTTGTTGTCTATCTCATCAAGGCCATAGCGGTCGATATTCAGAGCTTCAAGAGCATATTTGGCTATTTTCAAATCAATATGCCCGTCTCCTTTCACCTGCGCAAAATCACGCACTCTTCTGAGCAAGGCATTTGCTATACGCGGAGTTCCACGGCTTCTTGACGCAATCTCACCGGCAGCCTCAACATCGCAGGTCACACCGAGAATTCCGGCCGAACGCATAACTATACGCGACAGAACATTCTCATCGTAATACTCCAGATGAAGATTTATACCAAATCTGGCTCTGAGCGGTGCAGTAAGCAATCCACTGCGTGTAGTTGCTCCTACAAGAGTAAAAGGATTCAAATCAAGCTGTATGCTTCGCGCCGACGGTCCCTTGTCTATCATAATATCTATACGATAGTCCTCCATAGCGGAATACAGGAACTCCTCGACTACCGGACTCAGACGGTGTATCTCGTCGATAAACAACACATCGTTAGGCTCCAGGCTGGTCAGTACACCTGCCAAATCACCCGGTTTGTCAAGTACAGGCCCTGAAGTAACCTTGAAACCCACTCCAAGCTCGTTTGCTATGATATTGCTCAATGTAGTCTTTCCCAATCCAGGAGGTCCGTGAAGCAACACATGGTCCAGAGCCTCAGCCCTGAGCCTTGCAGCCTTCACGAAGATACGCAAATTGTCAACCACCTTGTCTTGTCCACTGAAATCCTCGAACTGTAGCGGACGGAGGGCATTCTCAAAGTCGCGTTCCTTTCCCGTAGGCTTATAATCTCTTATATCAAACTGATCTTCCATAAATAGTTATAAATACGAATGCAAAAGTACAAAAGAAAATTATGAAAAGAACATATTTAGGCCAAAATAGGATATACAGAAAAAATGTAATGTATTTTTGGGCGAACATTTAACTTTTTAATTTTTTAAATTATGGGAATAACTTTATTCAAGAGGAAGCTAAAGAACGGTCGTACCTCGCTTTACATTAACTACAGCAAGAATGGGAAAAGAAGAAAAGAGTCTTTAGGTATTATATTGGAAGTGCCCAAAGACAAGGCTATACGTGAATCCAATAATGAAAAACTAAGAATAGCAAAATGCATAGTGTTGCAGCGCGAATTATCTTATCTGCGGAGCAGCTACAAAACATATTTGCCGTCTGTACTCCAAAAAGAAAATCTTGAGGAAAATTCCGAAGTGCTATTCAATATAAACCTGCTCGAGACCTTCAATGAATATATTGCACAATATTCAAATAAGGATATAAGGCTAGTAAAAGCAGCGAACGCACAACTAAGGGAATATATCCACTCCGACATTCTATTGCCCGCGCAGGTTACGAGTTCTTTCTGTCTGGGCTTTCAGAAGTTTCTGAACAGTAAATATAAAGGAAACACGCCATCACATTATTTCAAGAAATTCAAAATGTTTCTTGGATATTGCCTTGAAAAAAGCCTTATAGAGATAAACCCCGCCTCTAATATACATACTTCACAACATAACGCCATAACGAAGAATATACTGACGCCAGAAGAAATAAGCAAGCTGGCTTATACGGCATGCAAATCTCCGGAATTAAAAAGAGCTTTTCTCTTTGCCTGTTACAGCGGTTTACGCTGGAGCGATGTGGTTAATCTAAAGATGTCCGACATTGATTATGAGTCACGCATATTGACAATAACCCAACAGAAAGTATCAAAAAGTTCATCATGCGCTGTATTACACTTGTATCTATGTAACAGTGCTGTAAGACTACTCAACAAAAATAGCCAAACACAGCATGGCGAAGAGAACGTTTTTTCTTTGCCATCACATGCATATGCCCTAAAAATCCTTAAGGATTGGATATCCGAAGCCGGAATAAGAAAACATATAACTTTCCATTGCGCCCGCCATACATTCGTAACATTATTAATATCGAACGGAGTTGATATCAAAACGGTCTCATCACTGGCCGGACATTCTACTACCAGGCATACGGAAACATATATGCATATTATAGATAAAAACAAGAAAAAAGCCATTGACAGCATGCCTGAGCTGCCTGACTATATTTTATGATATGCCGATTGTGCAATATAATTTAAGTTGATGTTCAGTAGCCGTCCAGGCTATTTTTTAACAATGTAGCAAACTACATTATTAATTAATGTGCCTTGTTGATAAATTTCATTCCACTTAATACTTCAATGCCGTAATTGATTAAATAAGAATAACTAGATTATTTTTAATTTATAAATTAAAGTTTTTTATCATGAGAAAAAAGTATTTAAGTGCACTTCTGTTTGGAGCTATGATTACAGCTTCTACAGGAACTTTTACGTCTTGTAAGGACTACGATGCAGACATCAAGAACTTGCAGGAACAGGTAGATGCTGTTAAGGCTTCGGTTGCAGACCTTGAAACAAAAATTCAGGCAGGCAACTGGGTTACATCTGTTAAAGATGTTGAAGGTGGATTTGAAATCACTTTCAACGATGGAAATAAATATACCATCGTAAACGGCGAAAAAGGTGATAAAGGTGACACTGGAGCTACTGGTGCTACCGGTGCGCAGGGTATTGCTGGAGTAAATGGTACAATGTGGACTATCGGAGAAGATGGCTACTGGTACAAGGACGGCGTTAAAACTGATTATAAGGCTATTGGTGAAAAAGGTGACAAGGGTGACCAAGGCGACAAAGGCGATAAAGGTGATCAAGGCGACAAGGGCGATAAAGGTGACCAAGGCGACAAGGGCGATAAAGGTGACCAAGGCGATCCGGGTAAAAACGGTTATTCACCATATATAGATTCTGACACAAATACATGGTGGTGTTATGACGATGAAGAAGGAAAATATGTAGATACAGAAATTCTGGCAACAAACGGCTCTATATATGTGACTGAAGTAGCCGATAGACCTGCATATATATTACATGTATGGAATAATGATACAGAAGAATATTCCGAAGTAATTCTCCCAACATCTTCTTCTATCTCTGATTTGAAGTTGATGAATATTGATGGTAATACAATTAGTGAAGGAATAGCGGACTTGGAATATAATTATGGAACTGTTACTGAAGATGAAATTACTTTTAACAATCATAAATATCTTCAAGGCCAAACATTATACAGCCATAAAACTCGTTCTGTAGTCTATGCTCAGATCAATCCATCTAATATAGATTTCACAGCGACAGAGAACCCTTATAACTTTGACCTTGTAAATTCAAAAGGAGAGTCTGCTCTCGAATTGAAATCTTTGGAGCAATATAAAACAGAAGGTGCGTTGACAAGAGCTGAAGCTACATGGAATAAAGGAATTTATAAGCTGACTGTTAAAGAAAATATTAATGCTACAGCTGAAGCATATGCTCTACGTACTTTTGATGCGTACGGCAATGAAATTATATCAGCATATGATTTGACAGTTTTTTCAAATAAAGTAACTGATCAAGAATTACAAGCCGGTGAAGAAGACTTGGCGGTAGGTGAGGCTCATGATTTGTATGCTATAGCATTGGAGAAAACTGCTAATACTGGTGATGCCGTATATAACACTTTGGATGATGTAGCAGATTATTATTTCACATTGCCAGATGATGCACAAGGCGTAACTATTGAAACTGTAGATGGAAAACAGGTTATTAAATCTGTTAAACCACAAACAGAGGAAGTAACTGTTAATTATTTGACATTACAGGGTACTGCTAAAAGCGTAGTACTTACTTTGAACTTCCACAAGATGGTTGATCTTGGAACTATCAATGTAGAATTGAACAATGCATTAGGAAGAAACAATGTGGAGATAATCAAATATCTTGATGTTGATGATAAAGTTAAAGATATTATTAATGATAATGAAATTGAAGCAAGTTCAACTGATGAAACTCGATATGACTTATATGTTGACAATAATGGTTTGACATATGATGATCCTTTATCAGGTACAGGTATCTCTGCAAGTCTTATTAAGATGAAAGTAGATGAAGCTGATAACAATCTTGTAAATGGCAAATATTATTTCATGGCTACATTACAGTCTAATGCAATTGATGATGTAAACTATACTGTTAAATTCAATTTAAAGAAAGATGAAATTAGTTATGCAATGTGTAGTTTGAATATCAATGTTACAATGAACGATGACTTGTTCTCTTACTATAAGAAATCGTTGTGGTTCGAAGAAGGCTCATGGAATGCTGTAGCATATGGAACACCAGACGGTAGCAACGTAGAATTTGATATGTTTGAATTATTTGCAGAGGATGTAAATGGTAGTCCAGTAGAAATCTCCGCTGATGAGCAGGCTAAATTTAAATTTACAGATAATGCAGAAACAGATTCTTGGATTGCTATCCCAAGCTTGAATAACCATGAGTTAACTATCAGTAACGCGAATATGTATAAACAACATACATTGAAAGCTGGTTATTATCCATGGGAAAATGAAAACTTGACTCCTATTGAACAAGAGTTTACTCTTGTATTCAAGTCTCCATATCACGAAGCAAAACAAAATGCTCTTAACGAAGTAGTATTGAATTCATTGTCTGCTACACACGAATTTGAAAAAGCAGACTTTGCGTGGATAGACCCTCGTACAAAGAACGTATTTAATTGGAATGAAACATACGGACAAAGTAATAATGAAGTTACTTCTATGAAACTGACATTGTCTGATGATTTAGCTTTGTATGTAGAGTTAAGTGGTACTTCTAGTAGTGATGATTTGAAGTCTAATAACTTAATACTTAAATTTAAGAGCGGTGTTACAATGCCTGTATCAACTGTTACAGGTACTATTACTCTTACTGTAACGGATGCTTGGGGAGTTAAAACAACTCAAGATGTAAATGTTATCTTGCGACCTTAATGCGGATCAAGAATAAAGCATCTGTACGGACTAAAAATTTAACCCAGTTTTAGTTTTTCCATACAGTACTTAGTACAAAAATTAAAGTGCGTTCACATATTGGGCGCACTTTTTTTATTAAAAGACCTTTTATGGAATCATATGTTTCAAGATAATGCTTAGAAGTTATAAATATATTCTAACTTCTAAACACTTTATCAGTTCTTTTTACCTTTAGACATGTTTTTAGCAAAATTCAATAAATTGCTCACAAAGAAACATATAACAATTGTCTATATGTAAAAAGGAAGATTTCTGCCACTGAAATGGGACTTAATAGCGAAAGAAATTTAGTTTGTCTAATCATAAAATCATTCAATAGAAGTCTTTTTAGTATAGTTTTTTGTGTTTTGTAGCCTGGACGGCTACAAAACAAATAATGTGTAATTACCACATATTTGCATTATAACCTAATTTTAACAAACTTCACTTCAAAGATCTTAACTTTCCTGATGAGTCTAAGCTATCTCCGGATAAACAGCCTCAACTTACAAACATTCTGGCTTCGTGCCGCTATTAGTTTCACAGGACAAATATAAATACTTTATTTCATATGCCAATATTTATTTAGAGAAAAACTACGCAGCGTTAACGTTTTTTATAATGAAAATAGAAAATCTTTACAAAGAAACTAATAATTCTTTCACATAGGTAGCTTATAGAAAATTTTAAGGGACTCAGTTTTGCAGTCAAAAAAAAGCGGCCTCCTTCCGGAAACCGCTTTCTAAATATATGTTGTGTTATTAAATTACAACTTTGGACCAGCAGCAACAAGAGCTTTACCAGCTTCGTTTCCTGTGAACTTAGCGAAGTTCTTGATGAAACGTCCAGCCAAGTCTTTAGCTTTTTCTTCCCACTGACAAGCGCATTCGTAAGTATCGCGTGGGTCAAGAATCTTAGGATCTACACCCGGCAATTCTGTTGGAACTACGAAGTCGAAGAATGGGATAACCTTAGTAGGAGCCTTGTCGATAGAACCGTCAAGGATAGCGTCGATAATACCACGAGTATCACGGATAGAGATACGCTTACCTGTACCGTTCCAACCAGTGTTAACCAAGTATGCCTTAGCACCAGTCATTTCCATCTTCTTAACAAGTTCTTCAGCATATTTAGTTGGGTGCAAGCTCAAGAAAGCAGCGCCGAAACATGCAGAGAATGTTGGAGTTGGTTCAGTGATACCACGTTCTGTACCTGCCAACTTAGCAGTAAATCCTGACAGGAAGTAGTACTGAGCCTGAGCTGGGTTAAGGATAGATACTGGAGGCAATACACCGAATGCGTCAGCTGACAAGAAGATTACCTGCTTAGCGTGAGGACCCTTAGAAACTGGCTTAACGATGTTTTCGATGTGGTTGATTGGGTAAGAAACACGAGTGTTTTCAGTTACGCTCTTATCAGCGAAGTTAATCTTACCTTCTGCATCAACTGTAACGTTTTCAAGAAGAGCGTTACGTTTGATAGCGTTGTAGATATCTGGTTCTGATTCCTTGTCAAGGTTGATAACCTTAGCGTAGCAACCACCTTCATAGTTGAATACACCTTCGTTGTCCCATCCGTGTTCGTCGTCACCGATAAGTTTACGTTTTGGGTCAGTAGAAAGAGTAGTCTTACCTGTACCAGACAATCCGAAGAAGATAGCTGATTCAGTTTCGTCCATGTTAGTGTTAGCAGAACAGTGCATAGAAGCAACACCACGAAGTGGGTTGAAGTAATTCATCATAGAGAACATACCTTTCTTCATTTCACCACCGTACCAAGTGTTAAGGATAACCTGTTCCTTAGTAGTCAAGTTGAATACAACAGCTGTTTCAGAGTTCAAGCCAAGTTCTTTGTAGTTTTCAACTTTAGCCTTAGAAGCGTTGTAAACGATGAAGTCAGGTTCGAATGATTCAAGTTCTTCAGCTGTTGGGCGGATGAACATGTTAGTTACGAAGTGAGCCTGCCATGCAACTTCCATGATGAAACGAACTTTCAAGCAAGTAGCTTCGTTAGCGCCGCAGAAACCATCAACAACATACAATTTCTTGTTTGACAATTCTTTAGCAGCCAAGTTTTTCAATACATTCCAAGTTTCTGTAGTTACAGGCTTGTTGTCGTTTTTATATTCTTCTGAAGTCCACCATACAGTGTTTTCACTTGTAGCGTCTTTTACCAAGAATTTATCTTTAGGAGAACGACCAGTGTAGATACCAGTCATAACGTTTACTGCACCAAGTTCAGTTACCTGACCTTTTTCATAGCCTTCCAAACCAGCCTTTGTTTCTTCAGCGAACAAGACTTCGTATGAAGGATTGTGCAAGATTTCTACGGTACCATGTATACCGTATTTGGTAAGATCTAAATTTGCCATTGTTCTAATGAATTAAATTGGTTATTATTTTAGATATATTGTTTCCACTTTTTTGCGATACAAAAGTACAACATTTTATTTGAATGCGATTAATAATTAGAGAAAAAAATCCGTAATAATGAAATATTTATACTTGTGTAACACATTTGCAAGGTATATGTTACAAAACATAGTTTTAATGCTAAAATCAAGCAATTCAGAAGCATGAAAAAAACTTCCCGTCGTTTGAAATAAAACTCTTCGTCGTTTTGATTAAAACGACGAAGAGTTTTATTATTGACATATTTGTGCCCGTAGATATTTATATATAATATATAGGTGTAAATAGTACGAAAAACCAAAATTTATACCTTTTGTAATGAAATCTCCACATCATTTTTGGCAGTTATTCATACTTTTGCAACAAAGATAATAATATCCTAAACTTTAAAATTAAATTGACCCATGAAAAATAATCTTATTTACACATTAGCATTAGCAGGTATTGCTCTGTTTGGTACAGCCTGCTCACAGAACAACCAAACAGAACCACATCAAACAACACAAATTAAAAACAACTCTACAGACAAACCATGGTCAGTCCGTATGGTAGAATCGGAGATGGCAAGATGGCCTGAATCATGGCAGCTCGACTTCCAGCCTAAACTGAAATGGGATTATTGTCACGGACTTGAGCTGCAGGCTATGCTTGACGTTTACGACCGTTATGGCAATGACAGGATATATGAATACGCCCTGGCGTATGCCGATACTATGGTAAATGCAGACGGGACTATCAAAATGTATAAACGCGAAGAGTTCAGCCTTGACCGCGTGAACTCCGGAAAGTTCCTTTTCCGCATATACGAACAGACCAAGGATGAGAAATACAGAAAGGCGCTTGCCCTGATGAGAAGCCAGTTTGAAGACCATCCGAGAAATGCCGACGGCGGATTCTGGCATAAGAAAGTATATCCTAATCAGGTTTGGCTGGACGGTATATACATGGGAGCACCGTTCTATGCCGAATATGCTTTCAGAAACAATGAGGTGAATGCCTATAAAGATATCATAAACCAGTTTCTGATGGCTGCCCGCCACACTTATGACCCTAAGACAGACCTTTATAAACACGCTTGCGACGTAAGCAGAAAGGAAAAATGGGCAGACCCGGTAACAGGACAGTCACAACACAGCTGGGGACGTGCCCTGGGATGGTATGCAATGGCATTCGTCGATGCACTGGAGTTTATTCCGCAGCATGAAGCCGGAAGAGATTCCATGATAATGGTGCTTGACAAAGTGGCCGGGCAGATAAAAAGACTGCAGGACGAAAAGACGGGATTGTGGTATCAGGTGCTTGACAGAAGCGGCGACGAAGGCAACTATCTCGAATCTTCATGCTCTGTAATGTTTGTATATTCACTGTTCAAAGCCGTAAGGAAGGGATATATAGACGGTTCTTATCTGGCTGTGGCGGAAAAAGGATATAAAGGTATATTGGAAAACTTCATTACTACAGACGAAAATGGCATGATAAGCATAACCAAGGCTTGTGCTGTGGCCGGACTGGGCGGAAAGAACTACCGTATGGGTGACTACGACTATTATATAAACGAACAGATAAGGGACAATGACCCTAAGGCTGTCGGTCCGTTTATATTAGCCAGCCTTGAATGGGAAAGACTGCAAGAAGTAAGGAATATTCTAAGGTAATAAAGGGATACAAAAAACACCTGCAATATGAAAAACAAGATAACTCTGTTATTAGGACTGTTCATCATCCTGACAGCTTTTTCTCCGGCCAGACGCAACATAACGATATTTACCATCGGCGATTCGACCATGGCCAACAAGAAACTTGAAGGCGGAAATCCGGAAAGAGGCTGGGGACAGATGCTTTCAAGATATTTCACTGACGGCATAACAATAGACAATCATGCCGTAAACGGCAGAAGCTCAAAGAGTTTCATCGATGAGGGAAGATGGGACAATGTGCTCTCAAAAATCCAAAAGGGTGATTATGTATTCATCCAGTTCGGACATAACGACGAAAAGGATGACCCTAAAAGACATACAGATCCGGGAACGACTTTCGATGCCAACCTGAGAAAGTTCGTAGAGGAAACAAGAGCCAAAGGAGGTATTCCGGTACTGTTCAACTCAATAGTACGACGCAATTTCGGGAAATCAGGAGCTGACGCCGTAGCTGATGCTATCAAGCAGGACGATATCCGCAACGGAATCGACCCTAAAGCACCGAAAGAAGTCATCGAAGAAGGAGCAAAACTGATTGATACTCACGGGGCATATCTTGACTCACCGGCCAACGTGGCAAAAGAACTTAACGTCACATTCATAGATTTAAACAGCCTGACACACAAGCTTGTAGAAGATTTGGGACCGGAGAAATCAAAGAAACTGTATTTGTGGGTGCAACCTAAGACAGTACCTGCATTGCCGGACGGAAGGGAAGACAACACACACCTGAATGTACATGGAGCATCAATAGTAGCAGAAATGGCGGCAAAGGCTGTAGCAGAAGCTGTTCCGGAACTCGGACAATACCTATGCCACTATGACCTTGTAGTAGCCAAAGACGGCTCCGGCGATTTCTTCACAGTACAGGATGCTATAAATGCTGTACCTGACTACAGAAAAAACTCAAGAACTACAATTCTGGTAAAAGAAGGTACATATAAGGAAAAAGTTATCATACCTTCCTGTAAGAATGCTATCTCACTGATAGGAAAAGGAAATGTGAAAATATCATTCGACGACTATGCAAGCAAGCCTAATATCTTCGGAGAAGAAAAAGGTACATCAGGCTCATCGTCATGCTATATCTATGCACCTGATTTCTACGCTGAGAACATAACTTTCGAGAACTCTTCAGGACCTGTAGGACAGGCTGTGGCATGTTTTGTAAGTGCAGACAGGGCTTATTTCAAGAAATGCCGTTTTCTTGGCTTTCAGGACACTCTGTACACATACGGCAAAGGCTGCAGACAATATTATGACGAATGTTACATAGAAGGAACTGTGGATTTCATATTCGGATGGTCTGTTGCAGTGTTCAATCGCTGTCATATTCACAGCGTGGGTAACGGATATCTTACCGCTCCTTCGACAGACAAGGGACAGAAATACGGATATGCGTTCTACGACTGCGACATAACTGCCAACGATGGTGTAGAAAAAGTATATCTCTCACGCCCGTGGCGACCTTATGCCAAGGCTGTATTCATACGCTGTAACATGGGCAGACATATTCTGCCTGAAGGATGGAACAACTGGAGGAAGGTGGAAAACGAGAAAACGGTATTCTATGCTGAATATCAAAGTAAAGGTGAAGGAGCGGCTCCGAAAAAACGCGCGGCTTATTCCAAACAGTTGAAAAGTCTGGACGGCTACAGCATGGAAGAAGTCCTTTCAGGAAGCGACGGATGGAACCCGGTTGAGAACGGGAATGAATTGTTGAACATAAGAAGATAAGCCAAATGAAAAAAAGAATATTGTTTGCATTAATTGCCGGTATAATATGGTTATTATCTATGGCAGAGAACTATCCGTACAGAAGTGACCTGCTGTGGGTGACTGAGCCGGACCATGCAGACTGGATATACCGCACAGGAGAAAACGCAAAAATCAAAGTAAGCCTATTCAAATACGGAATACCGCAGGACGGAATAACCGTAGAGTATGAAACAGGAAGCGAACTTATGCCTGCCGACAAAAAAGGAAACATAAAACTGAAAGACGGAAAAGCGGAAATAAATATAGGTACGATGAAAGAGCCTGGTTTCCGCGACTGTATATTCACTGTTGAAATGAACGGAAAGAAATACAGCCATCACGTGAAAGTGGGATTCTCGCCTGAAAAGATAAAGCCATATACACGAATGCCTGATGACTTCATCGATTTCTGGACTTCAAATATCAGAGAATCATCGGAATTTCCGCTTAAATATACAAAGGAAAGAGCAGAGGAATACTGCACCGATAAGATTGACTGTTATCTGATAAAACTGTTTCTGAACAACAAAGGACAGGCCATATATGGTTATCTGTTCTACCCAAAGAACGCTAAGTCGGGAAGCTGTCCGGTAGTATTGTCGCCTCCGGGAGCGGGAATAAAAACCATAAAGGAACCGCTTCGACACAAGTATTATGCCGAAAAAGGATGCATACGTCTGGAATTTGAGATACACGGACTGAACCCTACCATGAGTGAGGAAGAATTTAAGGAAATAAGCAATGCTTTTAACGGAAAAGAGAACGGATATCTGACAAACGGACTCGACAACAGAGACAATTACTATATGAAAAGAGTCTATCTGGCATGCATACGCTGTATCGACCTGCTGACTTCATTGCCGGAATGGGACGGGAAGAATGTCATTGTACAAGGAGGTAGCCAGGGAGGTGCGCTGGCTATGGTAACTGCCGGACTGGACAAGCGTGTTACGGCTTGTGTGGCAAATCATCCGGCACTGAGCGATATGGCCGGATACATGGCCGGACGAGCCGGAGGCTATCCCCACTTCTTCCGCACCAAAGAAATGGACAGCAAGGAAAAGCTTGAGACCATGGCATATTATGATGTAGTAAACTTTGCAAGATTAATAAAGGCTGATACTTTTATGACGTGGGGATTTAATGACAATACCTGTCCGCCTACTACAAGCTATGCCGTATTCAATACTCTGAATTGCCCTAAAGAAGCTCTCATCACTCCTATTAATGAACATTGGACATCGGAAGAGACGGAACACGGACATCTGGAATGGATAAAAAAACATCTGAAATAAGTGAAAGTGCCGGGAACTTATTGTTTTCCGGCACTTTATAGTGATATCAAAAGCCTTTATTTACCATTTTCAAAATACCTGTATTTTATTTTCACATTATATTTCTTAATTTTGTAACATATATAAAACCATATTAACCGCCATAACATGACTAAAAAAATAATATTCCTGATTTTATTCTACATATATTCAGTAAATATCAGTGCGCAACCTGATTGTGTAATAACACATTACTCCTCAGAGGACGGTCTATCTGAAAATACAGTTATGGATATACTACAGGATAAAAAAGGTAACTTGTGGTTATCTACATGGAACGGGATAAACAAATTCGACGGATATACATTCCATACATACAAAGGATTTCAAGATAACGATATCGCACTCACAAGCAACCGTGTAGACTGTATGGAACTTGACAAATACGGCTTTATATGGATGCTTACATACGACGAAAGAGTTTTTCGTTTCGATCCACGTACTGAGAAGTTCGTTAGTGTACCCGACAACGATGTAAACGAAGCACATATACCGATTACAAGCATAAAAGCTCTACCTAACGGTAATGTATGGCTACTCTCGGAGAACAGAGGTGCAATAAGGGTAATAACCAATCCTAAAAATAAAGAGTTCACTACAGAATATTATTCATCAGGACATGAGATATTCCCAATATCGACCGTTTTTGACGTATTCATGTCAGAAAACAAAGAATGGGTACTTGCAGACAACGGCATGGCATGTTTCTGCGAGAACTCACAAAATCCGGAAGTGTTTTTTGGTAATAATGGCTCTGATACAGAAGAGAATGGTGGGAAAAACATATTTTACACCATGGAAGACTGTGGACAGAAACTTTTTTTTGGAGCTAACAGCGGATATGTCTGGATAATGAATAAAAACGATGGTATATTCACACCATTGAAACTGCCTGTACAATCAGGAGTAAAAGGCATCAAATATATAAAGAAAAATGAAGAAGCTGTAATAGCTACCGATAAAGACGGTTTCTTTGTGTACGACATGAAAGATTCTTCACTTAAGCACTTCAAGCCTTCTACTATACCTGATGCCCCTATAGACAATATATACAGAGATTCAGCCGATGAAATATGGTTTGCGCAAGACGCATCAGGTCAAGTGGCACACTTCAATCCATACACAGAAATAGTAAAAATAGAAAAGGTATATACTGAATATACGAATACAGACAGGTCACGTCCGGCATTCCACATACACGAAGACATATACGGGACTCTTTGGGTGCACCCTTATGGCGGCGGTTTTTCATATTTCGACAGAGCGAGAAACTGCATAATGCCTTTCTATAACAGTATGGAAGGTAAGCATTGGCATTTTTCAAATAAAATTCATTGCGCATATTCCGACAGACAAGGTAATTTATGGATGTGTACCCACTCAAAAGGCTTGGAGAAAATAACATTCAGAACTGAACGTTTCAGAGTCAAACGTCCTGTACAGTCCGACCGTGAAACACTCGGAAATGAAGTCAGAGCTTTACACGAATACGGCAAGAATCTATGGGTAGGATTAAAAGACGGTATGCTGCGCATATATGACAGCAGCTATAATGAAATAGGTTACATGACGGAGAGTGGAAAGATTTCAAAATCCGGAACTCCGCTGGCTGGGAATGTTTACTATATGACATGCGACAGCAAAGGTACCATGTGGATTGCCACAAAAGGAGCCGGACTTATTAAAGCCGAGCCGGAAGGTGGTAGAATGCAATTCAGACTGACACGCTACGAACATAATCCAAACGACATATACAGCCTTTCAAGCAACGATGTTTACTGCATATACGAAGACCATTCAGGCAGAATATGGGTTGCCACATTCTCTAACGGCATAAACTATATATCTAAAGATGAAAACGGAAAAGATATATTCATAAGCCATAGAAACATGCTGAAAGGATACCCGATAAAGCAGTGCAACAAAGTAAGATGTATCACGGCTGATAAACATGACAGATTGTGGATAGGCACTACCGGAGGTCTTGTAATGACCAGACTGGACTTTACGAACCCGCGTGAAGTAACTTTCAACCACTACATGCGCTCACCGAAGGACCCGACATCTCTTAGTAATAATGATGTGCATTGGATTTCTTCCACACAAAAAGAAGAGCTGTATATAGCCACATTCGGAGGAGGATTGAACAGAATGACAAGTATAGACAAGAATGGTAAAATACAATTCAAGACATACACCGTACAAGACGGATTGCCATCTGACATACTTTTATCAATACAGGAAGACAAAAAAGGTATATTGTGGATAAGCACAGAGAACGGATTGACGAAGTTCAACCCGGCTGATGAAAGTTTCGAGAACTTCCAGGACAGACACAGTAACTTAAAAATACGTTTCAGCGAAGCATCATCCGATTACCTGTCGAACGGTGATATCGTATTCGGAACAAATCACGGGATATTCTATTTCAACCCTGACTCAATAAAGAAAAGTATATACGAACCTCCGGTAATTTTTACGCAACTATTGTTAGCAAACAATACAGTTGTACCTGGTACAGGTTCTCTGAAAGAAAGTACCATAGACGATATAGGACATCTCACACTCTCGCATGAAGAAAATATATTTACCATCCAATATGCGGCACTGGACTACACTACCCCGTCGGACATACAGTACGCGTATATGCTGGATGGTTTCGATAAGCACTGGAACTATGTAGGGAAACAACGTATGGCTACATATACAAATCTGCCAAAAGGAGAATATATATTCAAGGTACGCTCAACAAATTCTGATGGAGTATGGACAGACAACACCCGCGACCTTGGAATAAACATTCTTCCTTCGTTCTGGGAAACGCCACTTGCTTATGCTCTGTATGTGTTCATCCTGCTATTGGTTGTGTTTACTGCCGTATATATTCTGTCAACCATTTATAGGCTGAAACACAAAGTCGTTATGGAACATCAGCTTACAGACCTAAAGCTAAGATTCTTTACTGACATTTCACATGAACTCAGAACACCGCTTACACTCATAACAGCTCCGTTGGAAAACATACTGGAGGATAATGAACTTCCTGGTGGAATACGCGAACAACTATCCGTTGTAGAACGTAACGCAAACCGTATGCTGAGACTTGTAAACCAAATTCTTGATTTCAGGAAAATACAGAACAAGAAAATGAAAATGCAGGTACAACTACTTGAAATTGTATCGTTTACACGTAAAATAATGGATTACTTTGAAGCTGTAGCCAAAGAAAGGAATATAAACTACACAATGGAGACAGAAAAAAGCGCCATTTATTTATGGGTGGACGCAGACAAATATGAAAAGATTATATACAACCTGCTATCGAACGCATTCAAATATACCCCTGACGGGAAAGCCATAAAAATAGCGATAAAAGAAAACGAAGACACAGTATCTGTTTCCGTAATAGACCAGGGAATGGGTATCACTGAAAATAAAAAGAAAAAACTGTTCGTCCGCTTTGAAAATCATATCGAGTCAAAAGCGACATCACAATTAAGTACAGGCATTGGCCTTTCACTGGTAAAAGACTTTACAGACATGCACAAAGCAGAAATCAATGTAACAAGCAAACTGGATGAAGGCAGCTGTTTCAAAATTGATTTCAAGAAAGGCAAAGAACATTATGACGAAAAGGTAGAATTTCTGCAAAGTGACATAGACTATCAGGATGAAGGACAGAAAGACTTGCAAGAGCCTCAAAATGACGATACTACAAATCTGAATGAAAATGAGATTCAGGATTCTGACAAAGAGGTAATGCTGATAGTTGAAGATAACTCCGAACTCAGACAATTCCTAAGAGGTATATTCTCGCCGGAATATTATGTAATAGAAGCGGCAAACGGAGAGGAAGGCAAAGAAAAGGCATTTAAACATTTACCGGACATAATAATAAGTGATGTTATGATGCCTGTGAAGGACGGATTCCAGATGATGCAGGAATTAAGAAACGAAATTACCACCAGTCATATACCATTAATACTGCTGACTGCAAAAACCGCCATTGAAAGCAAACTGGAAGGATTGGAATACGGAGCAGACGATTATATAACCAAACCTTTCAGTGCTACATATCTGAAAGCCAGAGTCAAAAACATTCTTCAGAGCAGATTGAAAATACAGGAGGCATATAGGGAAAGACTGCTTAACTCTGGATGGAAAGCCGCAGACGACAAAGTAGAAAAGAGCGAAACGAATGTTCCTGAAATGTCACCTAACGACAGAAAATTCATGGACAAACTTATGGAACTGATGGAAAACAGTTTGGACAATAGCGATTTGGTTGTTGATGACCTGGTAAAAGATATGGCTGTGAGCCGTTCGGTATTCTTCAAGAAACTGAAATCGCTGACCGGATTAGCCCCGGTAGAATTTATAAAAGAGGTACGTATAAACAAAGCTGTTCAGTTAATAGAGTCGGGAGAGTTCTCCATAACGCAAATAGCATATATGGTTGGAATAAACGATCCAAGATATTTCAGTAAATGCTTCAAACAGAAGATGGGCATGACACCTACGGAATATAGAGATCATAAAGGAGAAAAATAACGTACAATAAAAAGACAGCCGATAAGCGTAATAATTAGCTTACCGGCTGTCTTTTTAAGATTTAACGTAATTATATCTATTATGCCTCAGGCATTCCAAGTGCGACGGATTATAAATTCAAATATCTCTTTGCATTGTTATAACAAATATCATTTACCATCTGACCAAGGAACTCAATCTCTGATGCAGGCAATTCACCCTTCTCTACATCCTCACCTATCAGGTTACAGAGAATACGGCGGAAGTATTCATGGCGCGGATAAGAAAGGAAACTGCGTGAATCAGTAAGCATACCTACAAAACGGCTTAGCAGTCCGAGAACTGAAAGACAGTTCATCTGTTTCTGCATTCCGTCCTTTTGGTCGAGGAACCACCAGCCTGAACCGAACTGAATCTTACCGGCTACCGGACCCTGCTGGAAGTTACCGATCATTGTACCGATTACCTCATTGTCGGCAGGATTAAGATTATAAAGGATAGTCTTGGCAAGTTTATTGTTATAGTTAAGACGGTCAAGGAATTTGGACATAGACTTGGAAGTGTTGAACACACCTATTGAGTCGAAACCTGTGTCAGGGCCAAGTTTCTCAAACATACGTCTGTTATTGTTTCTTATTGCTCCGTAGTGGAACTGTTGCGTCCAGCCTTTCTCATAATCCATCTCGGCAAATACAACCAGCATTGCAGACTTGAACTTGAGTATCTCCTCGTTTGTAAGTTCCTTACCGGAATATACCTTATTGAATATTGCATTGATTTCGGCATCTGTATAGTCTTCGGCATAGAATTCCTCTATTCCGTGGTCTGACAGACGGCAACCCATACTTGCAAAGAAATCATGACGGTTCTTCAATGCGTCAACCAAATCATTAAACGTACTGATTGAAACTGATGATACTGACGACAATGTTTCTACATAGCTACGGAAATTGGCCGCATTCTCCACCGCCATAGCCTTATCAGGACGCCATGCCGGAAGAACCTTAACCTTGAAATCGCTGGCCGCTATTGCTTTGTGATATTCGAGTGAGTCAACAGGGTCGTCTGTAGTACATACAGTCTCCACATTATAACGTTCCATGAATTTGCGTGCGGTATAGTCCGGTGTTGCAAGTTTTGCGTTACATTCATCGAATATCTCACGCGCTGTCTTTGGAGAAAGCAACTTATTGATACCGAAAGCTGTCTTCAGTTCAAGATGGCTCCAGTGGTAAAGTGGGTTTCTCATTGTGTAAGGGATTGTCTCAGCCCATTTTTCGAACTTCTCCCAGTCGGAAGTTGATTTGCCTGTGATATATTCTTCATCCACTCCATTGGTTCTCATGGCTCTCCACTTGTAGTGGTCACCGCCAAGCCAGATTTCTGTGATTGAAGAGAACTTGTAGTCATCGGCTATCTTTTTCGGTTCAAGATGGCAGTGATAGTCGATTATAGGATTATGTTTTGCAAAATTGTGATACAGATACTTCGCTGTGTCTGAATACAGCAGGAAGTCGTCATCCATAAAATTTCTCATAACTATTCTGTTTTTATTATGTTATTAATTATTTCTTTACGTCTGATGTCAGACTTTTCACGGCAAACCAGCTCAATATATAAGCTACCGATGCTACGAGGAACACTATCATGTATCCGGCCTGGATTCCCTCAAAGCCGAGGAAGGACATATTGCTCTCGCGTGAGTATGTGAACAGGATACCTGAGCCCTGGTTGAAAAGGAAGCTTCCCAATCCGCCTACCATGCCGGCAAGACCCGTAAGTGTGGCCACTACCGATTTAGGGAAGAGGTCGCTTACCAGGGAATATGCGTTTGCGCTCCAGCTCTGGTGTGCGGCTCCGATGATACCGATGATGATTATAGGATACCAGCATGAATGTACTCCGAGGAATGGTGCTACAATACCCAACAGAGGGAAGAGCGAATAGACAAACATTGATGATATACGTCCGCTGAACGGGGTAAGTCCTTTCTTGTTCACAAGGAACGTAGGAAGGTATCCTCCGATGATTGAAAGCATGGTAATCAGATACAATGTGAATATCAGCATCATACCCATAAAGGAGTCAGAGCTGTAGCCGTAGATATCCTTCACGTATGCAGGAGCCCAGAACAGGAAGAACCACCATACACCTTCTGGAAGGAATCGTGAAGCAAAAATGGCCCATGTATGACGGTAAGTGAAATACTTGAAGATATTAACCTTTTCCTTAGGCTCTTCTGCAGGTTTGGTTTCATTCTCTGCCTTGTTTTCATCCTGACGTATATAGTCAAGCTCAAGCTTGTTCATACGCTTGTTGTTGTCCGGTGCCTCGTATGTCTTGAGCCATATTCCCAGCCATACGAAACCGAGAAGACCTATAATAAGGAATGACATCTCCCATCCCCAGAAACGTGCTATCACAGGGATTGTGAACGGAGCGAGCATGGCTCCTATCTGTGAGCCGGAATTGAAAAGACTCGTCGCAAAGGCACGGTCCTTCTGAGGGAAATAGGCTGAGATAGTCTTGTTGGCACAAGGGAAGTTTCCTGCCTCACCGGCTGCAAGGATACATCTTGCAATAAGGAAAAGCCACATGCTCACTGTAGATATACCCATCATGGCTGTACCGGCATTGCGAGCCAGTTCTATATGCTCGCGTGCTCCGGCAAATGTCATCGACCAGCTGTCGAGCACTATTCCGGCCGTAGCAATACCACAGAAGGCATGAAGGCAGGCACCGAGCGACCAAAGGGCGATGGCCCATGAGTAACCTTTCTTGATTCCAAGATAATCGACTGTTCTTCCGGCAAAGAACATCGCGATGGAATATACGAAGGAGAAACATCCGGTGATGGTTCCGTAGTGAACGTCGGTCCAGCCGAACTCCGGAGAGATGAAATCTTTCCATGTCAGCGAGAGTACCTGACGGTCAAGATAGTTTACCGTGGTAGCAAAGAACAGCATCGCACATACATACCAGCGGTAATTAGTCATTTTATTATTGTTCATTTATGTCAATTAAGAGTTAAGAATTAAGAATTAAAAATTAAGAATGAAGAATTAAGAAGTCAAGAACTCAAAAACTCAAAGTATCACACCGGTCTTGAAAATAGATATCTCACGGTAATTGTTTATCTCGTTCTTTACATAAGCACCCGAGCAGGCTGATATTACAAAATTGAAGAACTCGTCAAGTACCTCTTCCTTGCTCTTGCCTTCAACCAGCACACCGGCATTGAAGTCCATCCAGCGTGTCTTGCGGTTGTAGAGATTTGAATTGGTTGAAATCTTTGCCGTAGGTACGAATGTTCCGAACGGCGTTCCGCGTCCTGTAGTGAAAAGTACCATATGGCAGCCGGCAGAAGCAAGTGCAGTGCTTGCCACGAGGTCATTGCCCGGAGCGCTCAGTAGGTTTAGCCCGTGGGTTGATATGCGGTCGCCGTATTCCAGCACGTCCATCACTGCGCTCGAGCCTGATTTCTGTGTACAGCCGAGGGATTTCTCCTCCAGAGTCGAGATACCTCCGGCCTTGTTTCCCGGCGAAGGGTTCTCGTATATCACCTGGTCGTTCTTTATGAAGTAGTTCTTGAAGTTGTTTATCAGGCTGACTGTCTTATGAAAAGTCTCCTCATCCTTGCAGCGGTCCATAAGAATTGTCTCTGCACCGAACATCTCTGGCACTTCCGTAAGCACACATGTACCTCCGTATGATACAAGACGGTCGGAGAACAGACCGAGCAGAGGATTGGCCGTGATACCTGAGAAACCGTCTGAACCACCACATTTAAGTCCTATTCTCAGTTTTGATACAGGCTGTTCTGTCCTTACGTCCTTCTTCACGTTCTCATAGAGGCCCATAAGGAGTTCCATTCCTGCTGATATCTCATCCTCCACTTTCTGACATTCAAGGAACTTCACTCGGTCAGTGTCATAATCGCCAAGCATTGTTCTGAAAGCCGAAACCTGATTGTTCTCGCAGCCCAATCCCAATACGAGTACACCTCCGGCATTAGGATGAAGAACCATGTCGCGAAGAATCTTGCGCGTATTCTCGTGGTCCTCAGACAGCTGTGAGCAACCCCAGTTATGTGTATAGGCATGGATGCCGTCGAAATTGTCGGCTTTATCGTCTGCCGTCTTCTCATTGAACAGCCTGACAAGCTCATTTGCCACTCCGTTCACACAGCCCACCGTAGGAACTATCCATATCTCGTTACGGATGCCTACATCGCCGTTCTTTCTTTCATAGCCCTTAAAATAGACCATGCCTTCAGACTTACATGAGTGTATCTCAGCAGGAGTATATGTATAATCCTTTATCTCCCCAAGAAGTGTACGGATATATTTCTCGTTTATAAGGCTTCCTTCAGCCCTGTCTTCCTTGAGCGAGCCGATAGGGAAACCGTATTTCACTACCACATCTCCCGTATGGAAATCCTGCAGCGCTATCTTGTGTCCGGCAGGAACATCATCCTTCAGAGTGATGCTGCGTCCGTCTACAACGATTTCCGTGCCGGCAGCAAGATCGGACAACGCCACTACGACGTTGTCCTTACTGTTTATATGAAGTATATTTTCCATCAGGGATTTATTATTTAACGTATTCCTTTACCATTTCATACATACCCTTCTCTTCGATACCCTTAAGCATATCTGCCACCATGTCTGTCAGGCCAGGGATATTGTTGAGGTTCTCTTCCCACACGAAGTCTGCCGCCAATACCTTTTCAGCTACGGCATGAAGGTCGGACAGAGTCCATGCGTTCTTCACGTATTCCACTATTTCAGGAGCATCGTTCGGAACTATTTCCGCACCGTCGGCACGTTTTCCACCCTTGTAGTATACGATAAGCGCGGCAAGACCGAGAACGATTCCGTATGGAAGCTCACCCTTGCGGCTTAGATATTCCTTTACTGAAGGAAGGTCGCGCGCCGTAAACTTAGGGAATGCATTGAGCATGATGGATGTCACCTGATGGTCAACGAAAGGATTCTCGAAGCGTTCGAGTACGCTTGCGGCAAAGGCCTTAAGTTCGTCTTCCGGAAGGTTGAGTGTCTGCATAAGTTCCTCATACATGGCCTTGCGGATATACTTGCCTATAACCTCATCCTTACATGCGTCGCGCACGATGTCGATACCTGACAGATATGTAATAGGAGAAAGAATTGTATGAGTACCGTTAAGCAATGTAACCTTACGTTCGTGGTATGGCTTTTCAGAAGGTACGAACAATACGTTCAGACCCGCCTTGTTCGCCGGGAATTCATCTGCAACACTTTCAGGAGCCTCGATTACCCAAAGATGGAATGCCTCGCCCTGTACCACAAGATTGTCGTCATAGCCGAGGTGTTCCTTTATTTCGTTGATGGTCTTTCTCGGGAATCCCGGTACGATACGGTCTACCAGTGTGGCATAAACGCCGCAGGCCTGTTCGAACCATGTCTTGAATTCCTCACCCAGGTTCCACAGCTCGATATACTGATAGATTGTTTCCTTCAGTTTATGACCATTAAGGAATATAAGTTCACACGGGAAGATTATCAGACCCTTGTCCATATCTCCGTTGAAGAACTTGTAGCGGTGATACAGAAGCTGTGTAAGCTTTGCAGGGTATGAGCTTGGAGGGGTATCTTCAAGACGGCATGAAGGGTCGAAAGTGATGCCGGCCTCTGTAGTATTCGATATTACAAATCTCATCTCAGGCTGTTCCGCCAGCGAGAGATATGCCTGGTATTCCGTATAAGGATTAAGGCAGCGGCTGATTACATCAATCATTCTGTATGAATTTATCACCTCGCCTTTTTCCAGTCCCTGCAGGTTTACGTGATAAAGACCGTCCTGGGAATTGATCATATCTATCATGCCTTTCTCGATAGGCTGCACTACCACAACGCTGCTGTTGAAATCTGTCTTTTCGTTCATATTGGAGATAATCCAATCTACAAAACATCTGAGGAAATTTCCTTCACCGAACTGAATGATGCGTTCAGGACGGACAACCTTTACGGCTGTCTCTTTATTTAATGCTTTCATAATGTAAAGAAATTAAATTGTACTGTTATAGTGTTTATTCATATCTGCAAATGTATTGATATGCAGCGACAGGGATGTGTAATAATCGTTCTTTATGTTGTAATTTTTGTTTCTTGACGATATCTTAAAAGAAAACAGAGATGTATTCATAAAAATACACCTCTGCAATAAAAATAAACCAATCTTAATCTGAATTCCATCTGTAGGAGGAACTCTTTATCTTGTAATTTTGAACCAGTCTACGTCAGTCCATCCACCATCATTCGTCTTAACTGCCGGACGAGTACAGAACATACCGACCTTGGCACCTATCCATTTGCCTTCTCTTGCCTGGAAGCTGTTACCAAGCTTTCTGTACTTCTTGCCGTCAAGGCTATAGCTGAAATCGCACATCACTATAAGGTCATGTCCGCCTTCGCTCTTCGCAATCTTCTTTCCATCGCAACTGAATCTGACACGAAGATATACCGTACTGTCAGAAAGCGCAACCGTGGCATTTTTAGTTTCAGGAGTTCCCTTGTCTGCTTTCTTACATTCAACCTGCGACAGTTCCAGACCTTTCTCTGTGTTTTCTATAATCAAACCAGAGTAGTCAAGTCCCATCACTACAAGACCTGTACGTTCACCTTTATACTTAGGAGATGGCTTGAATGTCATCTTCATTGTAGCAGTGAAGTTCTTTGCCGGAGTTTTCTGCAGCAAAAGGTTTGCCACGTCCCACAGATTTCTGTAATTTTCCACAACAGGATAAGAATACAGTCGTACTATGCTCTGATCGCCGGCATAATAAGCCCACTTCTCATTGATATTAGCATGCCACTGCCACTGTGGAGATAAAGTGAATCCATCGAAATCATCACTTTCCTGAGGAGTACACACAGGATATGTTTTACCAACGTTCGGTTTTTTATGCGTGATGACAGGCTCACCGCAACCGTCACCATCCTTGTCTATACCTATCACAGGCCAACCGTCCTTCCATTCCATAGGCTGAAGATGTACAAGACGACCGTATGCACCAACATCCTGGAAATGCAGGAACCAGCTCTCTCCGGTAGGAGTATCTACCCATGCCCCCTGATGAGGACCATTCACTTCCGTATTGCCCTGCGCAAGCACTGTTCTCCATTCATAAGGACCATATACGTTTTTCGAACGGAGCACCACCTGCCATCCTGTAGGAACACCACCGGCCGGATGGAAGATATAATAATATCCGTCCTTCTTATAGAACTTAGGGCCCTCACAAGTTTCATGTGCTTCATGTCCATCGAATATTATACGCGACTGTGTTATAGCCTTGTCAGCCTCAGAATTAAGCTCACACACTGCTATCACACTCTTCAACCCTGCACGGCTTCCGGCATAAGCATGTACCATATATACCTTGCCGTCCCCATCCCATAACGGACAAGCATCAATAAGTCCTTTTCCGGCCTTTACTAAAACAGGTTCAGACCAAGGTCCTTCAGGTTTCTTTGATTTCACCATAAATACTCCCTGATCAGGATCTCCCCAGAAAATATAAAACTCTCCATTGTGGTGTCGTATGCTCGGAGCCCACACGCGGTTACCGTGTTCCGGTCTTTCAGGAGTCTGCACCGGAGCCAGTTCATAAGGCACTGCCGCTCCTATTATACTCCAGTTCACCAAATCCTTAGAATGAAGAATCTGCAATCCGGGCAAACAGTTGAAACTTGAAGAGGTCATATAAAAATCATCACCCACACGGCAAGCGTCAGGGTCGGAATAATCGGCATACAATACAGGATTCTTATACTTTCCGTTTCCAAGATCGGACACCCACACCTGCGATACATATTGGGTATCCTGTGCAATAATAGGCATGACAGACAAGACTGCCAATCCGAAAATTGTTTTCAAAATACTCATGATATTAAATCTATATGTCAAAAAAGTTAATAAATAATCTTCACTTCCACAGGATTCTCCAGCTCGCGTTTCCATTCGTTCATATAACTGAACCATGCGGAAGAATCCTCAAATCCGAAGCTCTCTTTCCTTGAAGTAAACATAGTATAATACCTGAAAGAGGTTTCACCACTGGCTGAGATGGTATAAAGGAAATTATCCTTGTCGCTCACTTCCCGCCCAATATATTTCCGCGGAATGAACGTAGCTATACCCACTGTTTCCTTGGCATATTTCACCGTATCAGTCACAGGCCAGTGTCGCCCCCAACTGCCTACAAGTCCCTTATGGTCGGAATAGGATACCGTTTCCGTGCCCATTATGTTTTGTACACCGGTACAGAAGCTCTCTTTTTTCAGAGGACTGTCGAAGAAAGTATCAACTATCAAATCTCTGTGACCTGCATACAGCGTATATCTGTTAGTCATATTCAGGAGCGAACCCTGATATTCCCATCCTTCCACCTTGACTTCAGCTATTACCCTCACAGGACCTTTAGCCAAAATTCTTTCCGTACGGAAAGCTACAGGCTCAATGTGTACAGCCTTTTCACCGTTCCATCCCTTCAGTGCCCCTACTCCACAGCTGTTGCCTACCATAAGTACATCATCTCCAAAACCTTTTGCAAGCTGTTCATCGTTCGGATAGAAACGGCTTTCTTCAAGCTCAAGTCCCTTGGTGAATTTTCCATACGGATCTACAGTCTGTTTCGCATTGAAGTAGATGCGATAACCTACCAGCTCCGACTCGAACATCGGTCCGTGGCCATAAATCATATTATAGAAATTCACATCGCCCGGCACCGTTACCGAACGTATCTCGGCATGCTTTCCCTTCTTAGTATCGAGTGCAAGCATAGTGGCATACACACGCTGCGGATATTCACTTTGTGTTCTCTCATCACTCAGAGCTATCTCTACCCTCTTTGTTTCTCCGGCAGCCATATCGACAACGAAAGCCAGTTCGTCCGGCTGCGAGTCAGCATCCATATCATCGAGTTGCGAAGGTATCTCAGAAGAGCCGTCTGTCACTTTGACTGAACGAACAGAAAAACCGGCACGTAAATCATTCAGACTGACACACACCGGAACATCCTTAAGCTCCTTATCAAGAACATTCTTCAGTTCCAGACATACATTCTTTACCGTCTTACTATTTCCTATCATAGGAAAACAGCTCAATATAAAAATCCAAATACAGAACCTGACTTTCATAAATACCGAACTATAAAAATATTGCTCTTCGCACCCTAAATTATAGAAAAGAATGCAAAGAGCAAATTATAAAACCACATTATTATAAAAGTTCCAAAGACATAAGCAGTTTGATTACAAACTATCAGTTGTGAAATTCCTCTCCGTTTACCTTGACATTCTTTGAGAATCTCACTTTCAACGTATCACTCTCAGCCTCAACATTTGTATTCTCAATAGTCACATTCTCTGCCTGACTTATCACTATACCCGATTTGGCATTAGTAATATCTACATTCTTTATGTCGATGTTGCGTATAGGCATTTCCGGAAGGCCATTGAAGAACATCGCACGTCCGGCACCATTGACTGTTACATCTGATATATATATATCACGGAAAGCAGGAGTTTCTTCTGTTACAGGAGGAACAGCCACCTTCATACGTGCCGCCAGCTCTTCATCTGTTTCCTCGCCTGCACCCTTACCGCCATAGAAGAGGTCGAACAATAGAGCTTCGTGAGGGATATCTATCATATTAATATTATGAATATGAATATTCTCTACCACACCACCGCGACCTCGTGTACTCTTGAATCGCAATCCTACGTCTGTTCCAAGGAATGTACAGTCGGACACATATATATTCTTTACACCGCCTGACATCTCACTGCCCACTACGAAACCTCCGTGACCGTGAAGCACCACATTGTTCTTCACAATAACATTCTGACAAGGCTCACCGCGTCTGCGTCCGTCCTCATCCTTACCGGACTTTATACATATCGCATCGTCGCCCGCATCGAATACATTGTCTATAACCAAAGCATAATTGCATGATTCAAGGTCCAGAGCATCACCATTCTGCGAATACCACGGATTAAAAACCTTTACACCCTTTATAGTGATATGTTCGCAAGAAAGCGGATGCAGACACCAGCTCGGAGAGTTTTTGAAAGTAACACCTTCCAAAAGAACCTTCTTACTCTTGACAATGTTCAGCAATACAGGACGAAGCCATGGACGAATCTCGTTCCACTCCTCATCAGTATCAATTCCTTCAGGATTATTAAATTCCTTACAAGCCATAGCCCCTTTCAAAGAGCCGGCAGTAGGATACCAAACATCTTTTTCGACTACCCCTCCTGAAGCTACAAGTGCTTTCCACTGTGCCTCTGTCATCTTTCCTTTTTTCACAGGACGCCAGCTGTCACCAGCCCCATCGAACACTCCATGACCGGTGATGGCTATATTCTCCGCATTCCATGCAGAAATAGGCGACTGACATCGACGAGTATTCAGTCCTTCGAACGAGGTTTCAAGTATCGGATAAGCATTGAAATCGTCAGTAAACAATACCAACGCATTCTTTTCAGTATAAAGATTCACGTTGCTCAGCAGTTCTATAGGTCCTGTCATCCACAAACCTGCAGGAATGACCACCTTCCCTCCGCCTTTACCGTTTACATCCTTAATGGCATTGTTGATAGCCTCAGTGTTCAGAGTCTTTCCGTCTGCCACAGCTCCGAAATCAGTAATGCTTACGGAATAATCCGGGAACAACGGCTGTTCCACCTCAGACATTTCAAAAGGCAGACCTTCATACACCGACATATCTATAATATCGGTACTCACAGTCGCCTCCTGCTTCTGAGTACACGACAGCGGAACTATTGCCGCTGCCAATGTTATAATATTCTTTAATAGTTTATTCATGATTTGCGTTTTATAGTGTTATTACCGGATGCAAAAATATAGCTACCGGGCAAATACATAGTGTAATATTTGTTTTATAGAGTATACTTATTGGTAGACTTCCCTATTAAAACAATCTTAATACAGATGATTTACCAAACCATTGATATAAACCTCTAAGTTGGTATAAGAAGCATCAAGACTATACACAGCACCGTCACTCGGGTCATTAGGGTTCAGTCCGTTTTTCTTTTCCCATTCATCCGGCATTCCGTCACCGTCCGTATCTGCAGGAGCTTCAGTCTGTTTGTATTCCCCCCATCCTCCTACATCCTTAGGCTGGTCTATCATTCCGTTAGTACTTCCGTGCGAACCTTCGTATGTATAAATTCCGTTTCTTACCTCTTTCACGATACGTTCATCATGCCTGTCGCGATGCAGAGATGCACCGGCATATTTCAGTACAGATTCAAAAGCATCCCAAGTAGACTGCAATGAAGTATGTTCCGCTATCTGAAATGGTTTCTTCACCAACAGTTCATCAGCAGGAGCAAAATCATTCTTTATCACCAGTCCTAAAGAGTTATCCTTGTTGACAGGCATAATGGCCTTGCGTTGTTTCTCCGACAGTTTAGAGCATGTAGGGTCTATATAATTTCCGCTGAAGCAGAACACCCCATGAGTACCTTTGACATTCTTATTCTTGCCATCATCAGGATAAGCCGTAAACAGACGTTTATACGATGACTTTGTAGCCGTGAAAGGTCCCGGTTTGTAATAATTGTTTATAAAGTTATAAGAACCGCCCTCACCGGCATAAGCACCATCGTTACCATAATTATAAATCACATTATTGAACAACTCGACTTTTTCCTCTTCAGGCTTACCTGTGTAACGGCTGCCGCAAAGGCGTGGAGTGCGGTTAGTATGATGAGCCAAGAGATTATGATGGAACGAAGCCCCCTGACCGCCCCAAATGCCTCCATAGCCATGAGCACCTTTTTCATGAATAGAATTGGCCAGACTTTCGCTTATTATACACCACTGCATAGTAAAGTTGCTGTTGTTATAGAACGTAGCACACTCGTCAGTACTCCAGCTTGCCGAACAATGGTCTATGATGATGTTCTTGTGGTTCTTATAACCGTTCATCGCATCATCACCCTTCTGCACTATATCAGCCCCCATACGCGAACGGATGAACCTCACTATCACATTATCCGCCTGTATTCCGAAAGTATAGTTTTTCAGACATATACCGTCACCCGGAGCAGTCTGTCCCGCTATAGTTACGTCACCGTTTGAAATCTTCAGCGGACTTGTCAGTTCTATTATGCCGCTCACAGCAAAAACTATAGTGCGCGGTCCTTTCTTCTTGATAGCCCAGCGCAATGTTCCTTCAGAACCATCATCTTTAAGCGAAGTTACTGTATAGACTGCACCTCCGGCACCACCTGTAGTATATTTGCCTGCTCCGTCCGCACCAGGGAAAGCCGGAACCTTGGTTCTGTCCGGAACCGGATAATTGTTTGCCACTGCGGTTTCTGCCGATAATAAACCGATACTGAACACTCCTATCAAACTATTCAATATAAATCTTTTCATAACAATCGTCTATTTAATATAAATCCTCTACCAAACTATTATAATATACCTCAAGATTAGTATATTCCTTACTCAAATTATATTTAGAGCTGTCGTCCTTGTTTTTGTCAAGTCCATTCTTTTCTTCCCAATAATCAGGAATACCGTCTTTATCTGTATCCAACTGGGTAGTACCTTTTGAATAAGTAGGCCAACCACCTACATCGTTTGCATTGTCGATAATACCCCATTTACTGCCATTACTGCCTTCAGCAGTATAATCACCATTAATCACATTATTAACAATCCTTTCGTCAACAGCATCTCTTCTCGTTGATACTCCAGCCTTGGAAAGAACTGCTTCATAAGCATCCACAGCAGACTGTGTGAATTCATTCGCATCGGAGGATATCAGGAACTCTGTATATGATTTCAATGCCTCTATTCCACCTTCAGGTAAAGACACAATCTTATCATCAGAACCTTTATTCGGGTGAAGTCCTACCCAATTGTCCTGATTTACATTATCAATAAGAATTTTCTCTGCATCTGTTATCTTTGAACAGGAACCGTCAAAATAGTTTCCGCTTAAATGAAAAATACCCCATGTTCCTTTAGTATTTCCTCCCTTTGCAGCTTGTGAACCATCATCACCGTTAGGTTGGAAAATTCTATTGACAATATTCTTCCTTGTTGCCGTAGAAGGTCCCGGCTTGTAATAATTGTTTACAAAATTATAGCTGCCACCTTCACCGGCATATCCACCGTTTGTCGGTCCCCAGTTATAGAAGACATTGTTACGCAAATCCACTTTCTCATTTTCCGGTTTACCAGTATAACGGCTTCCACATAATCTTGGAGTTCGGCTGCTGTGATGAGCTACCAGATTATGATGGAATGTAGCGGGAGAACCGCCCCATATACCTCCATAACCGTGTTCACCTTTGCCATGAACCGAATTAGCCAGACTTTCACTTATTATACACCACTGCATAGTAAAGTTTGAATTGTCATAAAAAGAAGCACATTCGTCAGTACTCCAACTAATAGAACAATGGTCTATAATAATATTTTTTTGTCCTTTTCCCCACAATGCATCAGCACCGTCTGCTTCAGTATCAGTAAGATTCTCAGAACCCATACGGCATCTCATAAAACGGATAATAACATTATCAGCCTTAACAGAAATCGGATGTCCTTTCAAACATATACCTCCACCCGGAGCAGTCTGACCAGCAATTGTTACATCACCGTTTCTTATTGCCAACTCACTTTCAAGCTGTATCAGTCCACCGGTACTAAAAACAATAGTTCTCTTTCCTGTCTGATTTAAAGCCCAACGCAATGTTCCTTCGGTACCATCATCCTTTAATGAGTTTACTATCAACACCTTTCCTCCTGCGCCACCTGTGGTATACGCACCGACTCCATATGCACCCGGGAAAGCCTTAATCTTCGTTCTGTCCGGCGTTTCATAATCAGGAAGACTACCTTCCTCTCCGCTATTATCATCATTGCTATCACCCGAATCCGGGGTTTGTGAACCGTTATCTTCCAGCTCATCCACTGCAGGCGTATTCTCCGAACAAGAAGATAGCATCAGAAATGCCAAAGAACATGCTGCAAGGAACATTATATTTTTTTTCATAATTACTATATTTTAATTTAAAAGTATAAAGAAAGTATGGAAATAGAATATTCATCTTCCCAAAATCTTCTAAAACCACTCAAACAGTCGTTTATATTTACAGACTTCCTGTTATTAAAGAGATTGTCTTTGTCAGAATGTTGCATTGTAACAAATTCCGGCAAAGACAGTCCTTATAGAAGTTACAAAGAAGCGGCCGGACTTAAACTTCCGTAACGATTGGCAGCACGCACATCATAAGTTCCCTGTACGTCATCCACCTCATATGAATTTTCAGTCGTATTGGCGACGTATTGCCATTTTCCGTTTACCTGCTTGAAAACCAAATAGCATAAAGCGGTATTACTGCCTTCCCATGTAAGAGTTGTACCGTTTAGCATAATACTGTTTTTATCTATTTCAGGAATGTTTGAATAAAATTCTTTCGGATTCCATCCGTCTGTACCCATAATGATATTCTCATATGTATAAGACGATACGTCATTCAGTACATAAGGACCTTCGTAAGCGACATTTGCACCGTTTACCAGATATTCCTTTTTGATGTTTTCTTCTACCGCAATGTTTTGATTATTATACATGGTATTATATTCCGCATAGAGTTTTGGAAGAACACTCATGTTATCCCAATGTCCGTCTTTGATCGGAACATACAGAGTAGTGTTAATCCATACAGAAATCGGTTCGTTTTGCCAAGGACGTCCTAAAGACAGTGTTGTGGTAGAAGAGCTTTGTATTTTCAACACATCGTCACCGTCAATGGTACAGTTGAGCATTACATGTCCCCAATTGGTACCGGCATAATGGCTTCCGGCTGTAATAGGGCCTCCTCCCAAATTGTTTCCCTGGTTGGTACGGGTCACATTGTAGAAAGTAGAATTCTCAACCAGCAGATTGGCATTACCATACAAGTAGTCTGTACGGCCTTCTATCCAGCAGTTATCAGCATAATTACGAGCCTGAAGATATGTATCTCCACTGTTCATGCGCACCCACCATGTATCCTGATAAGAAACCATACGGCAGTTATAGAAAGCTATTCTGTCAGAACGTGTCATCAAGGCATCTGCCTGTCCGTCGAGCAGCAATCCTCCGTCATAACGTTCGCCATCAGCTCCGAAAAGGTTGACAAAAGAAAGGTTTTCACCATAGAAATCCATTCCAGATGAATTTGCCTTGATAAGCAGTACAGCTTCATTCTCTGCAGTATAACCGGCCTGACGGGCAGGAGAGGCGCTGTTTCTGATAGAATATGCCCAAGCCTCATCAGTTGCGCTTCCCTGTGTGCCGTCACTATTACCTGTACGGTTTACAGCGTATTGTATACGTGTATTTTCGCGGCTTTGTCCTATAAGGTGGATATACGGTTTTGATACAGATACCATTTCGTTGTAGTTTCCATCTGCCACAAAGATAAGATATGGCTCTTCCGATGAGCTCGGTGCATTATCTATAGCTTCGGTGATTGTGGCATAATTACCGTTACCGTTGGCATCGACAACGGCATCAAAAAGCTTGCGACTGATTTCCAACGGATATTGTAATGTAATACCTTCGAAAGACTGACCACCATTCATATCAGTTAATGCTCCAGAAGGAATATTTATTGTAAGTTTATTGGCATACGGTAGTGAGTAATGACAATATACTACATTATCAGTAATGATAACACGGGTAGCAGCATCATTTATTGTTATTTCTGTTCCGGATGCCTGTCGTACATTTTTGGAAAATGTCAGTGTTACTGTTCCTTCGGAAACGATGGAAGTTCCGTTTTCGGGTGTGTAAGATAACAGCGTCAATGCGCTGTTATCTATATTGTTATCATCTTCTTTGCAAGCAGCAGTTAAGAAAAGCAGCAACAGCCCCCAAAGACATCTATTAAATAAGTATTTTGCATTCATATATTTTTGCATTATAGGTTAATTATTGATTCCAACGTGAGTCACCATAAGCTGCATATTGAGAATTGATTACCGTAAAATCACCGTTTGCCGGATCCTTGAACAATCCGTCCGAGCCGGTGCCGATAGCGGTAGCCCATGTTCCTGCAGTTCCTGTACAGTCATTGGCATAGAATACATTTTCAGACTGTATAGCCAGACCGCTTGGACTTGTAGTCATCATACATTTACCAAATAAGGTATTCGTGATGCTTACTGATGGCGTAGCACTGTTGCTTATTCTCAACCAGTAACCACTGCTGTTGCTTGTATTGTTGCTATCATAGAACGTACAATGGTCAATCTTGAGATTTACAGTTGCAGACTGGTCGAGTCGGATAATACAGCGTGTAAATCCGGAAGCTGTTGTATTGCTCATTGAAATGTTGTCAACCTGACTGGTCGAAGCAGAACTTTCGGAGTGAATGAGGCTGTAGTTACCTACGTCTGTTATGTTACAGTCATCGAATACAATGTTACGGATGTGGGCTGCGGAAGCTCCAGCGTCACGCATGCTTACCAGTCCACCACTACTTAAGTTGAAGATGTTGCAGGAAACAAATTCAAAACGTTCGACTGTACCAACCGTAACATTTTCTCCCAGACGGAATGCATAGTTACCGTTACCATCAATATTAAGGTTATAGAATTCTATCTGTGTCTTGTCGCCTTCTACATCCCAACGCTGTACGCGCAAGGTCGGTTTGTCGCTGTCTTCCAATTCCACTTCTTCACCGTCTCCACCCCAGATAAGGAGTGAGGTGATTCCGGCAGGAATAGTCAGATTTGATATACCATCAATCGAAGTTCCGCTTGGAATCAGTACAGCAATGTTACCACTTGCCTCATTGAGTATGCTGGTGAAATCGCTTCCCGAAGCAATAGTCCGCACGTCATATCCTGCCAACGGATCTACTTTTGTAGTAAAGGTTGTAGGATTGCTTATCTTGTTTCCTTCACTGTCAAAAAGTATGAAAGTATAGGCTGTATTCGACTCCAAATCGTTTACTGTTACAGAACGTGCCTGTAATTCTTCTTGCGTAAGAACATAGTCACCGGTCAAAGGTTCGCTGCCGGCAGCATAACCGTAAGAATAAATTTCCTCATCAGTTTCTTCCCAGGTGAAAGTAACAGAGTTTTTGGTCGATTCACCGCTCAGGTCTATTTTTTTCTCTTTTGTTTTGGCTGTACCCACACCGCGTAATACGTCTTGATCGTTATAGATACGAATTGTATAGTTTGTGAGTGAAAGTAATCCGGTAATGGTAGCCTGTCCAGATGATATCTCGTCATTGGTTAAATCACGAACGGTTTCATCTGCATCATTATCAGCCTGATAAGTCAGGTATTTTACATTCTTTCCGTTTGCAGTCCATGTTGCAGTGATAGCGCTTCCGGTTACGTTCTGGTTCTCAATGTTTAATATTTGTTCGGTTGTGGCTTGAACAGCTCCGTATATAACGTTCTCATTATAGATATAGAATGTATATTCTGTATCTAACTCCAAGCCTTCTACAGTTACTTGTGAAGCATTAAGTTCTGCTTCGATTAAAGCTACTTTGACCACCTCTGTTTCACCGGTCTTCAGATATCCGTAATGACTCATGACGCGACCGTTTGAATTCCATTTCAGAGTAACATTTCCTCCTATGATGTTTTCTTCGTTTATGTCACTGAAAATCTGTTCGGTGGTAGCTTCTGTCATACCGCGCAACTCATCGTTATTGTAAATGTAGATAACGTAGTGCGTACCTGCCTGCAAATCTGTAAGCAGAACTGTTCCTGCTGTTTTTTCCTCTTCTGTAAGGTCACGAGTAACAGTTTCTGTAGTAACATTTCCTTCTGAAGTAATTTCATATTCATATACTATATGCGTTACCGGTAACCCTGATGACATATCCCATGAAACCGGGATAGTGGTACCGGTAATGTCGCTGTCCGATATACCTTCTTCAAGAATGTTTTCTTCAGTTGTTTCGAAACTGTCGACTTTGTAACTCCATGCAGACTGGAGATTACCTCCGAATGCCTTGATACGAATATAATATTCGGTCTCTTTTGTCAGTCCTTTAATTACTGTCGGTGTACTATTTATTGACTTATCTTCGCCAAAAACGATGGAATTGACACCGTCTCCCTGTGCAATATCATCACTCAGAGGCTCAGTACTTACTTCTATTACATAATATTCAGCTCCCTGTGATACAGTCCAGCTTACAGAAGCTGTCTGTGCCGAAGGAGTAACTGTTATGTCGCTTACACGAAACAGAGCTGCTTTAGATTCGTCTGTTTCCCAATCGTTGCCGTCAGTACAGGCTGTACAAATAACCAGTCCACATACTAACACGGCCAGTGTTTTCATTATATTATTCATTTTTCTCATAAATAGTGAATCTTATTAATTAGAATATCCATAAGAATTATTTAACATTCCGTTTGAAGCGGATATTGTAGTAGAAGCAATCGGCAATAAATATCGGTTTATAACCGGTACGTTATCACCTATCAACCCACTTGATATGGACGGTAAGTTAGTCTGACTCTGTTTTGGGTCGGAAGTTGTTCTTTCTGAGCCCCAGAAACTCTTATTATCATCATAATCGCTTTCTGATTTTCCGGCAGGAATACCACGCCATGTCACACTACTGATATCTATAGTCGTTTTAGAATCGTCTGTATAATTAAAATATACCTTTGTAGGGTATCCATTGGTCACATCAAGCATTTGTTCCATATAGTCTTCTTTAAACTGCTCAATCTTTTCAGCCAGCAAGTTCCAACGGATCAAATCAAACTTACGGAAGCCCTCACCTGCAAGTTCCCATGCATTTTCATCTACTATAGCTTTGAAGAATTCATCCTTATTGTTAGTTATACTATTAACGTATATTTCCGCATCAGCCTTGTGTGCATCATCGTAAGCACGGGAATGAACCAGCATAAGAGCATCGCGCGCCGTCATACCATTGGCTGAACCTTCATAATCAGCATCCGGTCCTCCTGCAAGTTCGTTCATCACCTCTGCATACATAAGCAGAACCTGTGAGTATCTCATACGGACACAGTTAATACCCGTTCTCCATTTGTCTTCTCCAACACTCAAAGCGATAGATGTAATGTCGGAGTTCATCTTGCGTACATCCCATTTTCCTACGTATATACCAAAAGGAGCATTTCCAAGCATGAATTCTTTAGTTACATTATTTTCTTCCTGCAACTGGATATTAGAGCAAGTTATATCCCTGCGCTGATCGTTTTCCTTGAAAGACCAGAAATAAGGAGCGGTAAGCTTAAGGACTCCGGAACTGTTTCTTCCATATTTCGATGTAATTCCGTTTGCACGTACACCTGCCGTATAACCAAGCTCACCTGTTATACCCATACCCATTGGAATCTCGAATATATTTTCACGGTATGTTTCATCAAGTTTCAGCTGGTTCAGTAGATACCATTCATTCTCGAACGAAGGATTCAGTGAGTGTGGTCCTTCCTTTATTATGATTGATAAATTCTCCAGAGCCAATTTATACATAGCCTCACGAGTCTGCGCGTCACAACGCTGTGTAGGATAAACTGGGTCTGAATAAGCAGCTGTTTCATATCCTTCTTTTGCCGCCTCACGAATAGCCCATCCGGCACGTGTCAATGCAATATTAGCCAAAAGTGCATGAGCATATCCTTTTGTCACACGTTCAGTGGTATATGATGTAGCCTTTCCTGCCCATGGCAAAAGTCCGGTTGCTTCCTTCAAGTCCTCTATAAGCTTGTCCATAATAACATCTCTGTCTGTCTTGCCCAAATAAGCATTGCTCAAGTCCGGGTTAGAACTTTCCATTTTCATTGGAATGTCACCGAAGAAACGTACCAGGTCAAAGTATATCATGGCACGGATAGTCAGAGCTTCGCCCTTGAATCGTCTGATACTCGTTCCATCTTCTCCTTCATCATTGAGCAAAGGACTATTGTTGATACCTTCGATAATGACATTGGCATTCTCAATTATACCATACATAGCATCCCAAAGCTTCGCAATATTTGCCCATCCTGGAGTAACGTTGTAATTCATAGCTCCTCTCTGATGAGAAGTATTATACGCATCCGAACCAAGACCGTCAACTAACTCACAGTCTGTATTCAGTCCCCAAACAATTGGGATATACTGTGAGTATGTTTCATCCTGCCCCATGTCGCCATACAATTTATTAACGGCAAATTCTGTATAACCCACAGACTCAAACACATTCTGTGTAGGATATTCTGAAGGAGAAGTCTAATCCAGAAAATCGGAACAGCTTGTTATCAATACCAAGCCTGCTGCCAAGCTTATTGTCTTTAATATATTTCTCATACCTATTAGTTTTTAATTAGAATGTTACATTAATACCTCCAACAATTGTACGGCTCTTTGGATAAGATGCATAATCAACACCAGGAGTCATTGCATTACGTTTAGAGCTGGTATCTACTTCAGGATCTGAACCTGAATATTTGGTGAATACCAATAAGTTATAGCCCGTGACATACAATCGAACTTTCTGCATAAAACATTTCTTTACCCATGCTTTAGGGAATGTATATCCTACTGTTACATTGTTCAAGCGCAGGAATGAAGCATCTTCAACTGCATAATCAGTCAATTGCATCTGCGTTACAGCAGCCGGATTGTATATTGAAGCATTTGCGTTCAGTTCATTCAGACGTGCAATAAGTCCCATCTCGCCCCCATAAGCCTCTACAGTACTGGTTGCAGGTCTACCAAGATTCAAACCTGTAGCAGGGTCAATCCATGTATAACGGTTAGCCAAAGCAAAATCATTGTTCAGATTATATCCTCTTGACGAGGTGGTATAGAAAGAAGTTGCCAGTTTTGCTCCATTTATAATCTGATTGCCCAAAGAATAATTGAAGAATACATTGAAATCAAAGTTGCCTATACGTCCATCTACTCCAAAACCACCATTTATAGGAGCAACTGTATTTCCAAGCTTCTGCTTGATTGGGTCTCCGTTCTCGTCGCATACTAATTTCAATCCACCAGGATAATATTGTCCACCGGTAACAGTAGTACTATTATCTTTCACACCATCTTTCAACTTCCAGGAATTACCATTCATTATAAGTTCACCCTCAGGATTTGTCACAGGGTCATAAGCTGTAAAGAATCCATTTGTTTTGTAACCCCATATTTCACCTAATGAGCCTCCCTGTTCCACTCTATAGTCTTCGTATTTAGCCATTGTGCTACCTGCCCAGTTACTGCTTTGCCATGGATTATCTGTAGCAAGTTCGTCTATACGGTTCTTGTTGTATGCAAAGTTCATATTGAAATTCAACGCATATTTTTTCTTGTCCAAAATAGCCGCACTCAATGTAAGTTCAACACCCTTATTCGATGTCTTACCAAAATTACGATACTGATAGTTATAACCTGTATTTGAAGGTATCTCGGACCTCATAAGCAAGTCTTTTGTAGTATTCCAGTACAAATCCAATGTTCCCGAAATACGATTGTTCAGGAATCCATAGTCGATACCGATATTTCTTGTAATGGTTGTTTCCCATTTCAGACTTGGATTATACAAATAACTTGACAGTTCCAACATACTCTGTCGGATTTCATTAAAGAACGGAGCTTTGGAAGTATTCTCTGCCAATGTATATGTGGTATATATCAAACCTGAATTAATACGGTTGTTACCTGCAGTACCGTAGCTGAGACGTAATTTCAAGTTAGACAACCAGTTTTCCGTACCTTTCATAAACTTTTCGTCCGACAAACGCCATGCAAATGCAGCAGACGGGAATACACCCCACTGATTTCCTACAGCGAATTTGCTTGATCCGTCACCACGTACTGTTACAGTAAACAGATAACGGCCCATCAAAGTATAGTTGACACGACCGAAGAAAGAAAGCATATTTTCTTCTGCACCAATAGTTGACTGATTTGCCAAAGGGGTACCAATACCTGAGCTGGCCAAGATTTCATCTATTGTCATTGATTTAGGGAATGATATTGATGATGCCTCCAGGATACTCTTCTGGCTGCTGCTGACTTCATGACCCAACAATACGTTAATTTTGTCACGACCATCGAAGAGTTTCTTATTATCGTAAGTCAATGTGTTAGCATTTCTCCAGTTTCTGGTATTCGCACGTGTGAAGACTGCCTCCGGAGTACCTTTCACACCAAGATTGGTGTTCTGTGTAGCATCCGAGCCCCAAGCCTGGTCTGTATTCTCATATTTCCATCCATAACCGAACTCACTGCGGAAAGTCCAGTTCTTGAACGGTTTCCAGTTAAGACCTACGTTGTAATTCTGATTCAATGTAGTCTTCTGCTTATAAGTTGCAAGCAATCGCTCCAATGGATTCTTTTGAGTTGCAGTATTATTCTCATCATCATCAGAATTATATGAAAGTGGTTCTACAGGACGGAATCTTGCTGAATTTGCCACAATAGAGTTAGAAGCATTCGACTCATTAGTATCAGCACCACTGCTCAATCCGTCAACTACTGCATGGCTCATTCTGGCATTAAAGTCAAGTGTTACCCATTTGCTTATATTTGCCTTGATTTTAGCATTGACATTATTCTTGGCAAAACCTGAATTAAGCATGATGCTCTTTTCTTCATTGTGAGCATAATTTACATTATATGTAACATCCTTATTACCACCGCTTACATTCACATTATACTGCTGCTGGTTACCTGTACGTCCGAAAATCTCATCCTGATAATCCTGACCTTCTATAGACTTCCAGATATCAAGGTCACCATAGTTTCCATAGTCCTGAGAATCAAGTTCCCACTGATATGCAACATAATCGTACGGGCTCATCACCTTTATCATCTTAGCCACTTTCCTGATACCGAAAGATGCACCGAAATCGACCTGTGCCTTACCTTCATGGCCGCTCTTTGTAGTAACGATAATTACACCATTCGCACCACGCGCACCATAAATAGCTGTAGAAGAAGCATCTTTCAACACGTCGATACTCTCAATTTCAGTAGGAGAAATGTCGCTGATGCTTGATACAGGGAAACCGTCAACTATATAAAGAGGTGAATTATCCTGTGACAAAGACCCACCACCACGAACACGGATATTGACATCCGCGTCAGGAGAACCGTCTGTAGTAGTAACACTTACACCGGAAAGTTTTCCAGACAAAGCTTCACTAACATTTGCGACAGGAACCGCTACAATATCATCTGCTTTAACAGAAGCTACAGAACCTGTCAAATCCCTTTTGTTCACTGTTCCATATCCAATTACAACAACTTCATCAAGAACTTCTGCGTCTTCATTCATTACTACTTCAACCAAAGACTTGAGATTCTTCTTTAGAGTAACTTCAGTAGTTTTGTAACCTACATATGAGAACACCAATGTTTGTCCGGATTTCACATTTGGAAGTCTGAAATTACCATCTACATCGGTAATAGTACCAAGACCTGAATTCTTCACTTGTACACTTACTCCTATCAATGGTTCGCCAGATGCATCTTTCACCGATCCATTCACCACACTTTCCTGAGCGAAAGAAGGGAGTGACAATGCACTTGCCATCATCAACAGGCACACATTCTTTTTATAAAACTCACTACTCATAATTTTAAGATTGTTAGGTATATGTTTTTCTCTTAATTATTTCAATACTTAATTGTGTCTTTCACCAAATATTTATTTTAATGAAAACTTGATACTATGATTCACAAATCTTTGTATCGCAAAATTAGCTTTATAAATATTCATAATGTGGTAAATATTGACTAAATAGTTCGAAAAATTGACTTCTTTCGTCCAACAAGTATTGATTTAGAGCCTTATGAAACAGATTTTACACATTGACACCACACAAAAAACGGACTGTCCGAAGATCACTCCCCAGGCAGCCCCAATCATCTAATCAGATAATCGTCAAATATATTTATTCAACTCTTCTACCAATAAGTGCACTAATGACTGTTTGACATTCCTTATTCCTTGCCTCCTTGTCAGACAACTTGTACGATGGTCTTTTTTTGTTTGTCTTGCCATAATCATTCCTCCGTATTGAAAATACGCTCCATTTCACCGATTATAGGAGTTGCACCATATTTACCCAACAAGTAATCCCTTTCAAAAAGAGTATTGCTGCGTACTTTATATTCAACCAACGAATATGCTTCTGTTGCACCGAAACTGTCTTTTTGAGTAAACCATATCTGGTCACGACGAAACATGCCGGCACTCAGTAGAAAAGTATCATGGGTGGTAAAAAGCAACTGCGCACCTTTCGGGTTTGTTTTTGCAGAGTTGAAAAGGCTGATTATTTTACGCACCAATAGCGGATGAAGTTTTGAGTCGAGTTCGTCGATTATTAAAAGTTTTCCATTATCCAAAGTGTCTATAATAGGATAAGACAATGAGAAATATTTAATAGTACCTTCCGACTCGTTGCCACTGAATGAGAATGCCACATCGCTGGTTTCTCTTCCTTCATCATCAAATTGCCTATGGTTACTTACTATTCGATTGTCTATTTTTACAATACTGTCTATTCCCAAGTCTGCATATTTGGCAAAGTTCGTAATGCGCAAACGGAGATTTTCATCATCAAGAGACTTTATCGCCTGATTCCAGAGTTTTTCTTCTTCATTGCCGAATATCACACGAATGTCATTCATCCATTGCAGGATATTGACCGCTTTAGGCTCATTAAACTGAGCTGCGGCTGACAATAATAACGCATTGTCACGAACCATCCTCTTGTTGACAAGCTCCAACAATAGAGGACTTTTCTGATGGACAGAAGTTTCCTCTTCTGTTCTGTAGAATATCTCTATTTCTTTTGCCCTCTTTTTATTCGTACGCTGATACAGCCATTCTGAACGTACAACCTTACTATCAACTTCAAAACCATACCGATAAATAAAATCACCAACAATAAAAGTGGCCTCCATAGTAGTAGGTTCATAAATAGAAGTGGCATTCAATCTGAAATTCTCTACATCAATAGCCTCTCCTGCCTGACTGTTTTTAAATGAATCAGTAATAAAATGTCTATAAAAAGCCATCGCTTTCAGCACATTTGATTTTCCGGATGCATTGGCACCATAAATCACAGCACTCCTCAAAAGCATCAAACCTGTATCGGAAAGGGCAATCATATCATTTGATTCGGAAAGGGAATCTTTGAGCGAAGTTGCAACAAAAGATATCTTCAAACCGTCCTTTATAGACAAATAGTTACTGACATAAAATTCCAAAATCATAAGCTTAACTCTTATTTATGCAACATTTTTACAAAAATAAATGTTATCTATCAAAAATCCAATACTTAACCATAAATAAAAGAAGCCTACCACATAAAAAAACGGACTGCCCGAAGATCACTCCCCAGGCAGCCCTAATCATCTAATTATCACACTAGATAATGATAACAGTTAATTTTATATGAAATGATTGTGTGTGTTTACACCCTAAAAAAAACGCTTCGTCATTCGAAACAAAACGCTTCGTTTCCTTAATCAAAACGCTTCGTCGTTTTATTTCGGACAAACGAGCTATATGATTATTCCCCTCTTCCGCCACCGAGAGCCTGATAGAGGTTTATCACACTCTGTATCTCCATAAAGCGGTTTGACACTTGTGTGAGTTGTGCGTTAAGCAATGACTGGCGAGCGGTAAGGACTTCAAGATAGTTGGTCGTTCCGTACTCCATAAGCAGAGATGTACTTCTTACTGTATTCTCGAGAGCGTTAACCTGCTTCTGATACAAGTCTGTTTTAGACTTGCATGACTGATATGCTGTAAGCGCATCGTTTACTTCGGCTCCTGCATTCAGCAATGTCTGCTGAAAAGCCAGACTTGCTTCTTCCTGCTGAGCCTTGGCTATACGAAGCTGGGCTATGTTCTGTCCGCGATTGAACAACGGCAGAGTGAGCTGTCCTACTGCATTGGCTATAAATTTGGCAGGATTTACTATTATAGAACCGGCAAGGTTAGTCCATCCGGCTGTTCCGCTAAGAACGATTGACGGATAGAATGCCGAGCGTGCCTGGTTGGTAACATAGAACGCTGCCTCAAGAGAGCGTTCTGCCGAACGTACGTCAGGACGGTTGGACAACATCTGCAAAGGTACACCTACAGACAAGTCCTCAGGCATCTGCTGGTCTGCAAGTTTTCCGCGTTCGTAATCGCGTGGAGTCTCTGCAAGCAGGAGTGCCAGACTGTTCTGTGTCTGGTTGATTTGTTCCTTAATGTCGATTACAGATGTCTGTACACTGTAATATGTAGCTTCCATCTGCGACACTGCAGCCTCGTTATACTGTCCGGCATCCATCAATGCACGTGCAGAAGCTACTGTTTCTTTCCATGCAAGTTCTGTTTCCTGCGACAATGCCAACTGTTCGTCAAGCATCAGAAGTGTATAATATACGTTTGCCACACTTGCTATCAGCTGAGAGCGTACTGCCTGCTTGTAGTCTATGCTCTGAGCATACAGTGCCTGGGCCTGTTTCTTGGAGTTGCGCATGCGTCCGAAGATATCAAGTTCCCAACTTGCTGTAACAGGCAACTGATATGACTTGGTAGCCTTCTGACCGTCGAAACTGCTGATAGTTCCCTGCGGAGCCAGAGCGAATGAAGGCAGGAAAGCTAATTTAGAAGCAAGGAGTGAAGCTTTCGATTCTTCTATTCTCAGTTGTGCAGACTGATAGTCTGTATTGTTCTGCAGGGCCTGTTCAATCAGAGTCTGCAAATACGGGTCTGTGAAAACTTCCTTCCAGTCGGAATTTCCGAAGTTCACAGTATCTGCGACCTCTACCTTTGCTCCGTAAAGGCTGTCAGGCACTGTTTCTGCAGGTTTATATTTTGTGTATATACCACAGCTGCTTAACATTGCAGCTGTAGTAGTAAGTATTATAAATTTCTTCATGTGTTATTCGTTTAATGATTATACCTTATCATTGTTGTTGAAAGCACTTCTTTCCTCCAGACTGCGCTGACGTTCCATTTGGAATTGTGCATCTCCTTCTACCTGCATAGGCTTACGGATTTTCTCCTGAAGGTATTCGAAAGTGATATAGAACACCGGAACTACGAATAGAAGTGCCAATGTACCGATAAGCATACCTCCCACAACACCTGTACCAAGAGAACTGTTACCGTTTGCTCCGGCACCTGTTGCAAACATAAGCGGAAGCATACCGAATATCATTGTCAACACGGTCATCAGGATAGGACGAAGACGTGCCTGGGCTGCAGAATATGCAGATTCAATGATACTCATACCTCTACGACGACGTTCTACGGCAAACTCGGTAATCAGGATGGCTGTCTTTGACAGCAAACCAATCAACATAATCACACCTGTCTGAAGATAGATATTGTTTTCAAGTCCGAAGAGTTTCGCGAACAGGAAGCTACCCATCAAACCGAACGGTACTGAAAGAATAACGGCCAGTGGGATAAGGAAACTTTCATAAAGACAGGCAAGGATAAGGTAAATAAGCACAACACATATTATATATATGAATACTGTCTGAGAACCACCGCTCTGAGATTCCTCACGTGCGATACCACCATATTCATATCCGTAACCAGTAGGAAGAGTCTGAGCGGCAACTTCCTTGATGGCATTCTGTACTTCACCAGTTGAATATCCGGCCTGGGCATTAACGTTTACATTTATAGAACTGTAAAGGTTGAATCGTTTTGCGACTTCAGCTCCCATTACATTCCTCAATGTAACGAACTGGCCTAATGGAGCCATCTCTGTTCCGTTACGCACATACATATTATTGAGCGACTGTTCGTCAAGACGATATTCAGGTGATGCCTGAAGCATTACACGATATACCTTTCCGAATTCATTGAAGTTTGATACATAAGAACCACCACAATAACTACCCAAGGCAGAAAGTACATCCGATGGAGATATTCCGGCACGCTTACACTTGGCAGCATCAATATCAACTGCTATCTGAGGGAAGTTCATTGCATATGATGTATAGGCCATAGCTACTTCAGGACGCTGGTTCAAAGCTCCGAGGAAGTTCATGACATGTCCGAAGAACACTGACATATCACCTCCTGTTTTATCCTGCATATACAGTTCCACAGAGTTACCCATACCGTAACCAGGAATCATACCTGTCTGGAAGCAGAAAATCTGAGCTTCCTTGATTTGGGCAAACTGTGCATTAAGTCGTGCAAGAACAGCATCAGCAGAATGTTCTGCTCCTTTACGCTCACCCCATGGTTTAAGGTCGACGATGCAGGATGCATATGAAGTACCCTGACCGGAAATAAGTCCATAACCTGATGTGGCACTGTAGTTATCTACTTCAGGCGTATTCTCCAGAATATCTTTTACCTTTTCCAACACCTTGACTGTTTCAGTAAGAGTACTACCAGGAGATGTACTGATATTGACCATAACTGTTCCCTGGTCTTCCTGTGGAACCAAACCAGTCTTAGTAGTCTTCATAAAGAATACCAACAGAACGACTGATACTATGAGTGCAGTCCAAACCATCCATCTATGGTGAATCGCAAACATTACTCCTTTCTTATATTTATTCATGGTAGCATTGAAAGAAGCATTATATGCAGCTCTTACACGGCCATTGAAGCTTTTAGGACTCTTGTTTCCGTCGGACGGTTTCATCATTATGGCACAAAGTGCAGGACAAAGTACAAGGGCACAAATCATTGAAAGACCTACTGATGTAGCCATAGTAATACCGAACTGGGTATAGAAGATACCAGATGTACCGCCCATGAATGTTACAGGGATAAACACAGCCATGAACACGCATGTACATGAAATAACGGCCATGGTTACATCACTTAATGCATCTTTTGTAGCAAGATATGGTGATGTATAACCGGAGTCAAACTTTTCCTGAACAGCCTCCACCACCACAATGGCATCATCCACCACAGTACCGATGGCAAGCACAAGGGCAAACAGAGTAAGAATGTTGATACTGAAACCAGCCGCAACAAGACAGGCAAAAGTACCTATCAGTGATACGATAATCGCAATAGACGGGATAAGTGTACTCTTGAAATCCTGCAAGAAGAAGTAAACAACGAGAATAACAAGTATGATTGCTATTACAAGTGTTTCCACAACATTATATATAGAAGCATAAAGGAAGTCGTTGGAACTCATCATCTGAACAAACTCAACACCTGGAGGAAGAGCCTCAGACATTTCTTCAAGTCGTTTTGTAATGGCTTCATTAACTTCTGTCGCATTGGCACCCGCAACCTGGAAGGTCAGGAAAGTCACACCCGGACGATTATTTACTTCACCATGAAAACTATATGACAATCGTCCAAGTTCTACTTTTGCTATATCTTTAAGTCTAAGAACAGAGCCGTCATCATTTGAGCGTATCACAATATCCTCAAACTGTTCTACCGATTTAAGACGACCTTTATATTTCAAAGCATATTGGAATACATTTGGAGAGTTTTCTCCCAAATTACCGGCAGGAGCCTCAATGTTCTGTTCTCCAAGCACTGCTGTAACATCATTAGGCACCAGACCGTACTGAGCCATACGTTCCGGATTAAGCCATATACGCATACTGTAAGTATCACCAAGCAAGGTTGCATCACCTACTCCTTCGATACGTTTAATCTCAGGAATGACATTTATATCCAGATAGTTGGCAAGGAATGTTTCGTCGTATTTACCGTCTGTACTAACCAATGAGTTAATCTGAAGGAAGCTTGTCTGTCTTTTCGCTGTAGAAACACCGATTTTTGTTACTTCAGACGGCAACAGTCCCTGAGCCTTTGAAACACGGTTCTGCACGTTGACTGCTGCCATATCCGGGTCAGTTCCCTGCTTGAAATAAACCTGTATTGTAGCCGAACCGGAGTTTGTTGCAGTAGAAGTGATATACATCATGTTTTCCACACCGTTTATACTCTCTTCCAACGGCATTATAACACTGTTCATTACCGCATCGGCACTGGCACCTGTATATGTAGCATCAACCACCACAGTAGGAGGAGCTATATCAGGATACTGTTCTACCGGCAACGATATGAGTGAGATAAATCCCACCAACAAAATCACGATGGAGATGGAAATAGCCATCACCGGTCGTTTTATAAATATATTTCCTTTCATTGTTATTCTTTCTTAATTAAAGTCACATCAACTCTGTTTGATTATTTCACTTGAGTTCCTTCGCGAAGAAGACCTGCGCCCTTAGCTACTATTTCATCACCAGGATTAAGACCTTCGAGCACGATATACTCGCGTCCGTCGTTATAAGCGGCAACCTTAATTAATGTTGTCACAGCCTTACCGTCAACAACCTTAAACACAGAAATCTTATCTTGCTGTTTAACAGTAGCTTCCTGAGGTATCACTATATAATCGCTGTATGTACTTGGTATCGACACCTTGCCTGACGAACCGCTCAGCAAGAGTCCTTTTTCATTAGGGAACACAGCACGTACGCCTACTGTACCGGTCTGAGTATCAATCACACCACTGATAGACTCTATCTTTCCTTTTTCAGAATATGTTGTTCCGTCATTAAGTTCAAGTGATATTTCCGGCATTTTAGATATAGCCTCATCCATAGAACCATACTCGCGAACCATACCGAGAATCTGATTTTCTGTCATAGAGAAATATACATACATTTCTGAGTTGTCAGAAACTGTAGTCAGAGGTTCAACCATAGAAGGGCTTACAAGAGTACCTACACGGTATGGCAACATACCTACGACACCGTTACTTGGGCTCTTGACCTCAGTATAAGAAAGATTGTTTCTTGCATTTACTTCCTGAGCCTCAGCCTGTGCAAGCTGTGCCTTCGCTGTTTTTATTGATATAAATTGTTATTAACAAAATTGAAACCATATGCATATACTTCAGCTACCGGATGACGAGATTTTCAAAGCAGGAGCAGACAAGGACGAATGGCTACCACCGGGCAAAACAATGAAAGTTGACGTTGACACAATTATCTTTTGCAGAAAAGGTACGGCAATCATAGAAATAGACCTTATTCCGTATGAAATCGTGGCCAATACGCAGCTAATCATAATAGCCGGAAGTATAGTCCACAATATCAGCAACAGCGATGACTTCAGAATATCATATATAATATTCAAACACGAAGTTTACGATGAAGCAACAGCACAACTGGAACCTTCATTTACTTTCTTCATGAAAGAATACCCCTGCGTACAGTTGGGAGAGAAAAGAATAAACAAGATGAATTATCTTGTGGAAGCTATGGAAGATTTCTACAACGAAAAGACTAACTGTTTCAGAGTAAAAATCTTCAAAAACAATATCCAGAGTTTCCTGCTGGATGTATATGACAAAACAAGGACGCTCTTCAAAATAGACAAGTCTGAGGAAGTGGGAAGACGGGAAGAATTATTCATCAAATTCATACATCTGATACATAATTTCTGCCCCAAAGAAAGAGAAGTGGGTTTTTATGCAGATAAATTACACATCACATCGCGCTATCTGTCATCCATTACACAAAACGTAGCTGACAAGTCTGCCAAATACATAATAGACAAACATGCCATACAAAGAATAAAGATAATGCTTAAATACTCGAATATGTCTATTCAGGACATTTCATATGAATTGAATTTCCCTGACCAGTCATTCTTCGCAAGATATTTCAAAAAACATACGGGAATGACACCACTTGAATATAGAGCAAAACCTTAATAAGTGTATAACGCACAATCCCTATATTAAATAGTGTTATAAAACACAAGTTTTCGCACACAAAACTTGCAAGTTCAGAAAAAGTCCGTACCTTTGTACTGTGTTTTTCATAGTATTAGATTTTAAGGTTAACAAAGGTTGGAGTACAGCGGTACTCCTTTTTTTATGCCCTTACGTTAAAACGGCAGCTTATACATATATTTATTATGCAGACAAACAACAGAGTGCTTTTAGGAATGAGTGGCGGAACGGACAGTTCTGTAGCTGCCATGTTACTTATGGATGCAGGTTACGAAGTGACCGGTGTCACATTCAGATTCTACGAAAAAGACAACAATACAGAATATCTTGACGATGCTTATAATCTATGCCAAAGACTTGGCATACGCCACATCACATACGACCTGAGAGATAAATTCAAGGAATACATAATAGACTATTTCATAAAGGAGTATATGTCCGGAAGAACTCCTGTGCCTTGCACACTGTGCAACAACTACCTGAAATGGCCGATACTGAAAGAAATAGCAGATAAGGAAGAAATATACCATATCGCCACAGGACATTATGTCCAGAAAACATTCCGTGACGGATATTGGCATATCAAAAATGGTTCCGACCCTGATAAGGACCAGTCGTTCTTTCTGTGGGGACTTCCGCAGGACATTATGGAACGGATGTTGCTTCCATTAGGAAATATAACAAAAACAAGGGTAAGAGAAATTGCGGCAGAAAGAGGCTTCATGAAAGCCGCAACAAAGAAAGACAGCCTCGGAGTATGTTTCTGTCCTATGGACTACAGGAGTTTCTTACGCAAGAATGTCAGTCCTGACTCCATCAAGCCTGGCATTTTCTGTGACGAAGACGGGAATAACATAGGAAGACATGAAGGATATCCCTTTTATACAATAGGCCAACGGAGAGGATTAGGTATTTATATGAACAAGGCATTGTTCGTAAAAGAAATTCTCCCTGAAGAAAATAAAGTTATAATAAGCGACAAACTGTCTTCGCTCGAACAAGACGAAATGTGGCTCACAGACTGGAATATGATAAATCCAGAATCTCTGTTGGGCAAGGATGATGTAATAGTAAAAATAAGATATCGCAAGCAGGCAAACAGATGTACTGTTACAATGACCGGTGACGGACTGTTGCATGTCAAGCTTCACGAGCCTTTAGCAGCTATCGCCCCGGGACAAGCTGCTGCATTCTACCGGGGCGATATTGTTCTCGGTGGAGGTATTATAAAATTATTTTCCTATTCCGAGAAGTTGCTTTAATGTTACAGTCTTATTATTGACAAGAGGACGTGCGGCAAATGCTACAAATATAATGTAAGCAACAAACAGAAAGATTACGCACATACCGGTTCTCAATGAAGTCAAATCTGCTATGCTGCTAATGATAAGCGGTCCGGCTGCACCTCCAACGATAGCTGTACAAAGTATTCCTGCGAATGAGCCGTGATTGGACGGTACTGAATTAAGCGCAAGAGAAAACACAATGGAATACATAACCGAGATACTGAATCCTATTGCCGGGAAAGCAACGGATGACAGACTACGACCGCCGAAAATCGCACAGGCCAGAAGTGCTATAGTAAGAAATCCAGAACATTTAAGAAGCAAACGGCTATCGATAAGTTTAAGCAACAGCATTCCTACCAGACATCCTGCAGTCATAAGTCCCCAGAAAAGACTTACTATGAAGGCTCCGTCAGTCTGCGGATTTACGCCATGATATTTCTCAAGAAAAGTAGTCATAAATATGGATGTTCCCTGTTCGGTACTGACATAACAAAATATGCCGAGGAAAAACATCCACACAGAACCGCTCTTGAACAATGACATATAAGTAGCTTTATTGCCTCCCCGTTCGTCATCATTAAGTTCAATCTTAGGGAAACGGGAAGAAAGTACAGATATGAGCATCAAAACAAGCAATGCCGCAAATATCCAGTAAAGTGAAACCCATGGAAGGTCTGACGGAGTAACTGACGCCAGAGCATCAGCTATAATACTGTTTCCTCGCACATACACATCCGGAGACAAGCGCGACATAAGACCTGAATAGACCAATGGGCTTACAAAAGAAGCCACACCAAAAACGAACTGTGCAAGCTCGGCAATGAAGGCATAATTTTCTTCACCTCCCACAGTGCGTTGCAAAGGGTTTATAACAGTCTGCAACATAGCCATACCAAGACCGATAATAAACGATGAAGCCAAAAGAGCAGGATATGTATGAATAGTCGCAAATAGTACAGAGCCTATCAACGGCATTAGAAAACCGCAAAACAGTACAGGCTTCTCACCGTATTTGTCTATAAGTATTCCGGAAGGAATAGACATTATAGCGTATGCAAGGAAAAAAGAAGTCGGAATAAAACCTGCCATCGCAAGATTGGACAGGTTGAAATTGTTGATAATATCCGGGATTAGAGGTCCAAGTATATTCGTAATGAAAGATATTGTGAACCAGAACGACATTATCAATATCAGATGTATTGTCCTTTTATTCATAGCCTGATTTTTTCAATTAATATATATCCTGTTTCTATTTTCCATCAAGTCCGGCATCGAACACCATTGATGCGGCTCCCAGACTACCGGCTTTATTGCCGAGTGCGGCAGCAACAATATCAGTATTGACAGCACAGTCAGCCATTGCATTCTTGAATGCTTCTTCCTTCACCATATCTATATAGAACTGTCCGGCATCGGAAATACCTCCACCTATCACCACCAATTGTGGGCTGAAGATATTTATAAAACCGGCTATCCCCTGTCCCAGATATCGGCAATGTCTGCGCAAACAATCCACAGCCAACGGGTGACCTTCTTTATAAAGGCGGACAATGAGTTCTCCATCAGCCCCACCATCCGGAATAGTATAGCCATATGCAGGAGCTTCTGATACAAACATTCTTACCAAGGCAGAGGCTGAAGCGTAATGTTCAAGACATCCTGTAGCTCCACATGCGCACTTTTCACCATTTGCTATCAATGGAACATGACCAAGTTCTGTTCCACGGTTGGCATATCCGCCAAACAGTTTTCCACCAATAACCACGGCACCACCTATTCCTGTACCTACAGTAATGAACACTACATCCGTCATCCCCTTACCGGCACCGAAACGTGTTTCACCAAGTCCCATCATATTGGCGTCATTGCCAACCAGTACAGAAAGGCCTGTCTCTTTCTCTATGATATCCGCAAGATGTACATTTACCCATCCCTGGATATTCTCTGCACCACCCATAACAATACGCGATGTAGAATCTACTATTCCGGGAGTTCCTATACCTATGCCGTCTATATCAAAACCCTCAGAAGCAGTATATGCTTTCACTTCATTTATTGCATACAAAATCTGACCTACGACTGCGTCAGCCGATACATCAGCCTTCGACGGGATACGTCCCTGAAAATGAAATACGCCTTCATTATCAATCAAGGCGTATTTCACAGACGTACCGCCAAGGTCTATTCCTATAGCGTACCTTTTCATATTAAACTCTCTCCACCCATATAGGAGTACTGAAAGCCCACTGCTGGTCTTTCTGACGCACTCTGACATAATAATAGTCTGTATCTCTCTCAGGTTCGTTGTCCTCCATATAATGTTCTATGGTATAGCAATCTTCAGGCATAGCCCTGTTGAAGAGTATAGCCTCGCTAAGCCATCCTATCATGAAGTGACTGCGTGAACCGGCAAGCAATTCTCCCAAAGAATGCTCAAAATGTTTTCCGTTGAAATCGGCAGAAAGAATTCCATCCTTTGGCATTTCCAGTTCAAGAATAACAGCTTGAGTAGCAGGAGTTACTGTGTTAGGATTCTTGGTTGTGAACAGTTTCAGTTCTACTGACTTCTCTGTTGTTGAAAGGATACGGTTCACATGAGTATGGAATTCTGTTTCGCCTTCTTGAGGAGAAGTAAATGCAGCACCGCGGAAACATGGTGTCACGCTTAATATACGTCCCTTGTTTATGCTCAACGCACCGTCCCATGTAACATATCTTTCCTCACGGTTCCATCCGAACTCTACCTTCACCTTACAACGCACCGTATCACCGGCCGGAGCAAGCGGACTCATAGGTCCGTTCATTCGTGCAAGCAACTTACCGTTCTTGATTATATCAATATAGTCAATACAGCTTTGTCCTTCGACATTCAGGTATATGCGACGCTGATTTCCTCTCACAACATCACCCATAAACGCATCGTTCAGGCGGAAATCAATCAATATCTTATCACCTGTCGAGCAGCATACGTGACGGTTCTCCATAGCATTCCACAAAGCATCACGTGTAAGAGAAGGTGCAAGCACACCTATACGTCCGTCACCGTAGCTACCTGGATAGCCGGAATGCTGGTCAGTAGAACCCATAAGTCCGAACTTATAACCGCGTTCCAGACCGCACAGGATTGTGCCTTCCCACTGACGAGGTCCCATATCGTGAAGATACGGAAAATCACCCTGATCTGATTCAGCAAGTCCATGACGTGAATACATTTCCACAAAAGGCGTCTGCTTACCTTCAGTAAAGAAGTCCCAGTTATATCCTCTATATCCAGTCTGATATCCCATATGGTGTGGAGTGATAAACACTTTATGTCCACGTGCCTTCTGTTTCCAGTCTTCAATGGAAGTACATTCCACCAAAGGAGCGTCAAGGTCATAATTCAACGCTACATGGTCGCCATGTTCCATACTGTGAGCCTCATAACCTATGAATGCAAGGAACTCTCCTTCTTTATTATATTCATTGGTCATTGCCACATACTTCTCGTAGCCACCTTGTCTTAAACGCTTGAATGCACCTGTATGATAATCAATAACCCATTTCAGACGAGGGTCATTCTCACCCGGAATGTCAGGCCACATAGCATGAGGAGTGACACTTACGAAATCAAGCTGAGTTTTTGCAGCTTCGAAAGCATCACGCATATCTCCATGACCATAAGTAAGATTACAATGATTATGAAGGTCGCCCCAATACATCTTAAACTTTGAAGCAGATGGCATTATCTTCTTTGCTTCCTTTGAACCCGGCACACATGAACCGAGCAGGCTGCCGGAAGCTGCCATACCAAGAAACGACCAGCCTGAAACCTTTAGAAAATCTCTTCTATCCATTAGTATTAAGAATTAAGAATTGAAAATGAAGAATTAAGAATTAACTATAAATTAATGAGTTCTATCCATTACTCTTCTGTCACCTTTGAACAGCACATTTACTTTTTCATCCGGATCCGTATCTGCATATTCCTTTTGAGCCTTCTCAAGCAATCCATGCATCATATTTCTCACTTCTGCGTATGAAGCATCATCATATACATTATTCATTTCTTCCGGGTCTTCAGCAAGGTCGTAAAGTTCCCATTCGTCTATATCATTATAGAAATGAATAAGTTTATAACGGTCTGTACGAATTCCATACTGGCGTTTCACAGAATGCTCAGCCGGATATTCATAATAATGATAATAAGTATATTCTCTCCAGTCGTTCGGAAGCTTTCCTCCATTATCCAGAATAGAACGAAGCGAACGTCCCTGCATATCCTCAGGTATCTCCACCCCGGCATAATCAAGGAAAGTAGGTGCAAAGTCTATGTTCATACACAAAGCCTTACTCTCACTTCCTGCTGTAATGGAGCGTGGATAACGTATAAGCAACGGCATACGTGTTTCTTCATACATGAAACGCTTGTCGAACCATCCGTGCTCTCCAAGGAAAAATCCCTGATCGGATGTATATACTATTATAGTATTGTCAAGTTCACCTATACTTTCCAAATGTTTCATCAACCGCCCTACACTTTCATCCACCGACATAGCAGTAGCAAGATAGTCACGCATGTATTGCTGATATTTCCAACTTACCAGATTGCTGCCAGTGAGTTTACCACTACGATACTCCTCTATACGCGGTGCATATACCTCGTCCCATTTATCCTGCACTTCCTCAGGCATGCGTTTATACACTTTGTACAGACGGTTGGTAGTATCGCGCAACATTTCATCACGTGTAAGAAGCTTCAAATCCCAGTCATCAGTAAAGGTATGTTCTATACTCATATCCTGCTCCTTCGATGCACGGCCACGTCCTTTGTAATCATCAAAGAGAGTGGCAGGTTCAGGAAATACCGTATTATTGAACAGTCCCAAATGACGCGGAGCCGGCATCCAGTTGCGGTGAGGCGCTTTATGATGGAACATCAGACAGAAAGGCTTGTTCTTATCAACACCATCAATATATTTTATGGCCTTATCAGTTATGATATCCGTAACATATCCTTTCTCGACAATATGCTTTCCATTCTCATTGAAATCCGGGTCATAGTAATCACCCTGTTCCTCCTGCCCTGTAAGGATACTCCAGTAATCAAACCCCTTAGGCTCGGAAATCAGATGCCATTTACCCACAATGCCTGTCTGATAACCGGCCTTATGAAGAAGACTGATAAATGTAGGCTGGTCCGAATTGAACCTGCTCGCATTATCAGTAAAACCATTTATATGGCTCATCTTTCCAGTAAGGATACAAGCACGGCTCGGACCGGACAATGCGTTAGTGGCATAACATCTGTCCATGCGTATTCCCTCATGTGCCAGGCGGTCAAGATTTGGAGTCTGAACCAGATTGCCGCCATAACATGAAATAGCCTGAGTGGTATGGTCGTCCGTCATAATGAATATTATGTTCGGCCTTTTATCCTCACGTGTATTCTTTTTTGAAGCGCAGCCTGCCAAAGACATTCCGGCCACTGACAGGAACAGCGCATTATATATCAGTTTTTCCATTATTACAATCCGTATTTCAACACCTGTTTCTTACCGTCAACCTTAACTTCCACCTCAAGTCCTTTCTCATCATATTTCTTTGATTTGAACTTGGCAGAAATCTTCGGTGCATCAGCACTGTCCTTAAGCGGGCAGATAACAGTGATATATCTTACAGGCTCGCTACTGTCTTTCTTCACATTGAATGAGACATTCATTCTCTTCTGTTTCTTTCTGTATTCAGTAGACAACCATCCTTCTTCTTTCTTCATTGTCATGCCGTCAGGACCGAAGCACTGCAGTTTCATATTGCTGCCCGGCTCAAAAGCTGTCACGAAAGTCATATCTTCACGACTGTTGTTTACCTTTCCGCGAGGCATCTGATAATTCAGATTGACAGAACCTTTTGCATCTCCCACAGCCTCGTCTACTATAACGAAATACTTGCCATCAACAAAGAATACAGAACGACGGTGTTTCAGTTTCTTGTAGCTCTGGTTTTCTGTTACCAACATCTGTACATTACCTTCAGGCTGCCAAAGCAATGTCTTTGAATCAGTAGTTTCCAAATCCTTGCCACCAAGAGTCAATGTATTATGCACACGAGTCTGACGGAACCAGTTACGCCATTCCATAACCTCTCCATTACCCGCATATACATATGAACCTGAATCAGCAAACAGTTTCTTGCCATTAAACCAAAGTTCGAAAGTTCCGTTATCAGGCTGGCAATGCCAGAATGCCTTAGGACCAGCTTTTACCACCATCTGTGTAGCATCCATATCCCATGAGTTACGGAATACAAAGAAGCCTGACTCCTTGAAAGCAATAGAAAGATTTTCAGGCAATTTACCTTCCTTACCCTGTGTAGCCATATATCTGATAGCCTCGTTTTCAGGGAAAGTCTTAAGCCAACGCTTATAGTTCTTGACCATTTCTTTCTTGTCTGTCAGTTTAGCATCACTGAAACAAGGATTTGTATAATCAGGGAAAGAAATATTCATATAGAACATTATCATATTTTCCACTGTATCAATATAAGACTGTGGGAACTCTTTCTTGTAACCGTTCATATCGGCCAGTTCCAATGCCTTCCAGAAAATATTTATAGCAGCCAGATGATAGTGAGGGTCCAACTCAAATTGTCCTCCATCCTTATAAACCTGTACACCAATCTCCTTGTTCAGAATGTCTATACCGCTACGTCTCCACTCGGCAGCCTCTTTAAATTCAGGGAAGAAAGAACCTGCACACAACATACGCTGAGCCTCAAACAACAGGTGATTACCCTGATCAGAGTAGTTTGCCATGATATGCAAAGCGTGCTTATGATAGTTCAGGAGGAACTCGGTTAAGAACTCCGGAGTAAACGAAGGTGACGGCAAGAACAATACAAACTGTGATGTCTGATCCTGCAAACGGTTACTAACCTCAAGAGGACGCCATGCGAATCGCATGTTCTCATAATCCCCCTTCAGTTTTCCATCGTTTACCAGTTCATATTCTTTTTTGTCTATTTTCAACAATGGATTTTTCTTTATCCAGTCCATATACTGGAAAACCCACTCTTTCGCATATTTCTCGTCACCACTCAATCTATAGGCCTTACCCATCGGAGTAAACCATTTGTGACGGTGCAGCTGCCAGCGTAATTCATTATCCTTTACAGGCCAATACTGCCAGTCGATATCCTGACCGTAGTTGAACGAAGGCTGATAACCCTTATGCGAGAAGAAAGTATGCTCCAAAGCCTCATCTGCCCACTTCTGTTCATCCTTACTTATCGTAATCTTATCAACATTTATTTCAGGTGCCTTGACATTCTTACGTGCCCTATAATATTCCAGCAACGCGCTTGCCGCATCGGCATCCTTACCTTGAGAATGCAGTTCCTTCACTTTTTCCAATCCCGGATAATCGAGATTAAGAAAATCAAACACTTCTGTTTTTAACTCCTGCGCAGCAGCCGTACATACGGAACAAGCCAACGCTACTGAAAAAGCCAGATTTTTAAAAGCAAATATTTTCATGATATTGTCAGTTAGTTGTTGGTTATTAGTAATTAGTTGTTAGTCCTTTATCATCAATTCTCAAAACTAAGAACTAACAACCTAAAAACTTAAAAACTAAAAATTTATAAATTCTTATATTCAATACCTTTCAGTTTCATATATCTCTGCAAAGCCTCAAGGTAATAATAGTCCGCATAGTTAAGAGGAACATCTATTTCCGAACCGTTAGGAAGAGAACCTGTAGAATGCATCAATATAAATCCCTGATTATCTCCTTCCTTTGCAAGATATGCATCAGATGACAAACTCTTAAGTATTTTCTCTGCATAATCGAAATATTTCTGTCCGTCTTCCACCATAGTACTCATTTCAATCAGTGCAGAAGCTGTAACAGCAGCAGCAGAAGCATCACGAGGAGTTTCCTCTGTAACAGGAGCATCGTAATCCCAATAAGGAATAGCATCTTCTGTTTTCACTCTGTCCATTATCATATCTGCCACATTAACAGCAAAGTCCAAATACTTCTTGTCACCTGTTTCACGATAGCATGATGTATATCCGTAAACAGCCCAAGCCTGACCGCGAGCCCATGAAGAATCATCATTCTTTCCCTGATGAGTCTGCTTACGTTCTACTGTTCCATCATTATTATAGCTTACCACATGCCAGCAAGTATAGTCCGGACGGAAATGATTAGCCATGGTCTTGTCGGCATGCTTCAATGCTATTTCCTTATACTTGGCATCACCTGTCATTTTGCTTACAGTAAACAGCAGATCAAGATTCATCATATTATCTATGATAACAGGGAAATTCCATGTACCAAAGTCCCATGAGCGGATACATGAGATACTATCATTAAAACGTCCTATAAGATTATCTGCCGTCTCAACCATTACAGCATCGATAGTATCAGCATATGCCAGACGGCGTGCATTGCCATAACTGCAATTAATCATAAATCCCAAGTCGTGTGTACCTTTATAATAACGTACCGGATTCAACAGATTAGTATATTTTGCAGCCTCAGTTTCCAACTCCTTATTGCCGGTAAGTTCGTAAGCATACCATAATGAACCCGGATAGAAACCACTTGTCCAATCATAAACACTACATAATCTGCGTTTGCCATCCATCTCAGGAGCAGGCTTCTTACGCAATGAATCTACAAAAGTTGCCGTATCTCTTTCCAACTGTCGGATCAGGAAATCCATATCATAACCTACATGGATTGAACGAGGTAACTTACCTGTACCGTCTATTTCATGTGCAGTCAGTAAAAGCTGTGAAGCCGATCTGTTCAGCGATGTTTTAATCCAACTATAATCTTCTTTTTGTTGTGTATTGCCGCATGAAGCCATAACCAATGTAGCGATAGCAGCAATAAAGTAATTTCTCTTCATAGGTAAAATTTGGTTTATCATATTATAAAAAAAGAACTATCACTTATCATTTTCGAAGCATTACAAAAGTATTGTTTATACATAAAATGATGTTACAATAATGTGTATTATGCTATCGCCAAAGCATTTACAAGTGATAATTCTGTATAAAAAAATATCATTATTGTACATTGGGGCATTTAGGCCCCAATGTATTTGTTATTTCTGCTTATTTCCAACCCGGATTTTGCTCAAATTTTGTACAAAGGTCCATTTCACGCTGTGGTATCGGCATAAGTTCATGCTGTCCTTTTCTTGTATATTCAGCAACTACATAATTTGCACTTTCTCCCCACCATTCATCTTGATCCTTTCGTGTCTGCATCACTGTTTCATAATATACATCCCAACGAACCAAGTCAAGACGACGGTGTCCTTCAAAAGCAAGTTCATATTTACGTTCCTTACGAACAGCCTGACGAAATTCCTCTGCATTCATACCAACTTTAAGGTCATGTGAAGTATCAGATACTCCATAAGCACGACGACGTACTTTATTAACAGCAGCATAAGCCTCATTAGTAGGACCGTTTTTCCATTCATTAAGTGCCTCTGCATATATCAGGAGGACATCAGCATAACGCAAAACATACCAATTCACGTTTGACTGGTCATTATTAAGTAAATATCCAGTTTCTACATATTTTTCTATATCCCATTTTGCTGGAGTATAATTTTGTTTCTCTTTTTGACGTTTTTCAGGATCAAGGTCACTGGCTTCACTCTTTACCGGATCTACTACTCCATTGGTTTTCTCTGCCGCCCAAAGTATCGGACCGTCCCCAAGGCTATCATCATATCTGTAGTTAGCTATTGACAAATCACGTCTTTTATCCACCAATCCATCAGGATTTGTACCGTTAGGAGCACCTACACCGACACCGTCCTCAGCTCTCCAGTCAAGGACAAAAGAGTGTACAACTTTTTCATTTCCTGCACAACTTCCTCTTTTACCTGCTATTGCAGTTGTCTTTACACCATTCCATTTACCGATACGTCCACTTGGATCACTCGAATTCTTATAAGTAGGTGAATAAAAGCTAACTTCAATAAGACTTTCTGTCGGATCCCATGATCCGTTGCAAGTATTTACCCATAATTGCTCAAAATCTGGAAGTAAATCATGTTTTCCAGACAATATTAATTCTCCGGCAACTTTAGCAGCCTGTTCCCACTTAGTTGTATCCTTTACAGGCCATCCAGCCCAAGTAGCATATACTTTTGCAAGGAGTCCCATAGCCGCACCTTTTGAAAAACGGAAGCTATTTTCTTTACGATAAGAATCTTCTGTTGCCCAAGGAAGGTTATCCATAGCATATTTCAAATCATTTTCTATGTATTCATAAACCTCTGCCGGATCTGCTTGTGTGGCTTCCCTTGGATCCATATACGACATCGCTGTAGTAGTTATAAGAGGTATGTTACCAAAACGACGGACAAGCTCAAAATAGAACAAGCCTCGCAAAGCCCTTGCTTCAGCCATATAAACAGTGATCAGAGGTTTATCCTTTTCTTCAAATGAATCATACACAGCAGAAATTCTTTCAAGAAAATCATTTGCACGATAGATACCAATGTAAAGATACTGCCATGCCTGTTGTACTTCAGATTGAGTTGTAGGATAAGCATTTGCAGGCAGCATACGCCAGTTATTTGTAGTATTTCCTTCCGCTTGTTCACAATCTGTTCCCATACTGAAGTAAAAAGACAAATAATAGCCATACATAGCGTCAGCTGTTGTTGTTTGATAAATACCATACAAAACAGTTTCAGCCTGCTCAGGAGTAGTAAGGAAGCCTTCCTTTTCTATATCCACCTTATTTTCTTCTTTCAGGAAGTCTGAACATCCTGTTACAAAGTGGGCGGCTGCCAATAACAATATATATAATATTCCTTTTTTCATATTATTATGAGTTTGTAAATTTATTAGTTTTAATTATATGACAAGCTAATATAACCTTATCACTTAGTATCTTAGAACTGTATGTCAAGACCTACAGTATATATGCGGCTCTTAGGATAAGCACCCCAATCCAATCCTGGTGTCATCGGACTGTCTTTGGAATTAACTTCAGGATCGTAACCACTATAATTATCAAAACACAACAAGTTCTGTCCACTTGCATAAACCCTTAATTTTGAAACATGGAACTTCTTAGTCCACTTTTGCGGAATTGTATATCCCAATGTAACATTCTTCAAACGAAGGAATGAACCATCTTCAACAAATCGTGAATAAACATCATTCACAATGTAACCATCATATTTAGGAACTTTGTTAGAAGCATTTGTAGGACTCCATCTTTCGGCTACCTCACCAAGGAAGTTTTTACGTTCGCTACGTGACTGTGTTGCAAACAAGCGAGTAGCATTGTAAATATCATTTCCATAGTTAAACTGGAACATAAAACTGAAGTCAACGCCATAAAAATTAAAGCTGTTTGTAATACCTCCATACCATTTTGGCAATGCATGTCCTATTACAGTACGGTCATTTGTTGTTATAATTCCGTCACCATCCTGATCTTTATATTTAACATCACCTGGTTCCAATGCGCCATTATCCTGACGTACATTATTTGTTATACCTTCCTTAAGAATATACTCTCCTGTAGGAGTAACATAGAAATCAGAAGCCTGGTATATTCCGTCAAACTCATAACCATAAATCAGACCAAGCGATTCGCCAACCTTTGCAATGTAATCATATTGTGTGAAGTTACTGTCAAAACCAGAACGTGCGTACATTGCATCTACTCCACTTGCCAATGATTTCAATTCATTTCTAATGAATGAAATATTAAAGTTGGTATCCCAGGTAAAATTTTTCTTTAATATATTTGTACTTGTAAGGCTAAGTTCTATACCACGATTCTGTATTTTACCAATATTCTGCATCTGTGAATCAAATCCAGTGAAATGTGCAAGTGATTGCGACAGAAGCAAGTCCTTAGTATTCTTTATAAAGAAATCTGCAGTAACATTCAGTCTATTATCAAAGAGACCAAGATCAATACCAAGGTTAACTGTTGAAGAAGCCTCCCATTTCAGATTAGAATTCTGAAGCTGTTTTGGAGTCAAAGTAGTAACCTGAGAGTTACCAATACCATATTTACCGTTTGTATAAAGGTCCATTGACAAGTAGTTAGAAATACGGTCGTTACCTACAAGTCCCCAACCAAAACGCACTTTAGCATTTGAAATCCATTCCAAATCTTTCATGAATTCCTCCTCACTAAGTCTCCATGCAGTAGAGAAAGAAGGGAAGTATCCCCATTTGTTCTTCGGTGAGAAAACTGTTGAACCATCGGCACGGATTGTCGCCGTAACCAGATAACGGTCACCATAATTATAAGTAGTCTGCGCAAAGAATGAAAGCAGACTGTTGTTATAATAATTTGAAGAAACCTCACTTGGTGTAGCTCCCATTCCTAAATTATTGTTTTCATTATTATAAATAGGGAAGTCCATTGCCAAGCCCTTTAACCATTCCTGACTCTTTGAAGATACTTCGTGTCCTAACATAACTGTATAGCTATGTTTCTTAATTTTCTGTCTCCATGTAAGAGTATTACTGTTCACCCAACGCATATCACGTATCATCTGACTATATCCATAAGGTTTCTGTCCGTTACGGTATGCCTCCTTCGAACCATCTTTATAGAATACGTCATTACGTGTATTTGTTGTGTTATAAGTTCCAGCAGTCTTGAATGTCACTCCCTTTATTATTTCCCAACTCAAAGAAGCATTTGCGGACCACATTTCAGCTCTTTTCTTATTGGTAACGCTCTGTGTCTGCATCACAGGATTCACCTGTGCAAGGCTTTCACCGGTTTCCAACATTTCTGGGTCAATAGCAGTTGTAAGAAGTTCCTCATCCGTCATTCTTAAACCAGCAGTTGGACGTGCACTGATAATCTGTGCCAACATATTGAAACGTCCGTTATCGGCAGATGTTCCCTGTCCACGTCTGTTTGTCTGTGCATAGTTAAAAGTAGCATTGAATGATACATTCTTTGATATCTTTTGGTCAAAACGGAACTTCATTGTTGTACGGTCGAAACCACTATTATTGAAGATACCCTCTTCATCGTAACGCGAGAATGTTCCGGCATATTTACTCTTGTCATTACCACCTGTTATAGTAATGTTATGATCTTGTGACCATGTTGGATTAAATGTTTCATCTTGCCAATCTACGCCACCCACTCCTATATAATCATCAAGTGACTGATAACGATATGGCACTCCGTTATCATCATTGCCAGCCTTATAATATGTGTTGGCAAATTCAGGTTTCAATTCCACCTGCAACTTAACAAATTCATACGGGCTCAATACCGGCAATTTCTTCGAAATATTACGATGACTGGCTGAGCCATTATAATTGATTACAGGTTTACTTTCCTTTCCCTGACGAGTTGTAATCAATACAACACCGTTTGCTGCACGTGAACCATAAATTGCAGATGAAGAGGCATCCTTCAAAATCTGCATTGATTCGATATCAGCATCAGAAAGATATGATATATCATCCACCTGGAAACCATCAACAATATAGAGAGGAGAGTTATCACCTGTAAGTGTACCTACACCACGGATGTTAATACTGAAGCCTGACCCTGGAGCACCATCTGCCTGTACAACCTGAACACCAGCAACTTGTCCTCCCAATGCACCGGCGATTGAACTACTCTTAAAACCTTTTAAATCTTCGGCTGCTACTGAAGCAATTGAACCTGTAAGGTCGGTCTTCTTCATTGAGCTATAACCTACTACTACAACTTCGTCTATAACCTTTGCATCTGGTTCAAGTTTTACTGTAACGTTATTCTGCCCCTGATATGTCAGTTTACGATCTTTATAACCAACATATGAAAACTTAATAACAGCACCTTTTTTTACTTTTATAGTGAAATTACCATCAATATCGGTAATAGTACCGCCTGATGTTCCTTCTACTGCAACAGTAGCACCTATAAGAGGCATATCGGCCTCATCAACCACCGTACCGTTCAATGTTTTTTGTGCATATAGGCTCACTGACAATATCAATGTAAGAAGTGTAATAAAACTTCTATGACCTATACTTTTGGATATATTTATTAGATACATAGTCTATTTATTAATTTTTTTCTTTATTTTTTTTGAATGGTATTTAAACACCATTTTAAATCAGTTATTCTCATTTACATAGTCTTTATCAAACCATATAGCTAGGTAGAAATCCGAGTTTGTTTTTCCAGGAGGATTTGTTCCATCAACACTGAATTTGAATTTACCAGTGAGAACTCCGTCTGCCCATCCATCGTAATACCACTTCTTTGGATTTACAACAACTGAGAACCTATTATCAACTTTTGCATTATTTATGTATGCCAAATAGTCTGAAGGATTAGTTTTCACCTTGTTTCCATCCCAATATGAAACAGGAAGATTAGTTCCATAATTACCTGAAGCCCCATTTTCATTCCATAGATTTTTTAAGAATTTACATCCTGGGGTTTGATCAACACGACCTTCGTCAAACGGTGTCCCTTCAGAATCACATCCTTCAAGATTGAAATAATTAATTGTATTGTAATAATCGATATATACCTTTGACAAGTCAATGTTATTACCAGTTATTACAGGAGGCAATGAAGTTCCACCATTGTTTGGATTAACACGTAATACGAACGGAGTATATTCTATGGTAACACCTGCAACAGGCTTTGAATAGTTAATAAATACAGGGAATGTACGATCAAAAGCATCATTACCTTCTCCCACAGTAGCTGTAATGAATAAAACAGCCATAGAATATTTATTGAAATTATCTTGTGTTACACCAGCTGCAGTAATTTCACCTGTATTTGTATCAATAACAATATTTGCAGAATGATGCTTACCTGCCAATTTCCACGTCATCTTACGCCCTTCTTGTATGTCTGTTTTTGGATTTAGACTAACAACCCTTACCTCATCCAATTTAGTAAATCTAAACTGATTATCATATATGTTACCAGGTGTCTGATCATCCACAAGATTATTACCGTAACTTATATATGTGAAATAATTAGGATTTTCTATAACGTTTATCGCCAATTTACCTTGAGCCTCACTCTTGAAATTTTTTGCCTTTACAGTTACTTCAAATGTACCTTGTGGGAGCGTGTTGTATTTAGCTACGCTTACCTCCCCAGTGGTATTGTTTATTGAGAAATATTCTGCATATTCTTCAGGCATATCAACAAATGAGTATTCCACATTAGTAGCTGCATCCAAACCACCACCTTGAGGTTTGCTTGATATATAACTCATACCTTGTTTCATATCTTTAACCTCATATGTGAAATCTGCTAATGGATCCATCCAATCAATTACATTTAATGTCAAAGCATCTGTTCCGTTAAATTCACCGTATGGATTTGTAACCTTTACAGACACCTTATATGTATCTCCATTAGCAAAATTATGAGTATTTGGTACATAAATCACTCCTGTAACATCATCAATAGAGAAAAATGCCTTTTCTGCTTCAGAAGCATCTGTAAAATCCAAAGTTCCTCCTGAACTTTTCTTTATTGCAGTAATTTCATAAGTAGCATTCATACTTGAGCCCTCAATAAGTGGCTTAGAACTGGTAAAATCACCTTTTGGTTTTGATGCTTCTCCCTCAATTCCTGTTTCAATAGTTCCAATCTTATACGATATTGCAGAAGGAGCGTCAGTAAAATTAACCGTCAATGCATCTGCAAATAAACCATCTTCTTCCTCAAGTGAAGAAGATGCAGCTGTTGTAAGTTTAAGATCAATCTTATAAGTACCAGCCTTTACAACGGCATCATCATATTCACTACTCTTATTTATAGAGATAACCCCTGTTTCTGAAATAGAGAACAAGTTAACCTTAGTGTTATTTATTATAGTTTCAGAATCATCAGAACCTACTCTAACCACATTTGAAATTTTGTAGCCTGTTATAGTTATGTGTTCTTTAGTATTTTCGGTTGTTACCTGAGCTGTTGGGAATACTGCTTCGCTATCCTTGTTTTTAACATCTGCCAATTTTACTTCCAATAAATCAGGAGTAACTTTTATACCTTCTGGAACTGCTTTAAGAAAGTTTACTTCTACTGCATTAGGGAATGTGTATAATGTACCTGCTGCTTGACATGATATGGAAAGTATATATTTCCCAACATTCATGTCTTTTGTACTGTTTATGTATATCTCACCATTTTCAGTGTTTATAGTAAAACATTCACCTGTATATGATTCAGACACATCACCCAAAGAATATGTCACACTAGTAATTTTAAAATCATATGGTGTAGCACCTTTATATGTAGGACTTGCTATAACACCGGTCATAGATGGACCGATATCAGTCATACTTGTATAATACAAGGCAAAACTGCCATCATCTGTTGTGAAATCATCTTTACAAGACGAAATCCCTAACACAATAGCCAGCATAGCTATAATGCAACCGATAGTCTTACTGTAAAATCTATCTTTCATTTTCATTGTATATAGAATTAGTTAATAAATTATTATAATGTATATTTTAATTCATATGTCTGACCGTCAACCGTTACTTTTATGGCTGCACCATCCGGGTGGAATGTACCGGCTGTAGCACCCACGTTATCAGTAAATTCGGCAGAAATATTGCTACCGTCCCCAGCAGTACCATCAGAAGGATAAAGGACTGTGATTAATCTTGCTGCAACATTCTCAAGGTTCTTCGGTATGTTCAAATGTACCTGAAGCCAGTCGCGCTTCTTGCCAACCATAGTTCCTGTATTATCTGATATTGGCAATTCATCCGCTTTTTTACCCAATCCCATATCAAAGCCACTTTTTGTTTCTACAAACGATTTAATCAAAAGATTGCTTCCAGACAATTTTGTTTTCGCATAGGCACTCATGCCGTCACTACTTTTTACTGGAGCATCAATACCGTTGACATTACATTCCGGCTTGCTTAAATCTTCAATTTTCTTTGGTTCTTCACCTGCCTCGGAATACAAATGGAAATTCAGATTAACCTTTTTACCACCGTCTGCAACACTTGAGGAATATCCTTCATCTACAAGCACAACAAATTTATTGTCCACCATATATATCGCACGGCGGTGTTTAAAGTCACCGTTCATAACGTTTGTATTATCGCTGTTCAATGGACCAGCCATATAAGGAGTGTTTTCAGTAACAATCAGTTCATAATTAGAGCCAGACTCGTGTTTCAACATCTTTCCGGTAGTAGTCTTTTCCGTCGGCTTGCCGTTTTCATTAAAGAATATATTCTTTGTATATATAGACATGGTATTATGAAGAACATATTGTCTATATTTACCACGCATTCCGGTAGCATCAGGGTCATCATAAGAATATACACCTGCATCAGGCAGGAAGTTCCTACCCTTGTACCAGAAGCTAAATGTACCGTTGTCCGGCTGGCAATGCCATTCCTTCACACTGTTATCGTTATTTTTATGTATCACCATCATGCCGTCGTTAGCGCCCCAATTGGCAGTACGAAGCATATAATATCCCGCAACATCGTATGCTTTGCTTTTCCATGTCGGCTTTGTTCCTCCTTTTGCTCCTTCCCAAGCCATCCACTTGAGTTCTTCATCTTCTGGGAAGACAGCAAGATAGTCTTTCAGACGGTTCATCAACGTAGATTTAGCATATGAGCTTGAACGTGTGTCATTGAAATTGTCAATAGTATAGTTCGGATAAATCATATCCTTAACGAAAGAAACCGCATTTGTCAGTTTTTCTATATAACCTGAAGGTAAAATATCCAGTCTGTTGTTAGCCTTTGCAAGGTTATACACTTCCAGATAATCGGAGATGGCAGCTATATGGTAGCTCAAATCCAGATCTACATGAACACCGTCAAAAAGAAACTGTTCGTCCATATTCATTGTCTGAAGCCCTTCAGTTACCCATTGCTCCGCATTCTTGAACTCAGGCATCAGAATACCTGCCGATACGACCGCCTGTCCCTGTGTGGCACGGATATTGCCTTCGGATATATAATTCATTCTTATCATCTCTACGTTTTCGGCAAATGCGTTAAGCACAGTTGTCAGCCACTCCGGAGTGAAGTTTGGAGAATTCAGATAACAAGGTATAACATTAAGCTGCGATAAAACTCTCTCTGCCGGCTGTAAAGCCTTCCATTCATAACCCGGCTCAAGATTGTAAATCTTAGGGTCATCGAACGGCGCGTTAGGGCAAGGATATTTAGCCATCCAGCTTGTATATACATCAACCCAGTTGTTGAAGTAAGCCTCGTTCTTTGTGTAAGCATATGCCTTTGCCTGTGGCTCCATCCACTGATGACGGTGCTGCTGATAATAGAACTCACGGTCAACGCCCTGCACATCAGGTTTAAAGCCCCAATTAATTGTACCGTCATTGTTTTTAAAAGAATAATAAATATCTTTGTCATCCGTGTCACCTTTTGTCTCCACAAATTTGGCAACAACAAATCTATAGTCCAAAGCCTGATTAGCTTTGTTTATATCCACTGCACTTGCAGTAACAAAAGCCGGAACAGCCGGATTAACCACATTACTCCTCCACCTGTAATACTCCAACAACTCCTTAGCCGCCAGATAATGTTCGCCAGCCTCATAGTGCTGTTTTACCTTTTCAAGTCCGGGATAGTCCAGATTAAGTTTCGAGAAGACATCGCCTTTAACCACCTCGTTTGGTTTTGTTTCTACAGGCAATGTAGGTTCCTTGATTCCATCCGGCACAAAAATGCCAGAATCGTCAGTACATGAATTGAGCATCATCGCTCCGCCAAGTAAACAGAAAAATAGCTTTTTCATAATACTTAAAAATTAAGATTTATAATTAAACTTTCATTTTCTCTTTTGCAAAGTTCTAAAATTTAATGCACTATATTGGTGTAGCTTGTGCCAGTTAATTACAAGTCTGTCCAATACATTTCAATATTGTACAAAATCATTATATTTTTGTGTAATGGCTCATTCCGGGCATACAAATAGTAATAAAATCAAGTTTGTTTCAGCAGATGAGAGTAGCTGTAAGTTTCCCTTTGTCAATTTAATCTGTTACTCCTGTTATATCACATTCCAAACTTTTCTTCACACTTCCGATACTTATCCCGACACCTATTTTCCCATTGGAATATCCACCATCTGTAAATCTTGCATCTATTTCAGGATATTCATTTACAGAAGTTACCGGATATATCACAGTGATGTATCTCACTGGAGTGGTATCTGTTTTCTTCGCATCGTACGATACGGATGTTCGTTGTGTCTTTTCATTATATTTTACGGACTGCCATCCCTCTTTCTCATTCATAGTGATTGCATGGTCCGAAAAGCATTGTAACTTTACATTGCTATTACCTCTATAGTTTGTATATATTGCATTTTCACCTTTTACAAGCCTGACATCCGATGGTGTCTCACACATATGATAGTTAAGGTTAATAGTACCCTTCGCATTTCCTATGGCCTCGTCAACGAGTACAAAATATTTCTTATCAACGAAAAACACTGTACGTCTGTGTTTGAGATTTGAGTAATGCCGGTTTTCAGTTGTCATCACCTGAATGTTACTTTCCGGCTTCCACAACAACAGTTTGGAATCTGTAGTCTCTATATTCTTACCGTCCATAGTCAATGTGTTATGCACCTGTGTCTGTCTGAACCATTCTCTTTTTGCATTCACCGCCGCATCGCCGGCATATATATAGCAACCGCTATCGGTAAAAAGTCTTTTTCCGTTAAACCATAATTCGAAAGTGCCGTTATCCGGCTGACAGTGGAAAAATGCGGGAGGACCGGCCTTCAAGACCATAACCACATCATTCTGTCCCCAACCACTACGGAAAGTCATAAATCCTGAAGTTTTTGAGGCATGCGATTCATATGGCAGCAGTTCGCCTTCCCTACCTTCTGTAGCATAATACTTTATCCACTGACAATCAGGAAAAATATCAAGCCATTCCCTATAATTGCGTTTTATGACTGAAGCAGAGCCTAACTTTGTATCGCCAAAACACGGGTGCATCATATCCGGGAAACAGATATTGGTATAAAATTCTATCATATTCCTGATAGCAGACAGATATTCCGGAGGAAACACGTCATTTGCATTATTCACAGATGTCATTCTCAATGCTCTGCAAAAGGAGTTTATCGCTCCAAGATGGTAACCCGGATCCAATTCGAACTGCCCTCCGTCATCATATACCTGTTTCTTTATCTCCCTGTTCAATATCTCCACTCCACTGTCGGACCATGCCTTAGCCCTCTTGAATTCAGGAAAGAACACTCCGGCATACACCATTCTTTGGGCTTCAAAAAGAAGATGGTTACCCTTTTCAGAATAATCATATATAATCCGTTCGCAATGACGGGAATAATTCCACAGAAATGTCATAAGGAAATCCGAAGTAAAATTCGGCGATGAATTAAAAAGGAGGAATTGCAATATCTGGTCTTGAATACGATGGCTGGTTTCCAACTGACGCCATGCAAAGCGATAGTTTTCACGTTCAGCGGCAGTTCCGTTTTTCTGGCTCATCGGGTTTTTCTTAATCCAGTCAAGGTATTGCGAAATCCATTCTCGGGCATACTTTTCATCTTTAGTCTGATAATACACTTTTCCCATAGGTACGAACCAGTAATGGCGGTGAAGCTGATAACGCAGTTCATTGTCTTTCACCGGCCAGTAAGTCCAGTCTATATCATCGCCATAAAAATATGGAGGATAGCCATCATGTGCCTGAAACATATGTCCGAGCGCATCATCTGCCTTTTTCCGGTCACCGGCAGTTACTTTCATATTTTCCAGGTCCAGTTCCGGCTGTTTTATTCCGGTTCTATTACGATAATATGAAAGAAGATTCTCAGCGGCTGTCTGATAATCGCCCTGTTCAAAAGCAGCCTTTACATTTCCAAGTCCTGGATACTCTAAATTCAGGAGTGAGAGAACGTCCTTGTATTCAGCATTTTCATAATCCGTTCCATCATCAGGGGTATCATCTTCCCCCGGCTCATCCGGCGTTTCGGAAGGGGTATTATGTTCATTGTCACCGGGTATGACAGTTTCATTCTGACGGGAACATGCTATAATAAGGAATAATATAAGCAGATAGCTTTTTTTCATAATAAAGTCTGTTTTGTTACAAAGGTCGCTCTTTTTACAGTTAAACAATTCCCGGATTGTTTTAGTTCATTATCATAACAGACTTAATATTTTAATTTTGTGCCAAATAGTTTTAATTTTGTGCAAACTTTACATCATGCCATTTTTCCAGTAAGCAATTCATGTTCCAGATATTCATATACATAAGCCGTACTCTGAGCATACAATCCGGTTGCAATATCCGAAAGTTTGTAATAAGTGTCAGACGAGTAAAGTGTGCGTAATGCGTTACTAATATCCATACAATGTTCTTCCATTAGCAAATTTGAAAGACAAGATATTCTGTAAATTTATTCCGGACCAATATCAAGGATTTTAAGTGTGTACCACCGGCTACAAAAAAACGACGAAGCGTTTCAACAAGAACGACGAAGCGTTTTAGTTCAAACGACGAAGCGTTTATTTTCAGGGTTTTCACAACATTATTTTACATTTCCATAAGGCAATTTAAGGTTCAGGGTTCAGGTTCATTTCCCCTTATAATATTTCTACCGTAAGCAGTTTTTGGAGAAAAACATAATGCTCTATTAATCAATATATTATAAAAACCGCCATAAAACTGAAATCTGCAATTTTCCGCCAAAATCCACAAAAGGTCCACATTAATGAACCCTAAGTGAACCCTAAGTGAACCTTAAATCAAGACAGGAAAACTTTTAATATTGTTGAATAGAGTTTAAACATTGTCCTTTGCACACATCAGGTTTAAATTTAGACAAATTCATATCAACTTAATAATGTTTTTATCTACATTTGTTTAAAATGGATTAACCGCAAAATGATTTTATCATGAAAAAAGAATCTTTATTATTCTGTACCGCTCTTTTAAGTGGGTTGCCTTTTGCTGATAAAGTTTCTGCGAAAGAAGATACCCACCCTAATATCTTATGGTTGACATTCGAGGATACCAGTGCCAGGGAATTTGGCTGTTATGGCAATAAGGATGTAAATACACCGAATGTGGACAAGTTAGCTTCCGAAGGGATTCAGTTTATGAATGCCTGGTCGGTAGGACCTCAAAGTTCACCGGCACGTTCATCACTTATCACAGGATGTTATGCTACAACCTATGGCATGGATTTTCATCCTGTTCCTTTTGACACGCCTGAGGACATATTCTTTCCTCAAAGACTGAGAGATGCCGGATATTATTGTACCAACAATAACAAGACGCATTATAACTCTACATCCGACAACAAGGCATGCTGGGACGAATGCGACAAGAAAGCATCATACAACAGCCCGAAAAGGAAACCGGGACAACCATTTTTTGCCGTCTTCAATACAGTGACCTCACATATGGGGCGCATAAGGACTTTCCATACAGACGGAAGGCGTGACTATACCAAGGAGGGGATTTATCCGCACGAGCTATCTCTTCCATCGTATGTACCGGACCTGCCTGAAGTGCGTTCAGACTATGCCGGACATCTTGAGGCGGTGCAGGATGTAGACAAATGGGTTAAGATTTATCTTGATGATTTAAAAGAAAAAGGCCTCGACGACAATACTATCATATTCTTCTTCAGCGACCATGGAGGATGTATTCCCCGCGGTAAAGGATATCTTTACGAGAGTGGGCTACAGGTTCCTCTTGTAGTGTACTTTCCGGAAAAGTATAAACATTTGGCCAATGGTATCATAGGAAAGACTAACCGTCTGGTGAATTTTACAGACCTCGGACCTACGGTATTGAGTCTGGCCGGTGTAAAACCGGATAAGAATATGCAGGGAGAAGCTGTCTTCGGCAAATATGCAGCAAAAGAAGAGAGAAAACTTAATTTTGCGTTTGCAACAAACCAATTGCACCATTTTATGCCTGTAAGAGCTGTATCCGACGGCAGATACAAGTATATACGCAGTTATATGCCTTATCGTCAGTTCGCATTAAGAAACTACTATCAATGGGGAATGCCTTCTAATAAAGCGTGGGATAAATTAGTGCTTGGAGGACATAACACCAACGAAGCGTGGGCACAGACTTTTAACTCACATCCGGCAGAAATGTTGTTCGACCTCTCCAATGACCCGGGAGAGATACATGATTTATCCTCATTGCCACAATATCAGGACATTCTGAAGGATATGCGTGAAGCACTCTCAGAACATATCAGAAGTACAGTAGACCTTGGATTCTTCCTGCCAACCACAAGAAGAGGAAATATTATTTATAATACAGTCAGAAACGAGAAATTCCCGATGAGTGAACTTTACAATCTTGTAGAGTTGGCCGGTACTGCAAAGGCCTCGGATGAAGCTATGTTCAGGAAAGCCATGACAAGCCGATATCCGGAAATGAAGTTCTGGGCTGCTGTAGGATATGCGCAGTTGGCACGCTTAGGATTGATATCCGAATGTCCGGAAGAGCTTAAATCACTTATAAATGATTCAGACCCTTATGTGGCTTGCGAAGCCGCATATGCAATATCATACTTAGGATATCCGGAGGAAGGCATAAAGCGACTGCTGAATCCGGTTAACGAAGAAGACAGGAAAATAGGTTATTCCTCATTGGAATGTATTTCTCTGGACTCCTCAAAGCACAAATATATCCGTCTTTATTTAAACGAAATAAGAAAGGATGCTGAAACTCTTCCACGTATTCAGAATGAAGATGCCGGTTTGATGGCAAGGGGCATACTTGTAAATCTCGGAGAACTGGACATAGAACTTCTGCACGGAGAAGAAGCGTATAAGAAAGGTTTGAAACTTAATTATGGCCGTAGAGCCATGATTCCACTTCCGTATTGATATCAAGAATAGGCCGGAACACTGATAAGTTAAATCTGATTTAAAACTTTTAAATTAGAACAATAAAATCCGGTTCTAAATTAAGGTTCAATTTGGGTTCATCAGGTTCACCTGTTTTGAACCCTAACCCATAATTTCCGGGTATAAGGCAATATTTCTCAAAAACGCTGTTTTTATAATTACCTAAATACCAATATATTACACAACAGCACAAATAACGATAATAGGTTCAAAGGTTATTATATATGAACCCTGAACCTATTATCGTTTTTTACGATTTCTTGCGAGTGTTAAAAGATGTAACTCATAAGAGAATCAATATATGTATTCCACATAAGATTTCTTGAATCTTACCAAACGCGAGTCATTCGTTCCGGCACCATTCTTTGCCAGAAACAAATTCCCCATACCTCCGTTGAAAAGCCAACCTGTTCCACCGGTGCTGTACATTGCCCACAGCATATTGTTGTAATGACCGTTATGCTTAATTCCATTGGCATCCCACTGTGCAGCAGAACCGTACCATACTATTGGCTCATACTCAGACTGTGACTGACTGTACATAGAAATGTATATCAGGTCTGTAGGCTGTACTGTCCCTACCACAACGTCATTTCTTCTTCGTTGCCTGCGCTGTATATTCATTCCACCGTTCCATGGCGATGTATGACCGCCATCCCACATAATCCACACATAATCTTCTTTCGATTCGAATATTCTGTTGAAGTTCTCATGTGTAGGCAATTCATAACCATCCGGTGCAAATGTTTTAGGGTCAATCTTATTGATATGTACGCTACTTGAGCCGTAACCTTCCAATTTCAGGACACCGTTATCATCTATAACCTGCAATCCTTGTGTGCTTTTTCCCTGATACTGCCATTTCCATAAGTCATAGAATTCTTCCGCGGTACAATCCCTGAGATAGTCATAAAGAGTCTTGCCTGCTTTTACTGCCGGATCGTCCGAGGACAATATTTGGTCGGCAAAATCCTTTGAGTTTCCTCTGGCATTATACTTACACCACCATACATCATTAAGCTTTGTAACAGGCAACCCCCAGTTACGGCGTGAGATAACGAATTCCTCTCTTTCAGAGCCATCAGCCGAGTTACTTATTACTATGCGTGCCTTCTGTACTCTGCCGTTTGCAGTCTTGTCGTTAGGACGCCATCCTCCAATTACACGTACCCTCTGACCTGATGCATCAAGCTTCACCCATTCGTCTTCTCCCTCGTCGTACTCAACGGTTATCAACTTCGATTCCGGAACAGTAAAGACACCAAGCTCATTATCTATGTATTTTGCGAAATCGAATGATGCACTGTCCTCAAAATGTATCAGCCCTTCCAGTTTAACGGGATGTTCAGACATTACAACATTTATATAATCATCAGCATAATTCTCATTCAGTCCTTTACGATGAAACATAAGTTTTCTCTCTACACGCTCCATGCCAGGATACCATATTTTCTTTTTTAGACGAAACAGATTCTTTCCTACATTCTCCGCACCTCCTATACGCTCCACTGTCATCGGGAACTCAGGATCGGCTATCAGCTCCAATTCATCGTCGCAGTCAACAGAGAGAATGAAATCCGAAGCATAGTGTGACAAGACTATTCCCCTGCGGTCTGCATCCACCTCTGTATTTGCAGGGAATGATGTCCCTTCCACATCCACCTTCAGACCTCTTTCGTTCGGAGCCAGATTATAATCACCTCCATTTTCCCAGTCTGTCACACTTAGAGTTACGTCAGCCTGTACGGATTCCTTAAACACATTGATAGTATAGACACAGTTTCTCTTTAGTATGGAAGGCATAGCAACTTCTTTCTCCACAGTTTCGCCATCTACATTTATAGTCAGCACTGCAGAAATATTCTCCGATGCCTGTTCGCACAGATAAGCCACTCCGTATGTGTTGCCGGTAAGAGGAGTATCTATGACAGGAATAACATCGTCGTAGTTTGTACCTTCCGGCGATTCTACAGTATTACGGCGGTTAAGATACGACTGCTGTGCCACATTCCTGAACGTGATATCCGTTACGGACAAATCTTGTTCTTCGGATACGTTGACATCTATACGTGCTACTCCCCTGTAAAGCTGCAAAAACCCATGAGACGCTTCTGACATATCAACAACACCACTCATATATGTAAGGTTGACACCTCCAGCATGTGGTATTACAGTTGACAACCACTCTTCCTCGGTCATACCTATATTATAAAATGAAGCAGAATTGTTTCCTTCAATATTGGCTACCATATAAAGGCGTCCCTTGCTGTCATCTATCTTGATACCAGTCAAAGGATCTATATCAGAATAAACGCGTGTCATAACACCATTCTCAAAGAGACAGGCATGAAGTGTTCCTATCTCCTTTGTTTCGGTTGTTTCATCACTCCCGGAAGTACCATTATATGATACCACGTGTGGTAATATAATAGAATCTGCTCCATTCTGCTCGTTAGTCACTTCTGTATCTGTACATGACATTACAGCAAGCGAAATCATTATGGCAAATATGTTCTTTATGGACATGTTTTTTTATTTACTGATTAATTAATAAATATATTCGACAGGAGATTTCACACATCTTATGGTTCTGGTTTTCTGCGCATTGCTTGCAGCGAACTTGAACCAGTTTCCTCTACCATCACTCTTGGAATAACCCTCGATCATCCATGTACTGCCGGAGTTACCGTATGTAGCCAACAGAATCATTTTCTTAGATATTCCTGTTTCACTCCACTGATGACCAAGACCGCATAATACAAGGTGCTCTCCTTCATATTCAAAATCGTAGAAGGTAACATTTCCGTAGTTATAACCCAGAAACATGGCCTCTCTCTCCACTACAGAGAAGTTCAGTTGCTGTCCCAAACCATTATTGAACGCACCCGGATTATAATAGCCTAAATTACAGTTATTACCCCAGTTGAAGAATCTATAATCGTTATAATCCGGTATTTCATAACCGTCAGGAGCCATATAACCAGGATTCAATGTACCGAAATTATCTGTCTTCGTAGAATATCCATCAAACAGAAATCCTGTACTGTCATTCTTCAACTTCAGACCATCACTATTACCAGCCTGGTACTGGTCGCCAAGAACATTCAGGAACTCATCGTCTGTACATTCGGCCAGATAGTCTGCAACACTTCCACCACGGGCAGGATCGTTTGAAACAAGAATCTGGTCTGTAAATTCTTTCACGTTTCCGCGAAGATTATACTTACACCACCATGTACCGTTTATGTTTACTACCGGAAGCCCCCAATTCTGTCTCTTAACCGTATAGGTTTCATTATGAACGCCAGACAAGTCGGATATCAAAATTCTTCCTTCCTGTATTCTTCCATCGGCATCAGCATCATTCGGACGCCATCCGCCTAAAATACGGTATGTGCCATCTGCTGTTTCTTCCAATTTCATCCATTCCGGTGAGTTTTCGTCGAATTCCAGTCTTATAACTTTATCATCTGGAACACTCAATACAGCAAGTTCACCGTCTATATATCGTCCGAAATCGCAAACATAGTTATCGTCAAAACTCAACTGTCCCTGTATCTTTACCGGATTTGCCAAAAATACAAGAACAACTCTACCTCGTAATGCATCACCGTTATGTACATTAACATACATATAGCCTTCCACACTACCAATCATCTTATTATTGCTGCTCACATTCAAACTGCACAAATTATCAAGATTTACGGAACGAGAAACAGTGACATCAACACCTTTCACCAAGCCATCCACACTCACAGTCGAACCTTCCTCACCGCTTATGGCAAGACTGAAGTTTGTCTTCCATGATGGTATAAAAACAGAATCGCGTGTTTCATTCACCCTAACGCCATCGTCCAGTAGTGAGTTCTCAACATCCACAAGCGCATTTGCAAGTCCGTCTGAGGTTGTTCCGTCACCTTCCAGCCAGGAAGCTTCAATAACTTTCACCCTAAAGTCTTCACCGTCAGCATATACTTTAAGAGTATAAACCTTATTGCGTGATATGTCCGGCAAAACAGTTTTCAGCCTGTGCCATGAGCCTGAGGATGTAACCATTATTTCTACCTCAAAGCTCTTACCTTCCTGGTGTGGAAGATAAAACAACGTTTCTTCAGCAGCCGTCAGAGGACTGTCAGCATAATCTTTCACCATATCAACAGGCTGAGGGATATCTCCGCCATTACCTCCCTCTATTACATAACCTTCAGGGCATACATTCTTCACCTTTACACTATTCACCGCAAGGTTATTGATTGGAGAGCTTATATCTATTCTCGCTACAGAGCGTTTCATTGCTACTGCTACAGACGATGTCTGTCGGTTTATAGTTGACATACCGGACAAAAACATTCCACCTGATACCATCTCATCGGCTCCGGCAATCATTGCCTGGAAATCTGATTCAGAGGTCACGCCTACTTCAAAACCACGACCGGAAACAAGATTTCCTGCATTAATCATAAAATATACATTACCACTCATGGCAGAAGGCTTAAGAGACACTACTCCATCTGTTCCCGGCTCAAGCGTTTCAAACACCTCCGCTAATATGCCACCATCGAAACGATATGCTGACACATTCTCTACTGCATCAGTTTCTGCGGCAGAAGTGCTAAGCAATGATAGTCTGGCAGCAACTACATCACCAGATGAATTTCCGGAGGATATGCTGTCATCACTACATGAGTAAAGAGAAATCAATAATAATGCAGATAATATATTTACAAGTCTTACTCCCATATTGAAATGTTATTTGTTATAATTCAGATATTAATTGTATTTATGAGGATTTGAGGCACTTTTTAGATAAGCCGGAGAATCTATAGGCATTTTACCAATATTGTCAACATAAAAATTATTCATCAGTTCCTCCGCCCATGGACCATACGTAAACGAACTACTGTGTCCGTATCCCATAACGTGTCCCAACTCATGGAACATCACGCTACACGCATAACGGTTTGAATAATGTTCGAACCATCCTCGTTCATACGCTCCATACACACTCGGACTACCCAAACCGATTACACCATTACCCGGATAAACCAGTCCGACCTGAAGTGTCTGTCCACGTCGCATCTTGGCCAATACTTCCTCCACCTTTACAGGTTGTTTATTATCGTCGTATAACTTACCCGCATTTTCATGAAGGATAGCTTCGTGCTCATCCATATCTATCATATAGGTAAAATTAAGGAAGAAAGCCACAGATTCTCTACAATGTACCGGACGGATACCCATCCAGTTACCTACCGGACCTCCATCTTCGCGTGAAGGGTCTCCACCAAAGAGCCCCCAGTAAAGTGTCCATCCGTGCTTTATTTCCTGTAGTTTTGCCCAATAAGGATCTGATGACAGTACCTTTAACTCCGCTCCGGCTATGGCGGCAGCGTCAAGTGCTGGAACATTGATTATGCGACCGCTCTCAGTACGACACATAGTGCCTTTCTCTACCAGTGGAGATGACTCATAGAAATCGCAGAAAGCAGGAATAGAATCGAAATATGCAAAATCGAAATATTCATCATCCACAGCCGCTATACGTGCTCTCACCGTTACTCCATAAAGCACACGTGGAGAATAAAAACGCATATGCAGACGCCCATCATCAGTAATTGAAAGCTGTAATGGCTTTGCTGTATTAAAAGTGCGCTGAGACCTGTTCGTATAAACAGATACAGGTTCATCATCATCCAGAATTCGTGCATGATTTCCGGCTCTGTAAGCATCGGCAGTTATATACATCACCGGAGAAATGTCATCAGGATGCTTTACCGCAGTGCTTACCGTATGTGCATGATTCGGCAATACTTCCTGCTGGTCAAAATTGAAATCAAGAACAGTCTTCTCATCAAGATAGCTTACAGAAGTATGGAATATATCTCCTTTTAAAACAGTACCGGCAATTGTAGGCATAAAAAGATAAGGGATGTCCTCTCTTAAAACTATATCGTCCATAATGCCGTCACTTTCTCCCGTAAAAGCACCTCCACCTGTTATTGATGTATAGAACTTTGACTCAGCAAGCCTAACTCTTTTCTCGACTGTTGCATTACGCACATATCGGTTGTTATATACAAAATTGAAATCCAGACGACCTACTATCCTGTCCTGTGTTACTTCACTGTCAATGCTGATAACCTCAGTACTGCCTCCTTCAGCAGGAACTAAACGTACAGTAAACGGTGTACACGAATAAAAATACTCCGCTTCCAGAGGTTTATGCAGGTCCGAAGGAAACGCCAGCCATTCATCATCCATACATGATATTTCATTTATCTCAGCACGATCGGCCGTTTCATCACCCTTTATAGCCAGAACAAGCAAGTTATAATCACCTTCATGAAGACCTTCGGCATATATTTCCGAGGTTAGCGCATTATATTTGGCATGTACTGTAGTCATTATATCGCCGTCAGAGTCGGCTATGTAGAAAAATACCTTGTCATAATCGCCTGTATTCACAGATTCCGTACGTGAGTTAATGTCGCCGATGTATGCAGACTTTTTCAAACGAAAACGTATGCTACCGTGTCCGGGACCGGTATTGCCGCTGTTCATAATATCATCGTTTGTACATGACACCATAAACAGAAGACCTATAAGTGCAAATATTGTAATTCTTTTCATTTCTAATCCTTAAGTTAAATCTTTAAAGTATAGGAACATCTACTATTTCTCCGTCTTCCCATCCCTGGACTTCCATTCCAACCGTAATACCTGTAGTGGTTTTCTTAAGATTGAAGATACAGTAACTGCCTGCCTGAAATCTTTTCAGAGTCTGACTTGCCTCAATAGGAAGGTTTGTAATAAATTCACCTTTATCAGTAACTGCTTTAACCCTTAGCTGCGATGATGAAAAATCATCAGTCGGGAGAACAGGAAGATAGGCTTTCTTCATCTCCAGAGAAGTGACTTGCATTCCATTGCCATCGAAACCGAATGCCACTGACGCAGAAGGACTGCCATTAACCACCGCTTCTGTCTGATTCTGCGGATTGAATGATGCAGTTGAATAAAACACAGTATTACCGTCGGCAGTTGACAGCTCAATTGATTTCAGATTGAACGTTTCATCTGTGCTGTTTGTCACCTTGAATATTATAAGCGAAGTCAAATGTTTGAACACTACTCCTGTCAACACATTACCACCAGCCGCATTCTGAACAGGAGCCGCATACATAGATCTGTACTTTCCAAGATGGCGTGAATCATCCTCTGCTGCCTGACGAATCGTTCCGTCTATTGGCACATTCAACTGTACTTCTCCATTACTGCCTATTTCCATCGGTGGATATATGCCGTAATAATAATTAGTCTGCACCTCTTCGCCTACATATTCAAAACTTCCCAAACCCATAGAAGGACCTCCAACGAGCGAGAAATCGCAAGCCTTAACATCATCAGCACTGCTTCCTACCATCATACGGACTTTATCGCCGCTGTCCCATCTAACCTGAAGCTGTCCTTCGTTTGTGGGCAAGTTTTCATCCACCGAGGCCCTGCCCGATTTATTTGCCTCTGTTACCATCATCGACATTCTGAAATCAGCCACTTCTTCAGGGGTTTCAACTTCAGTATTTCCACCGGAAGGTGTTTCAACTGTACCATTATCGTTATCCGGCAATTCTGTTTTACCACAAGATGAAAAGGCAAAAACAAATGCCATTGAAATAGAAACTATTTTTATATTGCCCATATGTTATTCTGTTTAATTACCATTCTCCCACGAAACTATCTCCTACGGAATCAAAGACCCCATTGCTGACATTTGTAGGGTCACTTGCGCACAATATTCCTTCAGAATAAACCTCAACGCATTCACATGTAGGAGGAACATAAAATTCTTTTACTTCAGCCTTTTCCAAATCTTGTTTCATAAAACTAATACCTATTAAATTACAAATTATCTATTTATTGAATGTTGTACTGATTACAAGACAAAAGATACAGCAGGTTTGTTCAACGTTTATGATTAGGATTTTACTTTTTCGAGCTTTTTTGATTAAAATCAATAAAAAATGGCAGAAAAAACTTCACATCAGATAAATTACACAAATATTTTAGTTACATATTAACACAACAATCCCCCGCATACTCATAAAAATGAACATACGGGGGATTGGTATATTATAAAAGAATCAAATCAGAACATATAGGCCAGAGATACCTGCCATGAATTCTTTCTCACCCCTGAACGGAGATTGCCATCTGATGTATTCACAATAATATCTCCGAGCTTGCTCGCACCAATGTTATAATTCACTCCAACCTGTAAATGACGAAGCAACTTCAAACCTGCACCGACATTAACACTGACAAAACTTTTATTTGTCTCTTCCATCAGGTTCTTCCAACCATCATTTAAACTAAAGCCAAACTGAGGACCGGCAGCTATAAATACTCCAAAAGTACTTCCCAAACCCAAAGTCCATTTAAGATTTACAGGTATTTCTATAGATTTAAGTTTCTCTGAACTCTTATTGTTAACATCCATACCAGACTGGGAATAAAGAGCTGCTACATCAATACCAAGACCTACAATAGGCAAAGTGACATCAATCATAGGACCTACGAAGAAACCGGTAGCATTATCTCCTACATTATTATCCAACTTGGAAATATCCAAACCACCTTTCAAACCAAATTGAACCTGAGCCTGAGCAGGAACTGCCAACAGCAGGCAGGCCATAACCACAATAGTTGAAAATAATTTTCTCATAATTGTTCTATTTTTAAAATTTACAAAGGCAAAAATAATAGATTTATATTGAAATACAAGCTTTTTCTTAAGATTTTATGGTTTCATATGCAACCAGATATACTTGCTGAACAACGAACGAACGGCTGATGAACAATAAAAGAACGCTCTCCGAACAACATTCGAATGGTATTTAAACAGTATTTAAATAGCGTTCAAACAGTGTTCAGAGAGCGTTCAGTAAACGTTCGGTAATATGATATTCTTACTTATTTAACTTCCAGGTAAATCCATCTTTTGTATCTTTCACCTCGAATCCAAGAGCTGCAAGGTTGTCACGTATCTTGTCGCTTGTAGCCCAGTCCTTGTTGGCCTTAGCCACCATACGCTGTTCCAGCAACATATCTACTACCTTACCGTAAGCTTCCTCGCGTGCAGCATTGTTCTCAGCATCAGCCTTCAAGCCTAAAATATCGAATACAAACATATTAAAGACTTCCTTAAGTTCCTTCAAATCGTCTTCGCTGATAGTAGCCTTCTTGTCGATTACAGTATTAATCATACGTGTAGCATCGAAAAGATGAGATATCACGATAGGAGTATTGAGGTCGTCGTTCATCGCATCGTAACACTTCTCACGAAGTCCGGCAGGTTCAATACCGCTTGTAGTCTTCGAAGGAGTGATGCGTTCAAGGTTCTTCACACCTTCCATCAAGCGCTCAAGACCTTTTTCGGCTGCCTGAAGAGCTTCGTTGCTGAAGTCTACAGTGCTGCGATAATGCGCCTGAAGGATGAAGAAACGGATTGTCATAGGCGAATAAGCCTGTGCAAGCAGTTTGTTGCTACCGGTGAAGAATTCATCAAGAGTGATGAAGTTACCCAATGACTTACCCATCTTCTGTCCGTTGATGGTAATCATGTTGTTGTGCATCCAGTAGCGCACCATATCGTGTCCCTGTGAAGCCACACTCTGCGCAATCTCACATTCATGGTGAGGGAACACAAGGTCCATACCTCCACCGTGAATATCAAATGTCTCGCCCAGATATTTCTTTCCCATAGCAGTACATTCGCAGTGCCATCCCGGGAAACCGTTGCTCCATGGCGATGGCCAACGCATGATATGTTCCGGCTGAGCACATTTCCAGAGGGCGAAATCCGCAGGATTATGTTTTTCCTGCTGACCGTCCAACTCGCGTGTAGTATTCAGTACATCGTCAAGATTTCTGCCCGACAATTTTCCATAGTGATGATCCTTATTATATTTCGCAACATCGAAATAAACAGAGCCCTGGCTTTCGTAGGCATATCCGTTCTTAAGGATTTCCTCTACTAACTGTATCTGTTCGATGATATGTCCCGAAGCATGAGGCTCGATGCTTGGAGGAAGCACGTTAAGAGCTTCCATAGCCTTGTGATAGCGGTTCAGATAATACTGCACCACTTCCATAGGTTCAAGCTGTTCAAGGCGTGCCTTCTTTGCTATCTTGTCCTCACCGTCGTCGGCATCATGTTCCAAATGGCCCACATCAGTGATATTGCGAACATAACGTACTTTATATCCAAGATGTGTAAGATAACGGAAAAGAATGTCAAAAGTAATTGCCGGACGTGCATGTCCAAGATGGGCATCACCATACACGGTAGGTCCGCACACATACATGCCCACATGCGGTGCGTGAGCCGGCTTGAAAAGTTCCTTCGTACGGCTCAGTGTATTGTAGATTAAGAGTTTATTTTCCATAATGCATAAAAATTATGTTAGACCGCAAAGTTAAAAATAAATTCTTTGACAGACATATACTACCGGCAATTTTCTTTTATAGAATCACTTCAACCCCTTGTTCTAATAGCAATAACAAAACCGAGCAAAAATCTATCCTACAATAGGCCACCCGTCTTCTGTCCATTTTATTGTACGTACATACAGCATAGGAGTACCGTCATTCTTAACGGAATAAGCATGAGCTATAAAATAATATTTCCCTTCAAACTTATATGCCGCACAATGTCCTATACCGGCCCAATTCTTATCTCCTTTTACAATTATTGTTCCTCCTCCATGCTCCATGGATTTACCATCACGGTCAAGGTACGGGCCACGAACATCCTTGGAACGTCCCACAGCAACCTTATAATCACTCTTCAACCCACGGCAACAATAATCAAACGAAACAAACAGATAGTAATATTCACCGTGCTTCATAATGAAAGGAGCCTCAACTGCACCATCACCAGCATCCTCGCTTTTCACACTGACAGAGCGCTGACGGCGCGAAATGGAATACCACTCCTGTGGCTCGGCCACAGCGTTAAGGTCGTCGGTAAGACGGACTAACTTTATTCCGTCCCAGAAAGAACCGAAAGTCATCCATGGTGTGCCCTTCTCGTCAATTATTATGTTTGGGTCTATAGCGTTCCACGAATCGCGGTTTGGAACAGACTGAATCACCATTCCGTGGTCGGTCCATTTGAAACGCGGGTCTTTCCTGTCGAGAGTGGGAGTTGTGGCATGGCCTATAGCCGAGGTGTTCTTTCCGAAAGCCGAACATGAATAAAACAGGTGGTACAGGCCTCCGTGATAAATCACGTCGGGCGCCCAAGTATGCCCGTTATATCCGTCAATCAACTCTACAGCCCATTTGGGTGCTTCTGAAAAGACAGACGGTTCGAACTTCCAGTTCTTCATGTCGCGCGAGGACATCACGCTTATCCCCTGCCCCGTGGCAAAGAGATAATATGTATCTTTTTCTTTTATCATCACCGGGTCGTGGGTCATAACCTTATCGACGGTGATAATATCATCCGCTGCTGCCCGCGCTGATACGGGCAGTAAAGCGAATGATGAACCAACAATAAATGCCGTTAATAACCGGATTCTAAGTTTCATATATTATGATTTTTTCTTCATCCAATTAGTTATGCTTCCGCTATTTTCATAACCACCACCAACGATAGTTACCTTACGCGGATTTGCTTCCCAGTCTACTTCTCGCTGGATATATATATTATTATTACCTATTGAAATAACATTCTTTTCTGCATCGAACGACCATTTAACATTACTATCCCAAGCTTCTGAAGTAACACTTCCATCCTCGGCCAATGTTATAACTTTAGAAGCATACTGAGTAGCGCTACCGTCATTAGTACTATTATTAGGAGTAGGCTTAAACTGTATAAGCTCCCAGTCGCCTACGAGTTCAGATTTAGATATTGCAACCTGAGGCACTGCTCCATAACGTTCCGGCATTACAACAGGCCATCCTTCTTCAGTCCAGCGTATACTACGTACATGACCCATCATAATAGAATTACTATACTGATTACCTCCTACATTTGCAGGGAATCTACCTTGTGAGGTATAGAACCAGTTACCGTTTCCATCATCAAAGATACCACAGTGTGATATACCTACCCATCCATAACCACTACTGAACTTATATGGTGCAGTTACAGCAGGATACATATCCTCTCCACTGGTTGCCTGCTTACCTTTCATATCCACATATGGTCCATCCGGATTTTCAGAACGTACAACACGTGTATTATATGCTACGGCAAGCTGGCCATATGCAATAAACATATAATAATATCCGGTCTGAGGATTGTAGATTACGTCAGGACCTTCAGAACCCTGCCAACGGTTATTATTTCTTTTTGCAACAAGTTTACCGTATGTATTTGCACTCCAATCAGATATCGCCCATGGCTTACCTAATTCAGTTTTTGTCTTACCTGTATTAGGGTCGATCTCAACTGCAGCGAAACCACTATGCCATGAACCGTAAATCATCCAATGTGCTCCACTTTCTGTTATAACATAAGTAGGGTCGATAGCATTGAAATAGAAATAAGCATCCCAATTTGACAAGCTGGCTCTACCCCATCCATCCAATGCCTTATCAGAAGAAGAGCATATTACCATTCCCTTGTCTTCCCACACGTTTGAAGCAGGATCTGATGTTTCCATAAGACCTATAAACGCACGTTCTGTCCATGAATTGTCAAAATTACTTTCAGTATTGGCAGCACCGGTCTTTATATAATTATCAATCACTATGCTGTAATACATTCTGTACAGTCCGTCTTTGACTTTTCTTACTACCGGAGCCCAGTAACCATATGCAGGTTCTTCTATAGGTTCCAGTCCCATTTCAGCCCTATACTCATTAAGCTTTGTTTTAACCCATTCTGGTGTATCAAGCATTGTAGCTCCAAGATATTCCCATTCAACCAAGTCTTTTGATCTGCGACAATGGAAGTGTCCGTGTCCTTCATGAGCATTACCGTATGAAGCATCTGTCTGATACATATAGTAATAACCGTATTCAGCCTTGAACACAGAAGGGTCGTGAACATTTGCCAGATTCCATTTTCTGCGCATATCCCATGTTGCGATAGAAGTATAGTTATCATCATAATCCGGAGCAACGTAATTATTAAGCTGTTCTTCAAGACTTACGTCGGCAGTAGTCGCTGTAATGGTTTCCGAATATATGTAACGGCTGTTACCGTAGATATAAGCACGTACATAATAAGGAGTATTGCTTTTCAAACCTGAAATAGTAACACTGAAATTTTCGTCTGCATCCAATACATTATCTTTGATAGTAGGATTCTGGACATTCAAGCTATAGCAGAAACCTTTTTTCACTATATTATTTACATCACCGCTCGCAGTTGATGTAACAGTCAAAGAGAAACCGGTCTTTTCACTTACAACAGGAGCAGATGCTGTTATACCGCTGTCGCTGCTGTATTCTATGTTATCCAATCCATCGGTACAAGCTGTAAAGCCGAAAGCCGTAAATAAGGATATCAAAAAGTATGATATTTTTTTCATTTTATTATTTGTTTAGGACATGCCGTTGCTTGTAAAAAAGAACGGCATGTATGTTTATGAAAATAATTATTAATTACCGAAAACAAGATGGGAACCATCAACAGAAAGTAGAAATTCTAGATTATCAGTGTCAAGATTGTTCAATCCATAATAGTATTGTGTAGATTTTTGCCCTGTTGTACCTTCCATTGTTGCAAGAATATCAGCTGTGCCATCACCATTATTAGCTACGAAAACTGTTACTTTAGCTCCATTCATACCCTTAAGCCAATCTTCCCAAGGGCCTTGTGTTCCATAATGAACACAAGCTGCATATCCATCACCCCATCCATAATTATCAGCTCTAGCAACAACTTTATGAGTATTGGAATTCTGCAAGATTACAAGGAAATTATTCCAATTACCAGCCAAATTACTATAGTTTGTAAAAGATATGTACTTCGTTTCACCAGATGGCACTTTAAACACATCTGAAAAAACAGGATTTGCCCATATACTTGAATTATCATCATTGCCCAACATGTTATCAGTATTAGTAACTTTAGTAGCAGAAGAAACTGAAACTTCAACTTGTAAAGTAGTTTCTACATCTTCATATGTTACAGTTATGTCCTGAGTACCAGTCTGAGCAAGTACATTAGAGAAAGTAATTTTTGAGTTATCAAGAATTATATTATTTCCTTCTGTATCAGTACCAGTAACCTCTATTCCAGCTGGATCAAATGCCAATGTATAACCTGTTAAAGAATTAATTCCACCTAAAGTGTAAAATTTATAAGCAGTACGTGTAGGTTTCTTTGTAACTTTAATAGATTCAATCTTACTTATAACATTAAATTTAGCATTCGCCATAATAGGAGAGTCACAATTTTCACCCTTAAAAGTCTTATTATACACAGCTACAAGTGTTTTTTCACCGGCAGTATCCATATCAGGGATAGCAGAGAAACTTAGTTCCGAGGCTGTTACTGTTTTTGTAACTCCCTCTTCAAAAGTAACCTCTGCAGTTACTCCAGCCATAGCATCCTTAAGTTCTGTGCCAGCATCAACATTTGTAGGTACATTTAACAACTTCATTGATACCGGATTTTTATCAGCCGCAGAAGTACAACCACCTATCGGTTCAATATTTGTCTGTAGGAAGCCAATATAAGAACCTTCGACAGTCAAGAAACAACGAATATTAGTGTTACTCGGATCTGAGTTAAGATTTTCCCATTGATATGGTTGTTCATAAGTTTTTGTCACTTCTCCATTAGTCATCTTGACCTTGAAAGCATTTTCATCAGTTCTATCAACAGTGACAGTAACTTTACCTGCTAATTTCTGAACATTCGGATCTTTTTCTCCATCCTCTACTGATGTCGGATTTAAAATCAATGTACTTGAGATATATGAAACATCCATATAATCAGTACCTGTAGGACACCACTGGGAATTCTTCCCCTCAGCATAATCAAAACGAATAGCAGCATATTCCTTGTATCCGTCGCCATTACGCACTGAATAATCATCATTGGTAAAAATCAAAACAAAATTCTTAAAATAAGTATTGTCTGTTGGGTTTAAATGCAAATTGAACACCGCATTCCATTTCTGTCCATCAGGTATTACATAATACTTTGAGAAAGCAGTCCACCATCCACTCGTATAATCTGTATTTCCAAAACTATATACATCTTCCATCATGCCTTCAAGCACTTCCTCTTCCTGTTTATTCTCATCTTCTATTTCCTGAACCTTATCAGAGATCCAGTCTGGAGCATTAACCTCAAAGATTTCTCCACCTTCGCAACCTGTCAATGCAAACAGCCCAAAAGCTGCAGAACAACATGCTAATGCTATTTTATTATAATTTCTCATTGTCTTAAACATTATTAGGTTATTTATTCATTTAAATCAACTACCGGACGTACTGTCCATCCTTTTTCACTGAAATAAACTGAATTGTCAGAACTGTTGTTTGCAGAGTTTCCTTTAAGATTAGGGTTCTTGTTGGTCAATGTCTGAACAATAGGCAAGAATTCATGACCGGTAATATAAGTATCAAAAGAACACTTCAGTTCAGGGTCTGATGATATATCCGCATATCTTACAGGGTCTTTTACGTTCTTAGTAGAACGACGGAAAGTTCCATGTTCCTTAAGCTGTTGCAAACGTCCGTTGTCATAGAAGAATCCCCATCTTATCAAATCAAATCCACGTCCAAACTCACAGCCAAATTCCTTTGGTCTTTCTACATTGGCTATCTGCTCAAACAGTTTGTCGGGTGTATCAAAGTCTTTAGATTTCAAATCTGGTAAGTCTGCACGTCTGCGTACTTCATTAATCCAATCAATAGCTTTCTGTGTAGGACCGTTTACTTCATTCTCGCATTCTGCAGCACGAAGCAATACATCAGAATAACGCATCAGGCGGATGTTTATACCGTCACGCAAACCTGTAACTACTGTGCTGTACAAACCCGTACGAAGATTAGTAAATTTGGCAATAGGCAATCCACCGTTAGTATTATTGGTATAAATGTCTTCTGTAGCAGAAAGTTCATGAGTATAGGCTACATTTCCAAACTCAAAACCTTCCCAGTCAGTTTCATATGTACCGATAGTCCAATAAAGGCGTGGATCAAGTTTACCATCTGTTGTACGTTCTTTCTTAAACAGTTCATATAACCATGGAGATGCAGATATATCTGCCCAACCACCATAAACACCAGGAGCAAAGTTACTTTCTATAGCAGAACCCTGAGTTGCATTAGGGCTTGTGTTTACCGGAGTCCATTCATCGTCTGTACCCTGTGAACCATAATCGAGGAACTGTACTTCGAAAAGACTTTCGTCATTATTTTCGTAAGCAGAACCTTCTCTGAAGTTATCACCATAGTTGTCCATCAATCTATATGTACCATATTTCTTGTTGATTATATCTTCAAGTACCACCAAAGCCTCTGAGAATTTATGGCGAACCATCAGAGTACGTGCATAATAGCCGGCTGCAGAACCACAAGTGGCACGTCCGCCAGACCATTCACCACCCATATCACGTGATGGAAGCAGTTCCATAGCTCCAGAGAAATCCTTTTCTACCTGGTCGAGCACCTCGTCGTAAGAACTGTTCTCACCGTAAAGGCCTTCAAGTGAAGAATAACCTGCATAATCAAGAATGAGAGGTGGGTTCTGATAATAACCTACCAGATTGTAATATGACAAACCTCTGAGAAACAAAGCCTGACCTTTAATGCGTCGCATGCTTTCAGACAGCTTGCTGTTGTCTTCATCACAACGTGAAAGGATAAAGTTACATACATTTATTGTGTAATACCACTCGCGCCATGGCCACCATGTAATATCGGAAGTTACCTCGGCATTAAGGTCATCGAAAGGCAGGTACCATACCTGAGAAGAGTTCCAGGCTTCATCACCACGGCATACATCGATAGTATAGCCTACACGTGCATAAGAACCTTCCATACGGATATGGTTATAGGCAGCGATAACACTTTCTTCCAAATCATCGGCATTGAAACCGAAAGTGCTTGAAGTCTGTTGATTAGGATTTATCATTTCAAGTCTGTCAATACAAGAAGTAAAGGTTCCTAATCCGAAAAGGAGAGCAAGTGAATATATATTTAGTTTCATACGATATATTTTTAGTATTTATATATTGGATGACAATTAGAATGTAAAATGAACTCCGCACATGAATGTACGTGCTGTTGGATATGAACAGAAGTTATAACCCGGTGTGAATGTACCACCTGCATAGTCCACATTATAGCCATGATAACCGGTAAATGTATACAAGTTCTGTGCAGATACATACAAGCGTACATCTGACACATATTTACCGAACCATTTATCAGGGAAGTTATAACCTAATTCCACATTTGCAATTTTCCAATAAGCTGCATTCTGAATCTTGCGCTGGCTGAAGAGGTCATTCCATGCAAGGCTGGCATTATTGGTTATGTAAGTACGTGGAACATCTGAGATATAAGTGCTTCCATCTTCACTGAAACGGTTGGCATCAAGAATAGCTACATCCTTATTACCCCAACCATAGCAAGAGTTCAAGGAGTTGTAGATATCATCACTTACATGATAGTTCAAAGCACCGAAAGTAGAGATACTTAAATCAAAACCTTTATATTCAAAACGTGCGCTAAGACCGAAGTTAATCTTTGGCAGACCGCTACCAAGCACAACCTGGTCGTATGCATCCACTTTACCATCAGGAGTACCGTCAGGACCGCTCAAGTCTTTATAAAGACAGTCACCAATCTGGGCACCTTCCTGTGTAGCATGGTTATCAAGGTCTTCTTGTGTACGTGCTATACCTTCATACACCCAACCATAGAACTGACCGATTTCTTCACCTACGTTTGTTATATATGCTCCTGAAATATAAGAGTCTGTACCGAAGCCTAATGAAGTTACACGGTTTTTCAATGTACTGAGGTTACCGGAGAATTCATATTTGAAAGGATTGTCATGATTACGATAAGTAGCAGAGAACTCAAAACCGGAGTTTTCCATAGATGCCGCGTTCATCGTCACTTTTTCATTAGAAACTCCAGCCTGCTCCGGCACAGGTACCTCATACAGCAGGTCTGTACTTGTGTTCTTATACCATTCAGCAGTGAACTCCAGTCTATTGCGGAAAAATGCCAAGTCCACACCCACATTATACGTTTTCTTCTTCTCCCAAGCTAAATTGTTGTCCACAAAGGTAGAAATTGCCGAACCTGTCACAGGCGAATTATTGAAGCTGTAAGTCATATTGTTACGCGCCATTACTGCCTGATACATGTACTCACCTATATTCTCGTTACCAAGTTCACCATAGCTGGCACGGAACTTGAACATATTTACAACATCAGTATTGAAAGGGAAGAAATTTTCCTTATCAAAACGCCAACCTACAGACACTGAAGGGAAAGTTCCCCAACGTATGCTTCTTGTCAGACGAGAGCTGGCATCTCTACGGACTGTTGCTGAGAACAAATATCTGTCATCATAATTATAGTTGATACGACCGATATAAGATAAAATAGCATGCTTATACTCAAAACTTTCCGAATATGTATCCGAACCGTTCTGAAGTTGGAGGAAGTAAGGTTCAGTGAAATCCAATCCCCATCCTGTCAGCAAGTCTGTGTTTTCTTCTTCAAAAGTCTGACCGGCAATCACATTTATATGATGATTTCCTATTGTACCATCATAAGTAAGCACATTTTCAATCAATGCATCCGAGTATATACGTGAGGCTTTTGTCAGGCGTTCATTGCTTTTTGCCAAATAAACACGGTTACTCTGTACCCATGAAGGAATCCATGTAAAGTCTTTACAGTTAGTCTTACTGTAAGAAAGATTCAATTTATAGTTAAGTTTATGATTCTTGCTGTCAACACCTATCATTTTGAGAAGGTCAACATCTGCCGATGCAGTTCCCACAAATCTGTCAACACGTGTATTACGCTGCATCAGATTGTTTATAAGCAATGGGTTGGATGCAGAAATATCACCATGTATGTCATCATAATAAACTCCGTAACCGTAAGCATCGTAATTGAAGTCATTTGCAATACCAACTTTGTCGTCAAGAGCCCATGTAGACTCATCATAAGCCTTTATTGTAGGCTGCATCAGCAAAGTTCCACGCAATACGTTAGTTACGTCACCATATAATCCCTGAACATATTCCGAAGCATTTGACAATCCCATGTTATCCTGATCCGAATGGGAATAAACAATACTGGTATGGAATTTCACAAACTTAGTGTCCATAGTATTGTTTACACGCGCCGTAAAACGTTCATAATTAGGGCCTGCACCTTCAAGAGTTCCTTTCTGGTTAAAGTAGTCCAATGCTACATTATAAGTATTGTGTGCACCACCACCGGAAAGATTTACATTATGATTCTGACGGATACCAGTCTTGAAAACCTCTTTAAACCAATCTGTATTGGTATTATCCTGAAAACGGTATTTACCTGTAGCGCTGTCAAGATGATATCCTCCCGGAATTGGAGTATCAGAATTAACGCATGCCTGACCGACATATTGACTGTACTGGTCGGCATCCATTACATCATATACATTGTCAGGGATGTAATCGACACCAAAATATCCATTATAATCCACTTTCAGAGGTTGGTCTTTCTGACCTCGTTTGGTAGTGATAATAACCACACCATTAGCTGCACGGGAACCGTAAATAGCAGCAGCCGAGGCATCTTTCAACACCTGAATTGTTTCTATATCATTAGAAGAGAAATCACGTATGGAAGTTCCCATAGGAACACCGTCAATTACATAAAGAGGGGCAGTACTTCCGAAAGAACCGATACCACGGATACGAACTGAAGGATCGGCACCAGGCTGACCGTCTGATGTGATTTGCACACCTGCAACCTTTCCTTCAAGCATAGAAGATATATTTGAATGTGAAACCTGTTTCAAAGCCTCAGCATCTACTACAGATACAGAACCTGTCAAATCCGACTTTTTCTGTGTACCGTAACCTACAACGACTACCTGCTCAAGCATCAAATCGTCTGTCTGCAGTTGAATCGGTTCCAGGACTGCTCTATTGCGAACAGCTATTTCACGGTCCTTATATCCGACATAACTTATCAATAAAACAGAGTTACCAGGAACCTCAATCTGGAAATTTCCATCAAAGTCGGTTGTTGTTCCCGTTTGTCCATCTTTAACTCTGATAGTAGCACCAAGCAAAGGAAGACCTTGCTCATCAATAACCTGACCACTTACCTTAATTGAAGGAGATTGTGCCACGGCAGCCAAAGCAGATGAAGGATATACCATTGTTCCTCCAAAGGCACATAAACCAAGCATTGCAGAAAAAATAAATTGTTTTTTCATTTTAAATGGTATTAAATTTAAATTTTTCAATAAACCAATTAGATTGTTCTAACATAACAAAGATGAGTTTTATTCATTTCTACCCAGATAAGATTAATACAATAACCTATAAGGAAAAATCTTTACGTTACGGTATAATATCGTATTCTGCAAATCCCTTGCAAAATACTAATGACTGTTTTTGTAGCATTCTCCATAATACATTCTTTTAAAATATAACAAATTATTTTTATGCCACAAAAATATAGGAGATAGCCAAAATGAAAGTGGACAAAAAAAGATAATAAGTGGACAAAAGCATACAAAACATGTTTTTACTTAAGTCCACCTATTAATATCTGATTTATACACTTTATAACTTACAAATCATTATTTAAACCTGATTATCAGGCTATATCAGTACACTTATTTTCATTTATCCTCCATTATGCTGCTCGGCGTTACATTGAAATGTTTTGTAAAGCAGCGTGTGAAGTATTTAGGGTCGTTGAACCCGACCTGATATGCAATCTCTGATATGTTCATATTATGTGTCACCTTGTTTTTCAACAAAAGTTCGCGTGCAAGATTCAGTCTGTAGTTTCTCATAAACTGATTTGTAGACTGTCCCGTCAGACTCTGCATCTTCTTGTTCAGAAGACTCTTGCTCATACCCATGGCATTGATGAAATCGGCAACATCAAAATCAGGGTTCATGTAATTTTCTTTTACCACTTTCATAGCCTTGTCAAGAAACTTCTTGTCGCCCGACTCTTCATCTATTTCCAAAGAATCTACATCCATTGTAAGATAGAACTTCTGCTGGAAACGCTTTCTGTTTTCCAATATACCTGAAATTCGTGCCAACAATAAATTCTCATCGAAAGGTTTCAACAGATAGGAGTCTACACCAGCTTTATAACCTTCCAGTCTTGCTTCGTCCGAAGTCTTTGCCGTAAGCATAAGAATAGGTATATGTGATATAGAGAAATCACTCCTTATCCTGTGCGACAGTTCCATTCCATCCATCACAGGCATCATAAGGTCGCTGATTACGAAGTCTACATTCGAAGAACTCAGGACATGCAGGGCCTCCTCACCATTCGATGCTTCCAGTACATTATAATATTCTGCTAAAATGGACCTTATATAATCTCTCATATCCTTATTGTCCTCTACGATAAGAATATTCAGTTTACCGTTCTTTTCAGGCGATAACGACACTTCGTCATGTTCGTCATCATACACTTCATCCACTATTTCATTCTTATCTCCTCTTTCTACAGGCAATAATATTCTGAAAGACGAGCCTTGCACCGGATTGTTCATAGCGACCAGACTACCTTCCAACAGTGTTATGAGTTTCTTGCAGAGATACAGCCCTATGCCTGTTCCACTTTGTCCGCTTACCGACTCCAGGCCCTGATTATCTGCCTGATAAAAGCGGTTGAAGATTTTCTCAATATCGCCTTCGGGTATTCCTTTTCCGGTATCTCTTACACATATGTACAGTTTCTCTCCACCGTTGTCGTTCACTGTTGCAGCATAAACAGACACCATGCCTCCTTTCTCTGTAAACTTTATGGCATTGCTTATAAGATTTGTTATTACCTTACGCATTATATCTTCATCGAACATCATATATGGATTGTCAATGCGCTTATAAGACTTCAACGTAATACCATGATCGCCTGCAAATGCGACAAAAGGGGTAAGCAAGTCATCGAGGAACGTATTTATATTCCCATGATGGCATATAATCTTCATCCTTCCATCCTCCACTTTTCTGAAGTCCAACAGCTGGTTTATCAGCGAGAGGAGATATTTGCTGTTTTTCTCAACCAGGTTGAGCTGTTCGATAACCTGCGGATTATAACTCAACTTCAAGGCCCTTTCGATAGGACCTACTATAAGCGTAAGCGGGGTTCTGAACTCGTGTGTGATGTTTGTGAAGAAAGTCAGTTTGTCAATAGTCAGTTCCTCTACCTTACGGGACATTTCAAGTATCTTGTTTTTCTGTTCCGTTATCTGGATATTCTGTTCTTTCAACAGTCCGTTCTGTTTTGACAGCTCTTCTGTCTGTACAGAAAGCAGTTTCTGCTGTTCCTTGAGTTCACGGGTACGTTCTTCTACTTTGTCATGCAGTATAATCTGCTGTCGTTTCATCTCGTTAAACCTCCAGGTCACTATTCTGTAGCCAATAAGAGCCAACAGCAGCATAACCGACAAGACAAACCACGGGGTCTTGTAGAAATATGGCGAAACTTCTATCTGAAGTCCATTACCCGCACTTATCCAGTTCTTACCATCGGGGGTATATCTCAGTTGGAAGCTGTATTTTCCCGGTTTCAGATTAGTATAAGTCACCGTGCGTCTGTCTCTTCTCGTATCTATCCAGTTATCGTCGAAACCCACAAGGCGATAAGAATATGCCGCCAACGAAGAAGGATTATAATCGAGGGCTGCAAACTCTATAGTCAAAGACTTGTCACTCTCATGAAGTTCCAATAGTCCATCTTCAGGATGGCATGCACCACCTATTACATTTATCCGGGTGATAGCCAACGGGAAATTCATACGGCTTTCCTTTTCCATCACCGGATGTACTTCGGAAAGACCTCCCAAGCTTCCCAAATAGATTTTCTCGCCATTGCCGGACACAGCAGTGGCATTCCAGTAGAAATTATCTGATGGCAATCCGTCTTTAGACGTATAACCTACAAACATATCATCCTTGGGATAATACCTTGAAAGACCATTTACCGTGGTAATCCAGATATTGCCATACCAGTCTTCCTGTATGCCGCGCACATTATTACTTATCAACCCATCCTGAACATTATATGATGAGAACACGTAATTCTCGCCATCTTTTACGGCACGATATATACCTGCACCGTTGCTGCCAATCCACAAATCACCGTTTCCGGCCTCATGAACGCTTGTGATTCGTTCACCCTTAGGCATATTTACTCCGTCAGTATATTTCTTATAGACCAACTCACCGCGTGAATAAGCCTTGAGGTCCACTCTCAACAATCCGTAAACGGAAGACAGCCATAAATCCCCTGCTCCGGAAATACAGCCTCCCAAAGCATTTATATTTACGATCTCTTTCTCAGCATCCTTGAAAGGCTCTTTTACAGTATTATCCTTCGGATTATAGACGTATGCACTATGCTGTGAGCCAATCCAAAGCAAATCATTTATTCTGTCATAAATCAATGTTGATATAAAAATGTCATCTATACCTTCTATCCTGTTGAAGCGTTTGACAGTTCCCGTTTTCCGGTTTATCCATCCTACGCCTCCTCCCCATGTACCTACATAAAGTCTTTCCTTTCCATCGAGAGCCAAAGAACTGACAGTGTTATGACTGAGATAAGAAGGCGCATCTGTCGTGAAATGGATAAAACCGTTCATTCCCTTGGGTTTACAGTTGAGTCCTCCCTCTACTACACCTACCCATAATGTACCGTCATTGTCTTCAATGATTGAGTTTACAAGATTTCTCGACAGACTGGATGCCTGGTTCTGCAAATGCAGATAATTTGTAACATATAAGCGTGAAGCATACATTTTTGCAAGCCCACCTGTTTCTGTACCTATCCACACAATATCATTTCCATTGTCATAAAAAAGTACATTGACAAAGTTTGAGTTTAGCTGAGAACCACCTCCCAATCCGCCTTCATCGTCATTTATAACATGCTGGAAGTTGTCATAGACAGGGTTGTAGATATTAAGCCCCATCAAAGTTCCGACAATCAGCGTTCCATCCCCTGCCGATGTGATATCTGTTATATAGTTCTGTGATAAAGAATGTCCGTCCTCCCTATTGTGCATATAATATCGCACAGTATCTGTCAATATGCTGTATCTGAGCAGACCGAAACTTGTTCCTATCCATACGTCATTATTAAGAACGTGCATGCAAAATACTGACTGCCCATACAAAGAGGCTAAAGATGATGAAGCAGCATTAGGCTCCTGCCACTCCATAACCGTATCAGCTACGCGACAGAGCATATTGCCTTTCTGAAACCATATATATCCATTAATCTCACATAGTGCAGTACCACGCTCGTTCGTATTGACATGCGATACTTTTATTACATCACTTACGCCACCCTTATCATCAAGCACCACCTTATAAAGAATGTTCTTGCTACTCAACCATATATTGCCCGACTTGGAAACAAGCATCCCGGATATAGGAGAATCAATAAATGGCATTAAGGAAGATGCCACTTCCGATGTCCTTAGGTCAAGGTCGTTTATAGATATAAGGTCTATTCCGTCATCTCCAGCCACCCATAATCTTCCGAACTTATCTTCGCATAAATAGCTTATAAAATTAGATTTCAGCTTGTTAGTTCCTGTATTGGTACTGAAATTCACAAACTCATATCCATCGTATCGGGAAACGCCTCCTCCCATAGTGGAAAGCCACAGATATCCACGACTGTCTTTTACCACATCATCAACAAAGACATGCGGCAAACCGTCCTGCATTGTGATACAGGAAAATGTATATCTGTTTGTGTAGTTCACAATTTCCTGCCTGTCTGCATTCCTTGCGGATGACTGCAATATTCCCACAATACAATATAATATAAACAATGAATAAGATAGAATGTGCTTTAAATTCATAAATCCAGGTTTTAGTTATCCACAAAAATAAAACCTATTTCCTAATTTCATACTACTGCAGGCAGAGTTTTTCCGGCATTTGCAGGTTTATCCACCTAACATGTTTATTTGTCCACCTGCCTAACAAGAACAGGGAGGTATATTTGCAAAAAATTAATTTCTAACAGTATGAAAAATAAGATTAGATTATTGATTGTTACATTTCTTGCAAGCTTAGTATGCCACACATTGCATGCTGCAAAAGAAGACACTACTTTCGTAGCCAAAGGCAATCCTGTAATTACACACAAATACTTAGGCGACCCGGCTGCTTTGGTACACAATGGTACGGTATATATCTATGCCGGACACGACGAATGTCCGGAACCGCATCAGTATTATCTGATGAACGAATGGTGCATTTTCTCGACCAAGGACATGAAAACATTCACCGAACATTCTTACACTCTTAAGGCAAAGGATTTCAAATGGGCAAAGGGTGATGCATGGGCAAGCCAGGTAATAGAAAGGAACGGTAAATTCTACTGGTATGTAACAGTGGAGCATGCCACCATACCGGGAAAATCAATCGGTGTGGCAGTGGCTGATTCTCCGACAGGTCCTTTCAAGGATGCAAGGGGCAGTGCATTAATCACCAATGATATGACTACACAATATACCTCCATAGGCTGGGACGACATTGACCCGACCGTAATAATAGATGACGACGGACAGGCATATCTGTTCTGGGGTAACACTCAGTGTTATTATGCAAAACTGAAAGAAAACATGACAGAGCTTGACGGCCCTATCATTCCGATAAACCTTCCACGCTTCACTGAAGCTCCATGGATACACAAACATGGCGACTGGTATTATCTGTCGTTCGCATCGGAATTTCCGGAGAAGATTTGCTATGCCATGAGCAGAAGCATCAACGGGCCATGGGAGTATAAAGGAATACTGAACGAACTGGCCGGAAACTCAAACACTAACCACCAGTCAATAATAGACTTCAACGGTAAATCATATTTCATTTACCATAACGGCGGAATAAATACTAATGGAGGCAGTTTCCGACGCTCTATCTGCATTGACCGTTTATACTATAATGAAGACGGAACGATAAAAAGAATACAGATGACGAGCGAAGGTATCACAAATGAATAATTATTTTAAAAATCAACATAAAAAGCTATTTTTGTATCACAAATAAAATTAATACTTTTCCCATGAAAAAACACTTCACATTATTAAGTGCCTTAGCCCTTACAACATGTATGGGCATCAGCGCACAAGAGGTAAACAACATGGTTGTCCAGACCAACAAAATCGGTGCTGAAATACAGCCTACTATGTACGGACATTTCTTCGAGGACATCAACTATGGTGCCGACGGAGGACTGTATGCAGAACTTATAAAGAACCGTTCGTTTGAGTTTCCACAGAACTTTATGGGATGGAACGTATTCGGCAATGTAACTTTACTAAATGACGGTCCGTTCGACAAGAACCCACACTATGTAAGATTAGGTGACCCGGGACATGCACACAAGCGTACAGGTATCGAAAACGAAGGTTTCTTCGGAATAGGTATCAAAGCCGGAGAAAGCTACCGTTTCAGCGTATGGGCAAGGGGTGAAAACCAGAAAATCACTGTGGAACTCATTGACAATGCTTCTATGGGAGAAACACAGGTTATAACCTCGCAGACATTGGATATCAACTCCAAGGACTGGAAGAAATATGAGATAAAGCTTACTCCGGAACAGACATTCTCAAAAGCTCACTTGCGTATCTTCCTTGCATCTGCCGGTACTGTTGACCTGGAACATGTTTCATTATTCCCTACCGACACATGGAAAGGCCGCGAAAACGGATTGCGCAAAGACCTTGTACAGGCTCTTGCCGATACAAAACCGGGTGTATTCCGCTTCCCGGGAGGATGTATCGTTGAAGGCACAGACCTTGCTTCGCGCTATAACTGGAAAAACTCTGTAGGTCCTGTCGAGAACCGTCCTCTGAACGAAAACCGCTGGCACTATACTTTCCCTCACCGCTTCTTCCCTGACTATTTCCAGACATACGGAATGGGATTTTATGAAATGTTCCTGCTGGCTGAGGATATGGGTGCAGAAGCACTGCCTGTACTTAGCTGCGGTCTTGCATGTCAGTTCCAGAATGAGAATGAAGAGGCACACGTGAAGGTTTGCGACCTTCAGCCTTACATACAGGATGCTCTCGACCTTATCGAGTTTGCAAACGGAGGTACAGACACCAAATGGGGAGGCCTTCGTGCAGAAATGGGACATCCGGAACCTTTCAACTTGAAATTCATCGGAATAGGTAACGAACAGTGGGGGCCTGAATATCCGGAACGTCTGAAACCATTCGTAGAAGCAATCCGCAAGGCATATCCTGACATGAAGATTATCGGTTCGTCAGGTCCTAACTCTGAGGGTAAGGACTTTGAATACCTGTGGCCGGAAATGAAGAAACTGAAAGTAGATTTGGTGGACGAGCACTTCTACCGTCCTGAAGACTGGTTCCTTAACTCAGGCAGCAGATATGACAACTACGACCGTAAAGGTCCGAAAGTGTTTGCAGGCGAATATGCATGCCACGGCAAGGGCAAGAAATGGAATCATTTCCACGCTTCACTTCTTGAAGCTGCTTTCCTTACAGGCGTAGAACGTAATGCCGACATCGTACATATGGCTACATACGCTCCGCTGCTTGCACACGTTGAAGGATGGCAGTGGCGTCCTGACCTGATATGGTTCGACAATCTACGCTCTGTACGCACATGCAGCTGGTATGTTCAGAACCTGTACGGACACAACAAGGGAACAAACGTTATTCCTCTGACTATGGACAAAAAGGCTGTAAGCGGCCAGGAGGGGCAGAACGGACTCTTTGCAAGTGCGGTATTGGACAAGGAGAACAATACTTACATTCTGAAAGTTGTCAATACTTCGGACAAGAGCCAGAAACTGAACATCGAATTCAAAGGCCTGAAGAAATCAGTATCACTCGTCAACGGCAAGTGTATCACTCTCCATTCTGACAATTCCGACGCAGAAAACACTCTTGACGAACCAAACAAGATTGTTCCGGTGGAAAAGGATATCAACATCGAAAAGAACATCCTGAGCACCGAAATCGGAGAAATGACATTCGCAATCTATAAATTTGAAATATCTAAAAAGTAACTTATGAAGAACATCGTTTTATCTATTGCCATGATGGCAAGCGTATCGGCTTTTGCACAGCAGAAGTCTACGATAGAAATATATCCTGAAAAAGGTAACCAGATTATACCGAAAGAAATATACGGACAGTTTGCCGAACATCTTGGTACATGTATATACGGCGGACTTTGGGTAGGCGAAGACTCGAAGATTCCTAACATAAAAGGCTACAGAACAGACGTTTTCGAGGCACTGAAGAAACTGAAAGTGCCTGTACTGAGATGGCCGGGCGGATGTTTTGCCGATGAATACCACTGGATGGACGGTATCGGTCCTAAGGAAAACCGCCCTCGCATGGTGAACAACAACTGGGGTGGTACGGTAGAAGACAACAGCTTCGGTACTCATGAATTCCTCAACCTCTGCGAAATGCTCGGATGCGAGCCTTATATCAGCGGAAACGTAGGTAGCGGTTCGGTAGAGGAAATGGCAAAATGGGTGGAATACATGACATCCGAACAGGGAAGCCCTATGGCAAAGCTCCGTAAGGAAAACGGACGCGAAAAGCCTTGGAAGGTGAAATACTTCGGAGTAGGTAACGAAAGCTGGGGATGCGGTGGAAACATGCGTCCGGAATATTACGCCGACCTGTATCGCCGTTATTCCACTTACTGCAGAAACTATAACGGAAACAGACTGTTCAAGATTGCAAGCGGTGCGAGCGACTATGATTACAACTGGACTGAGGTGCTTATGCAGAACGTAGGCCACAGAATGGACGGAGTGTCACTCCACTATTATACAGTGACAGGATGGAGCGGCAGCAAAGGCTCGGCTACCAAGTTCACAAACGAGGATTATTACTGGACAATGGGCAAATGTCTTGAAATAGAAGATGTACTGAAACGCCACATCGCCATCATGGACAAGTATGACCCTAAGAAACAGATTGCCCTGATGGTGGACGAATGGGGTACATGGTGGGATGAAGAACCGGGAACTATCCCAGGACACCTTTACCAGCAGAACACACTGCGCGACGCTTTCGTGGCTTCACTCACTCTTGATGTGTTCCACAAATATACAGACCGCGTAAAGATGACAAACATCGCACAGATAGCAAACGTTCTTCAGTCAATGATTCTGACAAAAGACGACAAAATGGTATTGACTCCTACATACCACGTGTTCGAAATGTACAACGTACATCAGGATGCTACCTACCTGCCATTGAACCTCGAATGTAACTACAAGGTGGTGAGAAACAACAGAGAAGTGCCGATGGTGAGCGCTACAGCATCACGCAAGGACGGACTGACACACATCTCGCTGTCAAATGTCGATTTGAACGAGGAACAGGAAATCACAATCAAACTTGACGGAATGAACATCAAGAGTGTTTCAGGAAGAATCCTTACTTCTGACAAGATTGACGATTACAACTCTTTCGAGAATCCGGACGTAGTTTGCCCTAAAGAATTCAAAGGTGCAAAAATCAGCAAGAACACACTTAAGGTGAAACTTCCTGCAAAATCAATAGTAACGCTGGAGCTTAAATAAAGCGAAGTATAGTAAAGTAAACAGATAAATTGCAAAGAGCCATATTCCGACAATGGGGATATGGCTCTTAATCTTTTGTTATGTTTCCGTACGTTTATAGAAAAATTCTTAGACGCAGAAACCGTAACACGTACGTGTAACGGGTGGAACACGAACGTGTAACGCGCGTAACACGTACGTGACGCGCGCGTTACACGAACGTGTTACGGTTTATAAATACGGGAATTTCCGGATATTACTTCTGTTGCTTTATATATTCTGTCGGGAGGCAACCAATATATTTCTTGAAGCTCGTAGCAAAATAAGACGGAGTGCTGAACCCGACCATGGAGCTTATCTCAGCAATGTTATAACGTCCTTCCTTGAGCAGACGGCATGCTTCGGAAAATCTGATTTTCTTTATAAACTCTATGGCCGACTCTCCTGTTATGGCTTTCAGCTTGAGATGCAGGTTTGAACGGCTCATGTTCATCTGACTTGCAAAATCCTCGGTAGAGAAGTCTGTATTGTCCAGATTCTTTTTGACTATCTCCACAGCTTTCTTAAGGAGTTCCTCGTCTACAGGATTGAATGTCACTTTCTCCGGCTCCACTGTAAGCTCTTTGGAATAATGCTCCAGCATACGGCGGCGCGTACGCATCATGTTCTGTATCTTCGAAATCACTAAAGAAAGCGAGAACGGTTTCGGAATATAGTCGTCGGCACCTGTTCCAAGAGCCTCTTTCTGGTCGTTCATATCGGTTTTCGCCGAAAGCATTATCACAGGGATATGGCTTGTAGATACGTTCTGCTTGATGTTTTTGCATAACTTCACTCCGTCCATGACAGGCATCATCACGTCTGTTATCACTATATCTACAGTATTTTTCTTAAGCAGCTCCAATGCCACTTCGCCATTCTCCGCCTGAAGCACAGTGAATACTTTTGACAAACCGGATTTTAAATAATGCCTTACTTCGTCATTATCCTCTACCACTAATATTGTACCTCTTTCCAGACTGTCATCATCTTCATCAACGCCTTTTACATCATCATCTGAATCGATGAAAAACATTTCTTTGGTATTGGTGAAATGTGCCGGTGTCTCTGTACCAGGCAAACTGCCGGCAATCTCATCCTCCTTATACACGGACATATCCTGAGGCAAATAAACGTAGAATGTACTGCCCTTGCCCGGTTCGCTCTCCAGTTCTATAGTTCCATGATGCAGTTCTACCAGACGCTGTACCAGTGACAGACCTATACCACTTCCTATATGTTCGGAATCCAACTGGAAGAAACGCTCGAAAATCTTCTTGTGCTTGTTCGGCGCTATACCTACTCCGGTATCGGAAACACTCAATACCAGAAAACCGTCTTTCAACGACAGATTAACGGTAATACTTCCTTCCTTGGTATATTTGAACGAGTTGGACAAAAGATTATTCAATATAATCTCAATGTATTTTGCATCGGCAAGGACTTCTGTACCGTCCAGGTCGGATACAAGATTATAAGACAGCGATTTGTGCTTAGCGAGTTTCTCGTAGAAAGAGAAACATTCCTTTACTACGGAATATATGTTGCTTTTTTCCACTCTTAGCTTGAACACACCAAGCTCGGCACGTCTGTAATCCATCAGCTGATTAACCATATGCAGCAGACGTGTAGTATTTCTCTCCACAAAACCAAGCTGCTCCTTCATCCATCTGTCCGTAGTACGCAACTTCATTTCCTGCACAGGGGCCATGATAAGAGTTAGCGGAGTGCGCAATTCATGGGATATGTTTATGAAGAAACGCATCTTCATCTGATTTATTTCTTCCTGATGTATTTTCTCCTTATGCTCCATCTCCAGCTGCGCCTGCATCTGTTTTTTTATCCAGAAATGCCTCAGAACAAGAGATATGACAATCACAACCAGAACAAATATAAGCGTGCGTGCCCACCAGGTTTCATACCACACAGGCAGTATTCTGATGTAAAGTGTTTCAGGATTATTATTCCATTTTCCGTCATTATTGGCCGAACGAACCTTGAAACAATACTCTCCGTGAGGGAGATTTATATAAGAGACAGAACGGTTGGACTGCACCTGAGTCCAGTTTTCATCATACCCCTCAAGCTTGTATGAGAACGTGTTATGCTGTCCTGCCAGATAATTTGACACAACGAACTTAAGAGTAAATGAGCGATGAGAATTGTCAAGTGTGATACTGTCCGTATCGGAAATATGTTTCTTCAATATTCCTGTATCATCGCCCGGACGTACCTCTCTGTCGTACAGCATCAGCTTTGTTATCACCGGACTCGGAGAATAAGGATTGTCTATAAGAAGTTCCGGACGGAATGTTGTTATTCCGTTTATACCTCCGAAATAAAGCTGTCCGTCGGACGTACGGCAATGTGAATAAGAATTAAACTGGTTGCTCTGTATGCCATCGTCTATCGTAAAGTTTCTGAACTTATCGTTCAGCGGACTGTAACAGCTGAGTCCCATATTCGTACTTACCCATATATTGCTGAAAGAATCTTCTTCTATACCATAAACCACATTGTTCGGCAATCCGTCAGCATCCGAAAGATGAATAAGTTCTCCCTTCTTGGCATCTATGCAATAAAGCCCCATCCTTGTACCTATCCATATACGTCCGTCTCCTGCCTGGTATATACATTGGGCAGTCTTTATATTACCGATACCTTTTATCCCGAATGATGTTTTTTTGAGTTTACCGTCTTCCACCGAATATTTCAGCATCTCGTCGTCAAGAGCTATCCAAAGACAGTCGGAAGTATCCTTATACATTGCATATATTGCCTTCCCGAACACGGAAGCATCTGTTTCGGGAGTAAAAGAACCGTCAGCGGTGTTATAGACAAATAAACCGTTAAGAGTGCCAAGCCACAGAGTCTTGCTGTCGCGCGGCAATATTACATATATACTGTTGGAAGGCGAGTTTATCTCGCTTATATATCTGTGTCTTATGCTACCCGTCCTGCGGTCGATTTCCTTCATTCCGCCTGCATGAGTACCGACATATACCTTGTCCGAAGCCTCATCAATATATACGGATTTCACATTATTTGACTCACGTGATATACCATCATCCCCAGAATCGAACAAATAAAACCTGAAAGTGCCATCCGCAGGGTTATAACAGTTTAGTCCGCCATCATTTGTACCTATCCACAGCCTTGATTTCTTATCTTCCACTATACAGCTCACCACATTGTCGCTCAATGAATTCTTGTAAGGTTCATGCCTGATGTTCCTGAACCTGTTCTTCAAAGGATGATAGTAATTAAGGCCGCCGAAGAACGTTCCAAGCCACATTCCTCCCTGATTATCCTTGTATATGCATCTTACAGAACGCTGACTGAGGCTTTCCGGGTCTGTCTGGTCATTAGTGTAGATTATAAAAGAATCGCTGGACTTCACATATATGTTAAGGTCATTGAATGTTCCGACCCACAATCTTCCGTTTGAATCTTTCGCCAGAGAACGTATATAGTCTGAACTTATGCTCCCCTTTTTCCCGTCATGACGATAATGTGCCATATCTCCGCTACGGACATCAAGCACAACCAGACCGCTTCCTTCTGTTCCTATCCACAACTCATACAGATTCAGAAGAAGCATACTCTGTATTCTTGAACCTATATCATAGGATGAGGACGCGACCAATTTACCCTTATCGTAAGAATATATCTGAAGACCGCCGTCCAGACAACCTACATATATTGAATTATTTACTTTATAAAGAGATGACACGTTCTTTTCGGAAAGTCCGGCAGGCAGCACTGCGTCTGAATAGGTCGAAGAGGGAACATCAAGCACCAAAAGTTTATTTCCCGAATTGACCATATATTTACCGTCGGACAGTTCGACAATATCAGTCACAAGTACATTCTTTCTGTCCTTAATAAGGAAATTCACGAAACTGTCGGTAGCCCTGTCATAATACGAGACTCCCTTGTCAGTACCGACAAACACACGGCCTTTGCTGTCGGTCATTACGCATCTGGCTATATCACCTGCGATAGAAGTAGAGTCTTTGTCGCTATGACGGTATATTGTAAATTCATAACCGTCATAACGGTTTACACCATCGTACGTGGCAAACCACATATTGTCGGCATTATCCTGAGTAATGGAAAAAACCGTACTTTGCGAAAGTCCTTCGTTTATGGATATATGCGAGAATGTTATGTCTTCCGTATTGAAAGCCATAACACTGCTACTAAAGATAAATATGAATATATTTAACAGAATAAGACTGTATCTTGATAACCTCATTGCGCAATTGTGTTTCCAAAGTATAACTAAGCCCCAACCATAGCAGGCTTATTTCACTGCATCTTTCTTCTCTTCATCAATAGATGTAGATTCCTTTACGGATTCTTCTATTCCGTTCACTCCATCCTTGAAGCTTTTAACACCCTTGCCCAATCCTTTCATAAGTTCCGGTATCTTCTTACCTCCGAACAATAACAAGACTATCAGTGCAATAAAAAGTATCTCCTGAGTTCCGATGCCCAATAATAACAATGTGTACATAACTATTATTTTTTAATGATTACAAATATACAAAAATATTAGACTAATTTACATTGCAAATGTAATTATTATGTATTTCACGCTAATACACAAATGTTTAAATAAAGCCGATTCATGTATAATGGACAATTTTAAAATCTTATTCAACAGTTTTGATATATTTCAGCACCAAATCAAAGTCATTTAGCATTTTTGAGAAAGTATAATGCAGATACAAATACTAAATTTGCAGATATAACAAGATAATTATTGTACAACCATGAAAAGAAGAAGCATCATCATGCTGTTAAGCTTCCATTTCTTTTTAGGAGTCGGCTTATCAGCACAAACAAAAAGCACCGTGGAATGGCGCGAAGTAAATGGTGTAGAAATTCCTGTTCCACCATCTGAACATCCGAGATTGTATTTACGCTCGTCCGATATCCCTGAACTTAAACAGAGATTGAAGAACCCGGAAATAGTAAAGACAATAAAGAAGATGGAGAAACTGAGTAAAAACAGGACTCCTGAGGAAGAGGCTAAAGCTCCGGCAAAAAACGGATTCAGATATTATGCTGAAATGCGAGGAATAACAAGCCGAGTACAGCTTGATGCGTTGGACTATCTGGTGAGCGGAGAGAAATCAGTTGCCAGAAAAGCCATAACAGCCATGCTCGACACATTGCGCAACACTAATTATGGAACGAAAGGTGACCTGTCAAGAGCCAGCGGATCTATGCTGATGTGTGGTGCAATGGTTTACGACTGGTGCTACGACCAGATGAAAGATTCTGAAAAGAAAGCATACATAAACGAGTTTGTCAGAATAGCCAAGACTATGGAATGCGGCTATCCCCCAAAGAATACAGAACCTATAGCAGGACATTCTTCGGAATGGATGGTACTGAGAGATATGCTCTCAGCCGGTATTGCAGTATATGACGAATATCCTGACATGTACAATTATGTAGTAACAATGATGTACAAGGACTATATTCCGGCCCGCAACTTCATCTATTCGGGACATAACTATCATCAGGGCAGCAGTTATGCAAATGTACGTTTCAGCAACGACCTTATATCTCTGTGGATAATGTCACGCGTGGGCGCAGGAGCAATTTATGACTCGGCACAACAGTTCGTTTTATACGATTTTATCTACAGAAGACGTCCTGACGGACAGGTTCTTCCTGCCGGCGATACCAATCCTAACAGAAAAGGCGTAGCCAATTATGCCCTTCCTGCTCTATTGGCTTACAGCTACTACAAAGACGGCTATCTGGCATACGAATATGAACGTACAAAGAAGATTGACAATCACTGTCTGATATTCGACATCCTGTGGAAAGACCTTAACGTTGAGCCTAAAGGTCCTGAAACACTCCCTCTTACAAAATACTCCGGAACACCGTTCGGATGGATGATTGCCAGAACAGGATGGGATGAGAACAGCGTAATAGCAGAAATGAAAATAAACGAGCATTATGTAGGAAACCATCAGCATCTCGACGGAGGCTCGTTCCAGATATATTATAAAGGTCCATTGGCACTTGATGCAGGAACATATCAGGGAAGTTCAGGCGGATATAACAGCCCGCACAACAAGAACTTCTTCAAGCGCACAGTAGCCCACAACTCACTCCTGATATTCAATCCTGAAGAGAAATTTGAATGTCATAGCTATGGAGGCGAAGACAGGACTCCTTTTGCCGGTAACGACGGAGGACAGAGAATGCCGGGCGACGGATGGAACACCTGCCGTTCATTCAAGGATTTGCTGAGCGACGAATATACTACGGGAAAAGTCCTTGCACACGGAACCGACGCGGACTACATGGCACCGGACTATTCTTATCTGAAAGGTGACATAACCAGGGCATATTCCGACAAGGTAAAAGAAGTAAAGCGCTCGTTCGTATTCCTGAATCTGAAATCAGAGAATATTCCTGCCGCATTGATAGTTTTCGACAAGATTGTTTCATCAAACCCTGAATATAAGAAACAGTGGCTGCTCCACAGCATTGAAGAACCGACTGTAAAAGACGGAACATTTACCGTTAAACGTACAAAGGACGGAGATTCAGGAATGCTTTACGACACCGTGTTGCTACCGGAAAAGGGCAACTTAGATATAAACACTATAGGAGGCCCTGGCAAGGAATTCTGGGTTAACGGTGTCAACTACCCTAACGAGCCACGTACTCCGGACCCGACAAACGAAAAAGGAGCATGGAGGGTTGAATTATCGCCTAAATCTCATGCAAGTGAAGATTACTTCCTTAACGTGATACAGGTAGCTGACAACAAATGCAAAAACATGCACAAGGCTGCACTTCTGAAAAGCAACAAGACTGTAGGAGTTGTAATCTCCGACAGAATAGTGACTTTCAGCAAAGACAGCAACACACTTTCCGGAAAATTCAGCATTGACATCAACGGAGAAGGAACTTTCAAAATTGTCATGACTGACATGAAATCCGGAACATGGCAGGTAAAGAAAGACGGTGAAGTATTTATCCCATATAAATGGGTACGTTCTGACGACGGAATACTTTCGTTTGAAGGAGGAAAAGGACATTACGAGTTTTCAAGGTAAATTACATAAGTATTACGCCTGGATAATACAGGTGATAAAGCGAGAGCCGCATTCGTTGGGGAAACGAGCGCGGCTCTTAATGTTAATATCAATTTTTGTATGGATTACTTAATTGGAGAAGATGATAATCTTTTCAATCCTTTCATCTCACTTTTATCATTTACCTCAAAAATACTAATGGCATATCCTCCAGCCTCAACTGTATTTATCTTTAACTTTGTTTTATAGTCCACAAGACCTTTTACAATCTTATAGGCTTGAGGATTAAGCTTATAGTCTGTATCTTTAGTATCTGAATATATTGTTGCAATGTACTTCTTATCCTTATCAAGAAAATCTAATGAGATAGATGATTTGTGAGGAGCGTTACCTGTTGTACTTCCTACAAACCAATTATTTGTACCCTTTTCTTTTCTTGCTACGGTTACATATTTTCCCGGCTCTGCCTCAAGATAAATACTATTATCCCAGTCTACAGGAACATCTTTTATAAATTGGAAGGCATCCATAAAACGTTCATAGTTTTCAGGCAAGTCGGCAGCCATCTGTAAAGGACTATACATTGTACAATACAACGACAACTGATTAGCAATAGTCACATTTGCATGAGAGTTATTGTTTGGATTTATCTTTGATATATTCATTTCAAAGATTCCAGGAGTATAATCCATTGGTCCACCCTGCAACCTTGTAAAAGGTAATACCGTAGTATGGAAAGTTTTGCTTCCACCAAAAGCCTGATATTCAGTACCTCTTGCAGATTCATTTCCTATTAGATTTGGATAAGTTCTACACAAACCTGTTGGTCTTACAGCCTCGTGTGCATTTACCATTATCTTATGTTTTGCAGCCTCGGTAATACAATAAAGATAATGATTATTCATCCACTGTCCATAATGATGTTCACCATATGGAAGCATATTTCCTACATAACCGCTTTTAACAGAATTATATCCATATTTATTCATCAATCGATATGCTTCTTCCAAATGACGTTCATAGTTTCTTGAGGAAGAAGATGTTTCGTGATGCATCATTAATCTTATGCCCTTTGAATGTGCATATTCATTAAGCTCTTTGATATCAAAATCAGGATAAGGTGTAACAAAATCAAAAACATAATCTTTTTGATTACCAAACCAATCTTCCCAACCTATATTCCATCCTTCTATAAGAAGTTGGTCAAAACCATGTTCAGATGCAAAATCAATATAACGTTTCACATTATCATTATTTGCGGAATGAGTTCCATTAGGTTTAAGAGAAGAATAATCACAAGCATCCAACTTTACCGACGGCAATTCATTAGTATATGACCAACTTCCTTTGCCTGTTATCATCTCCCACCATACTCCCATGTATTTTACTGGTTTTATCCATGATGTATCCTCTATTTTACAAGGCTCATTCAGATTTAGAATCAGATGCGAAGCCAGTATTTTACGTGCATCATCTGAAACAAGAACAGTTCTCCATGGTGAATGACAAGGTGCCTGCAAACGTCCTTTATATCCTTCAGCATCAGGAGTAAGCCATGACTCAAATACCAGATTCTTCTCATCAAGATTCAGATGCATACACGAATAATCTACCAAAGCTGCCTCGTGAATATTAATATAAATACCATCATCTGTCTTCATCTGTAATGCTGTTTGTACTCCTGTAGGAGAGAACAATGTCTGCGATGCGTTTGATGACACGGCACTGTCATGGTATTTGCTTATTTCAGACAGGCGTGACTCTGTATAATCATATTCCTGTGTATCGTAATCACCTGGTATCCACCAGGCAATATGGTCACCCGTCATAGCAAACTGAGTATGTTCTTCCTTCACAGTGAAATATACCAGATTCTTCTGTTGAGGGAACTCATATCTAAGGCCCATACCATCATCATATACCCTGAAACGGATATTCATTTTACGACCTGTTGATGTCTGTTCCAACTCTGCCAGAAGTTCATTATAATTATTTCGTATTTCTTTAACCTCTCCCCAAACAGGCTCCCAAGTTTCATCAAATGAAGATGTAGAAGTTTTAATAAGTTTAAAACCTTCTCTCAGATTTGAATTTCCTTTAAGTTCATATCCGAGTTTACTTGGTTTTATGATTTCCTTATCATTATATTTCATTGAATAAACAGGCTCTCCTGATGGTGACAGTTCAAAATCAACACTAACATTTCCCGACGGAGATTCTATTCTTTCCGCTTGTGCAGTTAAAATCGAGGCTAATGCCACAATACTTACTATAAATTTTCTCATATACATTTAATTATTATTCATATTCAACTACTATCATTGTCCAATATTTGAGAGCAGGCAAAGTTAATTTTATCTTATCTGAATTTTGTGTAAACTCTAATGTCCTAGGTACTCCAAAATCAAAATCAGGAGAAGCGCACCATACAGACTTTATGGTTCCTGACCTTCCGTCAATACTCAATTCAATCTCTTTATTTTCAATCAAATCCTGCTCTTGCTGATCTGCATTCGTATCACACCAGTCAAGATGTATTGCATTTGTATAATTCAACAAGTGTACTACAGAAGTTTTTCCATCATCAAGATTCTTGCCAACAGTAGCAACATTGCCTTTTTGTGGCGGCCACTGATTGAAATTAATCTCTCCGGTTAACGATACAGCATCCACTCCGGTCCAGTCATTACCTCCATCTCGCAAGAGATTCTCGTAAGCAGTTATAAAGTCATAGAAGGTAATCATTGATTTCTTCAGTTCTCCGCTCATGGTCAGATTACTGTTCGGGAAATACTCATTACATAGCATATGTTCTCCGAGTTCAAGATGAGCACCTCCCCATGCATGAATTGCTGCATTTGCCATCAATACTCCCGGAGTGTTAAAATAGCTACGTCCAATCTTTCCAAAATCATAATTCATATAAGCCGCCAATATAGTCTTACGTCCCCCATTTTTATTAAGATTATCCTGTCCTGTAATAGTATTTGAAATGACCTCAAATCCTCTATCTGTCGGCTTATCCCATACCTCAACATAGAAAAAGTCTGTCGATTCCGAATCTGCTATTTTTTGTCCACCAAAGCCACCTACAGCATTCATAACCAAACGTTTCTCAGGTTCCCTGCTCTTCATAGCCTTGATGAATTTCGTAAATCCGCTTTCATAATCAATCACATCTCCGTGGTAATCATAAAGAGTTCCTCTTCCTCCCAACTGGTCTATCTGATATCCATCGAAATCATACACATCATATACATCACTAGTTTTCTGCCCAATATAGTCTATCCAGCCATCGTTCGCTGGATTTGTCAAATAAATACTGCTTTTAAAAGGGGAGCCTAATATATGCGCGTCTATCGTTCCGCGATTATCATCCTTAAACATATACCATTCTTCGTTCACCCCATCTTCCTCAGCATCCGATAAGGCTCCATAAGCCAGATTATAAAACAGTGACTTCATATTCCTTTCATGGCCGGCCTTAATATATCCATCAACCGTTGTGCGGTAACAATCACGGTTGATAATATCTTTCCACACCTCCATTGGTGCAGAAACACTTCCTGCCAAAGGCATATGATGTTTATAATGCCAATCCTGATACTGAACATAGTTAATGTGATGTCTGTTAAGATTATCCATTACTCTGTTTATCTCCGATTCACTCATCTTTCCGTATTCCGACAGAAATCCGTTTCGAGGAAACATTTTAGGATCGGAAGATACATCAATAGCTATACTACCTTTTATTACTTCTACCCCATTCTCAATCGTATATATATCAACCATATAGCCTTTATAATCATCAGTTGGAGGATTCCAACTCCATTCATTCGATGTTAGTGGTGTTTCCTCTATTACCTGATTAAGATGGCGATAACGCACAGTTGCGTTTCCTTCCACCATTTTATTCAATTTTATTTTTACTTCTTCACCAGGGATATAAGCTGCCTTATCTGTAGAAAGATACACTTCCATATATCCGTCACCGTATGTTATGGGATTAACTGATGAGTCAACTTCATCAATACATGAGCTTAAAACCAAGGCTGCACTTAAAAATATATAAGTTATTCTTCTCATAAATCTTTCATATTATAATAATATATCCTAATTCTGTTTCTCAAAAGAAATTTTATTGGTATTGAAATTAATAGTTATAGTGTATGTACCGGCCTCCTGTTCAGACAGTTTCCATTTATAGTCTTTACCATCCGTATTCCTTATAACTATGTTCGTATCATCCAATATGCTGGCATTCTCTTTTGTCGCAAACACAAAATTTCCGCTAAAAGCATCTACTGTCGGGCCGTCTAAAGAGAACTTAATCTCGCCGGCATTCAGATGTCCTGTCCACGTAAATATATTTCCATTCTGTTCAGACTGAGTCATTTCAACCATATTGTCCCAACTCCATCCGCCAGGCGTAGCATCGCCATACATCCACACATTTTCATACAGAACCGTAACATCATCCTGTTTCCTTATCACGACATCCAATGTTTCTGTATTAAGGCTCACATAATATTTACCTGCCTCGGAGATTTTAAACTTAACATCATTGTCTTTACCTGGATCTGTAGCAAAATATTTCGCCTTATCTTCATAATCAGGATCTTTAACATATCCGGGCCACCAGGTATCCGGTATTCTCTGGCATATGAATTTTAACTCTCCACTGTTTAAATTGCCATTCCACTCAAAAGTCTTCTCCGCCTTATTATAACTCATCCCCGTAGCGGCTGTTATCTCCCAGCTTCCCAGAGTGGCACTTCCTATAAGATACAATTCCGGATCAGGTTCCTGTACACTTATCGGCTCAACGGTTACAATTAAAGAAGACGTATTGGCTGTAATCTTGTATGTACCCGGTTTGTCTATGTCGAAAGATTTGTCCTGTTCCAAAGACGGTGTAGTCTCAAAGTAAACCATTTTATTATCATCATTAGCATCCTTTGCGTATCCCGGCCAGAACATTCCTGAGATATTCTGACAAACAAATCTAAATTCACCATTTTTCAGTTCTCCTTCCCATTCAAAAGCTTGAGCAGATTCTATATAATTCATTTTAGTGGCTTGAGGCACATCCCATCCACCTGTTGTAGCATCTCCTATAAGATACAGTTCCGGTTCCGGCTCCTCCACATCAATAGGATCAATAACAACATCAAGCGTAGAAGTATTAATAGTAACACGATATACTCCAGGAGCATTTATCATAAATTTCACATCATCTTCTCCGGCAGGTTCAGTAGCAAAATATTTTGCCTTACCTTCATTATCAGAATCCTTTACATATCCCGGCCACCAGGTACCAGACGTGTTCTGACATATAAACCTGAAACCATTCTTTAACAATGTACCTTCCCAAGTAAATACATCCTTGTTTTCCGCGTCCATTGTCATCAACGTAGCCTGTTCTATGTTCCATCCTCCAGGAGTAGCGTCACCGATAAGATACAATCTCAAAGTACGATACTTATAAGGTTGTACGTCAAACACAACAACATTTGATATCTGAGTCTCCACAGACGGGTCCGAGACCACAGCCGTCACCCTCGCTTCGAATGTATATGTCTCCTCGTCATCAACAGGAATGTTCCATACAGTCTTCAAGCTATCATTAAGTTCTTTGTTAGTATAAGATATAAAATGAGAATCTGTCTTACCTATATTCTTCTTTATTCCACCCGCGAAATTATTATCTTTTAAATCCATCTCGAAAAGATATGAAATAGCAGCTCCGGTTCCTTGATTACTTCCGGCTCCCCAACTGAATTTTACTGCTTCCTTATCTTCCACAAACTGACTCAATACAACAGTATCTTCTGATATTTCAAGCTTTAAAGGAGTACTACCTTTATCTAATTCCATTTCATCCTTTTTACAAGACCCCAACATCAATATGCTTAATACGATAAGCATTAAATTATATATTGTTTTCATAACTATCTTCTTTATTGATTTATAATTAATATCCTGGATTCTGTTCAAGATTACCGTTAGCTTCTATTTCCTGCTGAGGAATAGGCAACAATAAATGTTTCTCCTGTGCATTAAGTTTACCTATAGAATGCAGGAATTCAAGACCTTTACCATCCTTCATACGTATAATATCAAACCACCTGTCTCCTTCAAATGCCAGTTCCATGCGTCTTTCATGAAATATCTTATCACGCATTTCATCCTGTGTAAGTCCTTCAATCTTACTTCTGTCAGTCAATCCGGCACGTGTTCGAACCTCATACAATGGTTCTTCTGCTTCTGAAGTCCTTCCAAGTTCATTCAAAGCCTCTGCCTTCATAAGTAAAACTTCAGCATATCGCATAACAACAAAATTTGCCGGACTTGTATTATAATCCATCGATATAGACTTAGGCACTAAAAACTTACGCACGTTATACCCTGTTGAAGAATAAGAAGAAGAATAAGTCTTTCCATCAAATAAAGGACAACCGGAATACAGAACCGTTTTATCCTTACGAAGATCTCCTTCTTCATATTGGCTTACAAATTCACCTGTAGGCTGATTCCAACCGTAACCTCCGGCAACCATATCTGAGTTTCTTGGTCCCATATATGTACTGAGCCACGAAGCCTGATTCTCATTACTCCAGAAATCATAATTAGTCTTGCCATAATATTGCACTTCAAAAAGCGACTCCTGTCCGTTTTCTTTCTCAGGATTGAAATTGTCACTATAGTCACTATTTAAAGAATATCCCTGTTTCTTTATTTCGTCACAATATTCTATTATTTTATCATAGTTTTCTCCACGTGTGAGATAGACCTTCGCAAGCTCTCCCATCGCAGCACCTTTTGTAGCACGCCCGATATCATCAGAAGTATATGACGATTTTGTAGGAAGTAAATCAATAGCCTTTTTAAGGTCATCAATGATAAGTTGATAAATTTGTTCAACTGACGCACGTTTAGGCTTCAGGTCATCATCAGGAGTCTGAGGTTCTGTCAATAAAGGAACTCCCCCAAACAAACGTACAAGTATAAAATAATAATGGGCACGTAAAAAATAAGCCTCTCCTAAACAACGATTCTTTATATCCTCATCAATATCCATTCCCGGAACATTTTTCAACACATAATTACAACGCAGAATTCCAGGAGCTGGTCCTCTATAAATATCCAGTACACCAAAATTATCTGTTGTAGTAATAAAATTAGCCAAATCCTTTGTTTCAATACCGTCAGTACCTCCACCTGCACCAACTTCACTGTTTCCTGCCACAATATCCAATGTCCATATTCTCATATTATACAATTTCGCCCACTGCAAAGGCTGGTATGCACCATTTACGGCGGCTATGGCATCTTCTTCAGATTGGAAACTCTTTGTCGCGTCAATCGAATCCCACGGTTCCTTGTCCAGGAAACCGCTACATCCACTAAAAATCACAGATAAAGCCGACAGGCATAAAACTCTACTATATTTGTTCATAGAATAATACTTTTAAAATTAAACATCAAGGTATCAGAAAGAAACATTAAGTCCAAATGTTATATTTCTGGAAACTGGATATACATTATTGTCGTCTCCCGTGCCGGAAGATATTTCAGGGTCTAAACCAGTGTATCTGGTTAATGTCAGAAGATTTTGACCTGATACATAAAAACGAACAGAAGACATCAAAGCCTTTTTACTTATTCTTTCAGGTAAAGTATATCCAAGTGTAATATTCTTCAGTCTCAGATATGATCCATCCTCAATAAACCTGTTGGACGTACGAGTATTCTTATTGGGATCTCCAAAGACCGCACGAGGCATAGAATCACTCGTTCCTTCACCTCTCCAACGTTCCAACACTGTAGTCATCTGATTTTGCGCTACAGACATAGCCTCTAAAGACGCCCTGTTAGAGTTATAAATCTTGTTACCGGCCACACCTTGGAAATACACCTCAAGATCAAAATTTTTCCATGCAAAAGAGTTGTTCATGGAAAATGTCCATGACGGAGTTGGATCTCCGAGGAATGTTCTATCATCATCATTTATAATACCGTCATTATTAAGATCCTTAAACCTTATGTCACCTGCCGACGTTCTGTTATACGGGTCATCTCCTGCTGTCTGGATAGCATGATTATCAACTTCTTCCTGTGTCTGGAATATGCCATCGACAACATACCCATAAAAGGAACTTGCCGGATGTCCCACTGCATGAATATTATTTCCGAAATATATCGGTACATCGCCATTAAGACTAAGAATCTTATTAGTATTATATGATGCGTTTAAAGTTGTCATCCAAGAAAACTCTCCAAGCATGTTTCTTGATGTCATTGATACTTCAAAACCTTTATTCCGCATTTTTCCGGCATTGATTTTTGGAACATTTACATCCGAATATCCTGTAGAAATAGGCACAGACATATCTACAAGCATATCATTTGTATTTTTCACATATGCGTCAAGACTGAGATTTACCCTATCATTAAACATTGTAAGGTCAGCCCCGATGTTATATTGTTCAACCTCCTCCCAACGTACATTTGGATTAGGCATAACTGACGGAGCAATAGCATTAACCTGATTTCCATTAAAATTATACTGTATTGTCTGCCATACGGACGCATAAGCATAATTACCTACACTTGCCTGATTACCCGTCAAACCATATCCTGCCCTAAGTTTCATATCACTTAACCAAAAACTCTTTTTAAAGAAAGACTCTTCCGATAATCTCCATGCCAAAGCTACTGAAGGGAAATTCGCCCAACGGTTTTGCTTGCTGAATCTGGAAGAGCCATCCCGACGAACAGTGGCTGTCAACAAATATTTATTATCATATGTATAATTTATACGTCCCAATAAAGAAAGTAAAGCCCAATCACTACCATTACCATAAACATTCGGTTCCAATGTTCCATTGTCTAACTGCTGTGCTGTAGGACTTATAAATCCCATAATAGATCCTCCCATATATTCATAAGTATTTGTTTGGGCTGAAGAACCAATCATGGCAGTCAAGACATGTTTATCATTAAAAGTTTTATTAAATGTCAATGTGTTATCCCAAAGTATAGTCAAACTTTTGTTATATTTCCTTGAAGCATACGATTCTTCTTGCGCAATAGGTTCCCAGTCATACTTGGGAGTCCATCCTTTTTCATCCCAAAATAATGCCTGTACACCTGCTATAGATTTAAAAGTCAACCATTCCCATGGAGTTATTTCCGCATAAATATTACCAAGCATATTATATCCTTTAGTACATGATGTATTACTATACATTTTTCCTATAGGATTAGCTATATCACCAACATACATTGCTTGTCCAACCGGACCTGCCCAGCTTCCGTCTTCATTTTTTATTTCCTGAGTAGGTAATGCAAGCATGGTATTCTTTATATTATACTCACCTTTTGCTTTCACATCATGGTTCAACGACAATTTATTACCCATTTTCAACCATTTAAACAATTGCGTATCCATATTGAACTGGACAGTAAAACGATCATATTCTGTAGTACGTACTATACCGTCTTGAGTGAAATATGTCGCTGATACATAATATGTAGTTTTATCATTTCCACCTGAATAGCTCAAAGAATAATCCTGCGTAGCTCCTGTTTGGAATAATTCATTTACCCAATCTGTCCCTTTTCCCAACAACGTAGGATCTTCAAACAACGGATTCTGGGGTTGGGCATTAGCAGTCATCATCTCATTATGTAAAGATGCGAACTGGGTTGCATCAAGCAAATCCAAAGTCCGTTTTACACTTTCAATACCATAAGAAGCCTTAAATTCAAAACGAGGAGTTGAATTTGCCTTACCTTTTTTAGTAGTAATAATAATTACTCCATATGCTCCTCTTGAACCATATATGGCAGTTGCCGACGCGTCTTTTAAGACATTTACAGTCTCGACATCATTCATATTTATCATATTCAGAGGAACATCAGTCGGTACTCCATCTATGACAAGCAATGGATCACTACCTACAATAGAACCAATACCACGAATTTTCATTGAAACATTATCTCCAGGAGCACCATTTGAAATAACCTGTAATCCTGTAGCTCTTCCCTGAAGTGCTGCTCCCAAACTTGAAGATGGTTGTTTGCCCAAATCCTTGGCAGAAACTGAAGATATAGCTCCTGTCAAATCATTCTTTTTCATAGTACCATAACCTACAACAACGACTTCGTCAAGTACTTCTGAATCTTCTTTAAGTACGATATCAAAGAAAGTTTTACCTTGTACAGGTATCTCCTGAGTAGAATACCCAACAAATGATACTACCAATGTACTTTCTTTAGAAACCGATATGGAAAATTTCCCATCAATATCAGTTATAGTTCCATTAGTTGTTCCTTTTTCAAGAACACTTGCCCCAATAACAGATACACCGGTATCATCTACAATATTTCCACTGACTAAAACGTGTTGAGCAAAAACATCTAAAACTGAACACAATCCCATAAAGATACATAGGAATCTGATTGCAATTCTTGGCAATCTTTTCTTTTTCTTTTTCATGTACATCAATTTTAATTAATAACAAAACTTTTCATTGGCAAAAGTAAATTATATAATTCTACAGAAGTACACAATATAGAAAAAATATAGTCTATTTAGCTCATAAATATTAGATATAATATTAATAATCAACAATTTACAATTATCAGCAATAGTAAAAAAAGTAGTCTATTATAAATCTTATTTTGATATATTCATGACTTTATTTTCAAAATCTTCACGGGCACATGCTGCCCTGTTTCTAATTCTGGTACGATAATTGTAAATAGTTGTTACCGAATATCTCAAGAACTGGGCTATTTTTACGCTATCAGTTATTCCTAAACGTATTAATGCAAAAATTCTAAGTTCTGTATTAAGTAATTCACCTTGTTTAATTTGAATAGGTTCTGTCAGTAAAGAATTAAAATCATCTACAAAATTTGGATATATCTGTAAGAATGTCGTATCAAAACCAGTATAAAAATCCTTTAATTCAGCCTCAATAAAAGAAGAAGACTTTAATAACTTATATAAATCATCCAATTTCCCTGCAGATGCTATTTTGTTTAAATGATGGCGATACTGTTCTATTTTATCAAGATAAACCGAACATTGATTCAAATAATGACCAACATATTCCTCTTTAATATAATTTGATTCTGTCAAAGATTTATTCATATCAATAAGTTTCTGATTAGCCTCTTTTAATTCAGAATTCACTTTAGATAATTCATTATTTATTTTTATCAAGTTCAATCGAGCCACCGTTATTTTCTTTTTTTGAAAATAAAAAATGACAATGGCCACAATAAGACATAACGATAACACACTAATGGTAAGCAATGTATTCTTCAACCGTTTCTGGTGATTAATTTCTTTCAGATGATAAGACTCATTTATAATTGGAAACATTTTCTGCACCTCCAATATTCTCCATCGAGCGTTACATTTTACAGCATCATCCATACATAGTGTCACATATTTATAGGCCCTGTCAATATCTCCCTCTTCATATAGCATTACTGCAAGCCTTCTTAAAGACACATATTCTCTGACAACAGATTTTATATCACCGATAGAAGACAATATAAGATACTTCTTTTCATTATATTTATCATTTATACCTCTATATGACTCAGACAGCGTATAGTATAATATTGCTTTATCATGTAAACTAATGTCTGATTTATTTAAATATTCTTTTATCAAACATATTGCTTTATTATAATCACCATTGAAATTATATGAATCGGATTTTACAATAACATATGGTAATGTTCCTTCCTGATTAAATGCCACTATAGAATCACGATATCTGTTTGTTTCATGAAGATATCTATCACGCATAATATCTACTGTTACGAAATCAGCCAAGAGTCCATATATTGTTCTATATGTATGAAAATAATAAGGGAGTAGAAAACCTGGCAGCTCATCTTGCTTAATCCCATCCATTATCTCTAATGATTCTTTAAACATACCAAGCATACATAAAGTTTCAGCTATATTCATACTGGCATCATTGATATAATCTTTATTATTTATACTCAATGCCAATTGATATTTTTCATGAGCAGTTTTTAATGACTTGTTAGTATCATAATTCCTATATGCATCAAACAGTTTTCCTAAAATCTGATATTTACTTTCTTTTGAGGTAGCATAACGAAACATATCCCCCAATAATAACAACTCTTTTTCCTTTGCTTCTTCATATTCACTCCTTTTATTAATTTCCTCATCAAGCTGCAATAACAAAGTATTATTATTAGAAAAAAGCACATTAACGTATAACAATAATAATAAATAGAAAAAAATTCGTTTCATTATATTAGTATTCTTTATATGATTCTTATTATCAGTTTTATATAATAAACAAAAGTGATATCACAAATATAGTGAAATTTGTTCTAATAATTCAAACATACAATAAAACAAAAGCTTCGTTATTAACAATAATCAATAACAAAGCTTTTAATAATAATGCCATATTTAGAACTTAAACCTATAGCTTGCTCCTGCCCTTACCCATATTCCAGGTTGAGGAATATTGCCATGGTCATAGTATGTCTTGTTCAGAAGGTTGTTTCCTTCTACATATATCTTATACTGAGGCGCATTCCATGAGAGTCGCGCATCTACAAGCGAATACGGCTCGTATGGCACCATCGAATTACCTTTCTGATAATTACCCATACGGTCCTGCCAGCGGTATGACACGTTCATCTCCAGCAGTTTCCATATTCTGAAGTTTGCCTGTGCCACAAACTTATGTCTGAGATACTCCAATGCATATTTCGACTGCAGGTTTGGAGTAGTTTCCTTGTCCTGGTCAATATAGCTGTACGACACATTGACTGAACGCACAAAAGCATCACGCTGCATCAGTTCGCGTATATCAAACAGGACAGATGCCTCAGCACCCATTGTATTTATTACGGCATGATTTACCGACTGCCATGGAGCGTCATCGCCTTGCGATATATCCTTTATCCAGTCTATCATGTCAGTTCCATGATAGCGGTACAGACTAAGAGTACCACGTATTCCCGGACGAAGATATTTCACTCCCACTTCCACAGCCTGCATCTCCTCAGGTTTCAGATACTTGTCGGCTTTATGACCTCCAACGGAATAATACAGCTCTGTAAAAGTAGGCATACGCAATGAAGTGTTGTAAGAGGCATAAACCTTCCAGTCGCGCGCGAACTGATAGCTGGCATCAACACCCGGATAGAAACGGAAGTTCATTTCGTTGCCTGTATTCTTTACCGCTATCACTCCCGCAGAAAGAGTGAAACGCCTAAGCACTATATTATGTTCCAGATGAAAACTCAGATTAGTCCTGTTAAGTCCGAGAGTAAAATCGGCATCAGCACCGGGAACTTTTAACGAAGAATTGAGCGGTTCTCCAAGCGAGGTACTCCTGATGCCTTCATTTCTGAACTCGGCACCAAAGGCTGTCTTACCGAGAAATGTCTGGATGTAGTTGTTAAGATTTACACCATAGACATCGGTCTGATGATAATTGAACGGAGACTTATCCGGCATTCCGCGATAAAATTCAAACCTGTCGTCCGAACGGTTCCAATAGACAGACGGCTTGAAATGATAAACATCACCCTTGGTCTCTGCCTGAACAGCAGTGTAATACTTTCTTACGTGCTCAAACTGCTCGTCGGAAAGAGTGCTGTAAAAAGTGTTTGCGCCATAATCCTTATTAGTAAAACCTGCATGCCAGCGTACATCCACCTGGTCGTTCTCATATCGTCCCTGATAGAAGAGCCTTGCATACTTGAAATCGGCATTAAGATTTCCTGCCTTGCTACGACTGAATCCGTCGCTGCGGCTGTAGCTGCCCGAAACCTGGTTGCTCAAACCGTTCTTCACATGGCTTACGATAGCCCCTCCCTTGAAATAGCCGTAAGAACCACCGTCGGCAAACACCTCTGCCCCGCTGTCCTTTGCAGTACGCGTAACGATATTGATAGCTCCCACCAGCGATGATGTGCCATACACACGTCCTGCAGGTCCTTCCAAAACCTCAATACGTTCTATTTCACTTAATTCAACAGGAAAATCGGCCGCGTTATGGCCAGTTTGTGGGTCGCAGATGTTTATACCGTTCAGAAGAATAGTAATTTGGTCGAACGTTCCCCCACGAATACTTATGTCCGTTTGTACTCCCATGTCACCGCGCTGTCGGACATCAACGCCGGCGGCATACTTTAACAGGTCGTTAATACTCTGTACAGGGGCGGCGGCAATAGCCTCGCGGTCGAGTACAGTCACGATTCGTGCTGCCTGGCTCACTGTAAGCGGCACACGGCTGCCGGTTATCTCCACTTCCTCTAATTCATACAGTTTCTCGCCTGCATTGTTTTTCTCGGCAGTCTGGGCTGATACACCCGAAACAGGTGCAGATGCCAGCATAGCTACCGTCATCACCCCGATACTTACCGGAGATTTCAATGTGGAGAACACTGCATACGAGCGGTTGGAATAGCGTCTGAAACGCATAGTCCGGCTGCTTTTCTGAATGTTTTCTTTCATTGGTTAATAATTAAATTGATTAAAAATGCGGGGCAAAGATACAAAAGTTTAGATAGAAAACAATAGAGCAATTATACTTTGGGGGAAGTTGGGTCAATAAATGAAATTACACTATTAAGTATGGAAAAGTGTAATTTTTCGCACAAATCCATACTTAATAGTGTAATTCATAAAATATTATACCACTATTTCACAAGTTCTCAAAAGAACGCTACTTATCTTTATCTACTCTTCTCATAACCCGCAACTTTTGCTATTATGTTAGGTACATCTATATTATTAAGACGTCTTGTAAAATTATTTGATCCTACTCCAATAGCAAATACAGGAACATATCCAGCAGAGTGTCCTCCTGTATTCCATCCTAAATATGCCAACTCATTTATAATACGTTTTGCCTCTCCTGCAAGGGGTTCATCAAGTGAATATTCACTTTTCTCCATTTTCACATCATCAACCTTTATGCTCTTTTCATATATTGTCATCAGCCTTTCACTATTCTCCTCACTAACATTAATCTCGTCCCAAAATCCAAAACTATCCATTAACAAATCTTTCACAGAATCCCAAGGTACTCCATTACCATATCTATTCCGAAGCTTCTTAACCTGAGTAGAAAAGACACTTTCACTATTTTTCTGATGTTCAAGGATCTTGAGATTGAGTTCATATTTACCGGTTCCTAAAGAGATACCGCCCGTTTCATGATCAGCAGTAACGACAATCAAAGTTTCATCCTTATGCTGCAAATAAAACTCATAAGCTACTCTAATAGCATTGTCAAAATCGATTATTTCATTAACCATAGTAGCACCATCGTTGCTATGACAAGCCCAATCTATTTTACCACCTTCTACCATTAAAAAGAAACCATTCTTACAGTCTTTCGTAAGAAAATCTATTGCACATTTTGTTATATTTTCTAAATTCAGTTCAGAGCCAGTTCTATCTATAGCATATGGCAAAGAATACCTGTCTCTCTTAGACAATTCTTCTTCCTGAAATAAAATCATTTTCTTACTTTTCTTTGATTTCATTTTGTAGTCATCATACCCACGAACTATTGTGTAACCATATTCATCTGCCATTTCATAAAGATTTGAACCATTCCCATTCTTGTCCTCAGGAGAAATAAAATCTGAACCGGCATAAAAATCAAACCCGGCTTTATACAAATCTATACCTATTTCATAATAATTATTTCTACTCGATTCATGAGCATAAAAAGCTGAAGGAGTTGCATGATCCACGCTCACACTTGTAGCTATACCAACCCTCTTACCTGAATTTTTTGCCCATACAGCTACGCTTGACACCTCTGTCTTAAGATCCTGCATAACCCCAATGGCACCATTCTTAGTTTTCACCCCAGTAGCTAATGCTGTCCCTCCTGCTGCAGAATCGGTTACGCTATTTGTCGCAGAATATGTAGAAGCAACTGTGGATACAGGAAACTGAGTAAAACATAACGGAGACAATCCTATTTTTCCTTCAAGTTCTGCCTTATACATTTCTGTAGTTTGAACCTGATTTACTCCCATACCATCACCAATAAAATAAAAAACATATTTGAGGTTCTTTCCAGAAACCCAAAAGACATTTAATAATAAAATTAAAAAAAATACTATTCTTTTCATAAAATTACATTTTAAATCATTAAATTCAAAGGTCACCGGATAATAATCATAATTTTTGTTCTATATTGACCAACGATAAAAAACTAAAAGATATTCCTTTTCGGGAACAGCTTCAAGGAGTATTTCGGAATGTCTCCTACTGCTTATCGAAAGGTTCATCAAGAACAAAAAGAATAATGCTGCTTTACAAGAATTCGGTTTATATAAAAAGAACCATAAGCATGTCAGAACACCCTCTTATTTGATAAGATAAGTAGCCACTACCGGATAATGATCTGATTCCTTATCCGCCCAATAACAAACATTGTACGCCTTCACAGTAAAAGCCTTGTTTGGCGCATAAATCAACCAGTCACATGCGTAAGCCGGACTTGGTACGGGTACTGTCCACGGAGCGCCATCACTCAAACAATTTACGGTGAAATACTTTTGAAAGGCAGCCATGGTAGCAGAACCACGACGGGAATTCAAATCTCCCCCCAAGATAACAGGTTTATCCAGGTGCTCCACGCACGCAAGAATTTCATCAACCTGTTTCAGACGGGCAGCATCTTCGTATTTATGGTCCAGATGTGTCGTAGCGAAATAGAATTCCTTACCTTCCTTCACAACTTTCACATAACCGAAAGAACGGACATAATCACCTTCTTTCAGTACACTCAACTTAAAACTCTTTTCCTCGGAAATCGGATATTTGGAAAGAATCACATTTCCGTAATCTCCGCCAGTCGGAATATCGAGCGCATGGGCAAAATAATAATATTTCATTCCCGTTAGTTCCGACAGTTTTTTCGGAGTATCCCAAGGGTTAATCTCCGTGTTTCTTTCTATTTCCTGGAGTGAAACGATATCCGGGTTCTCTTTCTTAATGACTTCGGCTATCTTATCAATTCCTTGTTTACGACCGCTATATGTGTTGTAAGTCATGGCTTTTATTGTGACCTCTTTCGGTTTTGTCACAGGTTTCTGTGCCGTTGAGGGTTGTAATAAACAACACAATAGAAACAATGAAATGCATATTCTAAAATTCATATATGACCAATTAATAAGTGAATGTTATCTTGAAAAACAATCTTTACTACCTGATACAAAATTAATCCTTTTCTATCTTACGAATCTTATGATTCCAATAATCTGAAATATACAATGCTCCGTCCGGACCGAACTGTACACCTTCCGGATGGTTGAATTGCGCTTTATCCAACGGGCCGTCTGTCGTACCGGAAGTGCCTGTACCGGTGTAGTTTGTCAACATACCGTCAGGGGTAATTTTCGCTATACGATGCTTTTTACGGACTGCTACATAAATATTTCCCTCTTCATCCAAATCCATCTGGCATGGCTCTTCCAGTTTGGCTTCATTTCCCTGACCTTCTGTAAAACCTGCTTGCCCGTACTGCCCTACCCAAATATGGAGATTAGAAAACTCGCGTGTCGACATGTCGTAATCCCCTTTATAAATCACATCTTTTTCCTGTGAACTCATATACACGGTAGTTCCTGCCTTGTCAAAAAGAATACAGCGGATTTTTACTTTCGCCGCATTTTTACCTTCTGCATCGGGAAGTTGCACGCCGGTTGCCATCATCGTATTCTGCTCCGGGTCATATTTGTAAATCATGGCATTTCCATGAGCTACGGAGAAAATATCTCCCGTGACAGGATGCACACCTACATTAGTGACTCCATTTCCCAAAGAGGAAGTGACTGACCATATTGCAGACAGATTAGCGGCATCATACTGATGCGTATCATTGTTCCATGGCATTGTTACAATATGTGCACTGCCCGAAGCGTTGGCATCATTGGACAAGAATAAAGTATTGCCATCCAATGAGAAAGCGATATTCATCATTCTGAATACGGTTCCATCGGCTTCATCTCCGCGTAAGAAAGTAGCGACCTGATTATTTTTCGCGATACGGATATCACGGTCATCATCTTCCACGATATACAAAGCACCTTCCTTATCGAAAGCGATAGAACCCGGTTTCCAAAGAACCGCTTCCATGAGGGTCCCCTCTTTCTTCTCCGTTTTTGCGGAAGGAACATAACTGCCGATATAAGTACTTACAATAGGAGACTGAGAATACTCAAACTCCGTTTTATATGTCAGTTCCAGCGCAGCTTCTCCCTGACCGATATACACTTTCACCGGACCGGAGCCGGAACCTCTCTGTACATTGGCAGTAATAATATTCCCCAACGCACCCGTCACTTCGGCATCCACCCCGTTGACTGTCACGCGGATATTATCCAAATCCGTGCCGAAATGCGTACCGTATAAAGTCAGGCTTGTAGACTTCCCGCCGGCTGTCGGTGTGTACATAGTGATTGTGGGAGTGGCCTCGCCCTCACCTATTTCAGGTGTCATATCCTGCCGGTTCTCATCCTCGCATGCGGCAAAACCGACTGACGCAAACATCAGAGAATAGATAGAGAACCGTTTCAAATGAAGTATCAATGTTTTCATGTTTCTGTTTTTTTAGGTTAATCGTTTATACTGAACGTAGCTACCACCGGAAAGTGGTCTGATTCTACATAAGCATCATAATACACATCATAGGCTTTCGGAGACATTCCTTCATCCGGAGTGTACAATACGAAATCAATCGCTTTCACCGGAACGGGCGTTCCCGTTGTCAGTCCATAGTTCCCGTTCAGGCAACCGATTTCAAAACTTTCATACAATATCTTCATCGGGCCGGAGTCAGCTAAAGCATTGAAATCACCAGTCAATATCATTGGCTCATCCAAGCCCTTTGTCTTTTCGATAATCGTTGTAGTCTGGTTGATACGGTTAGTTTCGTTGCCCACATGAGACAGGTGCGTCACTCCGAAATAGAAACCCTTTCCATCTTTTTCTGTTTTCACTACTCCCATCGAACGCGGGTGGACATCTTCCACTGTCTCTATTCTCGGCAAATCATAATTCACTTCATCACTTATCGGATATTTCGAGAGAATTAGGTTTCCATATTCACCACCATCCACATCGCGGGTTTTGACAAAGAAAGAATAAGGCATTCCGGTCACTTCTTTCATCAGGGCGATAATATCCGCTTTCTCCATCTTGTCAGTCTTCGTCTCAAACTCCTGCAAACCTGCCAAGTCCGGATTTATCTTTTTAATCACTTGGGCAATCGCTTCCATCCCCTTTTTCCCGGAATAAGCTTTCTGCCCGCTATATATATTGTAAGACATGACTTTTACCAATACCCCGTCCTTTTCGTCCGGCGGGGTCACACCGTCATCGTCCGAACTGCAACCGGCAAACAAACCGCCCACCAACAGTACCAGTAATAAATAGAATTTATGTTTCATTGTTACCTTCTTTTTTATCGTTTATCTTATATCATTCACAGTTACTTCCACTACCCGGCTGTAATTCACGTACGGTTTGCTTTCTGCTGTCACCGTAGCCGCAACACGTACATACACCCTGTTCTTGTTGGAAACAATCTTATAATGATTCTCTATAAATTCAGTATCACTCATCAGGTCGATGACGTGCGTGCCACTGGCCTTTGTCCCCAGTGAAAAGAGGGTGGCATGGTTTGCATTGTTCACATCCACTCCCGGAGCATAATTCCATATCACGGAAACATCCGTCAGTTGCAATGTCTCGTTCGATGTTTTCGCATCATAGGTCAGTGTCAGCTTATTATCAGCCGATACAGCCACATCAAGGCTGATACGCGAGAACGGGATTGTGTACAAATCAACCTGCGTTTGTCCGTTCACGGTGACATACCCTTCACATACCCCGACAAAAGGACCATCCTTTGCCTGAATACGATAGTTGCCATTGAACACCTTCGTATGCTCGAACGTTCCATCCTGGCGAGCACGGAAATCAACAGAGGCGGTAGCCCCCGTATTCTGCTCGTACAAACTCATCATCACACCGCTACTTCCCGGCACAGGCATAGGAACCGGTTCATTCGTTTCCTTATCATAGATAGTGCCATACACGCCACCGTTCGGTGCATCATAATTATCGATGTCATTTTCGCATGCCGCCACGAAACAGGCGAATAATGCAGTCAATCCTATGTTTACTATTTTATTCATATCGTTTCTTCTTTAAAATTGGATGTATCAATTACCGTAACCCGGATTCTGTACCATCAACGGATTCGTACTCAAGTCCTCGGCACGGAACATCGTATAGTAGTTCTTTTCAAGGAAAAGACGCTTTCTCTTTTCGGGCACACCGGTTTCAAAGGTGTACTTGCCGCTCTTAATATTGTAATACGGACAGAGAGCCGTGCCGCGGAAATTGGTCAAACCACCTTTGCTTACATCCAGATGAGCCAGGCGCCAACGTTTCAAATCCCAGTAACGATGCTTCTCAAAAGCAAGTTCCACTTTCCGTTCATGGCGCACTTTATCCAGCGTCAGGTCACCCTCAGTCAATAGTTTGATACCTGCCCTGCCGCGAATCTCATTGATATCCTTCAAAGCCACGTCCAGATGCCGGTTCAGTTCCATGCAAGCCTCTGCACGATTCAGATAGATTTCTGCCAGACGGAAAACCACCCAGGGAGTAGAAGAACGTTTTGCGTCGATGTCCGTATAGTCCGTCAGACTTTCATCCAGGAATTTACGCTGATAGAACCCCGTCTTACTGGCGTCGCCTACACTTAACGAGCCACCGTCTTTTCCCGAAGTATTATAAGTCTTTCCGTCTATTACGACCTTGTTCTCCTTATCCGGTTGGGCGGAAGCTTCATACTTGGTTCCTATCCCATCCTGTCCGTCGATGACACCGCGTAGCCATTCGATTTTACCGCCACCGTGTCCTTTATAATCAGCACCGGGCAGGTAAACCGAACCTAATAAACGAGGGTCTTTATTCTTAAAGATATCATACGGGCTATCATAGCTGATAGCTTTTCCACTGCTGTCTTTCATCTTCAGCTTCCCTTCCGTACCGTCAATATATTCAAATTCCTCTACCATTTCCAGTACCGGAGACATGCCGCATCCCCAACCGTCGCCACGATAAGAGAAAGGAACATTCAGTTTATCCCACATATGTCCTTTACCGGCAGCCACATTATACTGTTTCTGGAAAATATATTCTCCGTTATCCCCATTCACTGTTTTGGAAAAGAGATTGTAAAAGTTCTGCGCCAGCTCTTCCGCTTCCGTACCGGTCGATTTATACAAGCTATACACACGGGGAACCATTTCATCCAGAATCTTCGATGAAGCAGTATAACATTCGTCAAAGTAACGTTCCGCTTCTGTCTCGGGAATATACACATATCCTTTGGAAACAGCCTCGCCTGTGAGAGTCAGCGTTTTGGAATACTTAGCGATAGTACCGGCATACAGTGCGGCACGTGACCACAAGGCAAGCACCGTTCCACGATTTGCGCGGTATTTGGCATCACTGCTGCGTACTTCCGGCAATGATTCATAGATAGCCTTACATTCATTGATAATGAAATCATAGGTCGCGGCTTCCGTATCACGAGCCTGGTAAAGAGCTTCCGTATTTCCTGCGGTATATTCTTGCGGAACAGTCAGCAAAGGAACGCCCCCATAACGCTTCACCAGTCCGAAGTACTGCATAGCACGGATAAAACGGGCTTCTGCACCGAGTTCTTCTTTCTCATCCTCACTCAATACGGAAGTTTTCTCAATATTCAGCAGGAAGTTGTTTACAATACGGATTTGCTTGTAGCGGGTCACCATGTCGTCGTTGAATACATAGTCGCCATAAGAATAAGTAGAGTTCGACTTATCGAATGCGCTCTCTTTCTGATAACTGGCGGTAGCCTCATCCGAGAAGCTGGTCTGATTCGCCAGATTCGCCTTCTTGCTTCCATACCAATCGTCAAACTCATCCAGTTTCAGTCCCGAGTCATACATATCCGCCAATACGGCTGTGATTGCTTTCGGATTTTGCCAAATCAAATCCGGTGTGTTGACACCGCTGGTACTCTCACGGTTCAGATAATCATCGCACCCGGTCCATACGAAGATGGATGCCCCACCTATCAATATATATTTCAGATAATTCCTATTCATTGTCTTTACTGGTTTTAGAAGGTTACATTTACGCCAAAGTTATACGTCTTCATCTGCGGGTAATAGCGTATTCCGCTGGAATTGCTTTCGGGGTCGACGTTCTTCATCAGTCCGTCACGCTTGGTGAAAGTCAGCAGATTGTTACAGTTGATATAGAAACGCACCCGGTCGATAGCCGCCTTTTTGGTTAAGGCTTTAGGAAGCGTGTATCCCAGTTCCAGGGTTTTCAGGCGCAGGTAATTTGCGTTGTGCAATGACCATGAGTTACTGGAACGGTTATCAGCGACACCTGCCACGCGTGCGGCAGGCATATATCCCGGAATCCATTTGCTATAAGGGTCGGTCGGGTCTTCCCGGTGCCAGCGGTCGGTCATGATGGCCAGACCATTACCCAAACCTTGCTGGATAAACGGGTCGAGAATATCCCCGCTTACATAAATATCGTGTCCGGCAGCTCCCTGGAAGAAGACAGTCAGGTCGAATCCTTTGTATTCTCCGGACATATTCAGCCCGTAGTACATACGAGGAGTGTCACCGTGTCCGAGTGGTTGCGTATCGTTATCATCGATAATACCGTCGCCATTGTAGTCTTCGAATTTCAAATCACCCGGCATCAGCGAACGGTTACCGTCCTTATCCTGAACCGGTGAGTTCAAAATCTCCTCGAAAGAAGTAAACTGCCCGATTACTTTCTTTCCCCAACGGATATCCTTGTAACGCCCGTTGGTGTTATCACGCCAATCGTTATACATATTGGTGGAAGCCGCCCGCTCTACATAGTCATACTTAATCCGGGTAGTAGAGAAGTTGGCCGACACATTATAATTGAAATTGCCAATCCGGTTCCTATGCCCGACTACAATCTCGAATCCGGTGTTAATATCAGAATTCAGGTTCTCCTGCGGCATTGATTCTCCGAAGATAGTAGGCAATGAGCCTACACGGGTGGCAGGCAGACCGGAACGGTTTCTGCGGAACCAGTCGAACTCCACAGAAATCAGTCCCCTGTGGTAAGACGCCTCAAAGCCGATGTTCATTATCTTCGATTCATACCAAGTCAGCCACGGGTTTGCCATACCTACCGTAGTCATGCCCGAAGTCACTCCGTTGCTGCCCATGATATAGCTTCCGTGAGACTCATATCCATCCAGATACTGGAACGCGTCGAAATCTCCTTCATCTCCCACTTTGGCGTACGAAGCACGGATTTTCAGATTATCCATATCGGGCAACAGTTTCTTGAAAAAAGCTTCTTCGGAAACACGCCATCCCAATGAAACACCAGGAAAGAATCCCCAACGATTATCTGCACGGAATTTATAGGTTCCGTCATAGCGGAAATTGAATTCCACCAGATAACGGTTAGAGAAATCATAGTTCAGACGTCCCACCAAGCCGGCATGAGCTGTTTCCTGTGTCTTACCGGAAGCTTCCTGGTTCGTCTTATCCCCATAGTCCAGGTCAGGAATCAGCCCGATTGCAAAGTCACGTGTCCCGGTCACCCAGTTCTTCTTGTCATTATACATTTCCCATACGAGCATTGCACCGATATTATGCTTTTTAGCAAACGTATTGTTGTAATTCATAGAGAACTGATAGGTCGGTTTGTCATAGTTTTCCAGTTTCGATTCCAGATGCGCGGTATTAACCACTTTCTCTATATACTCTTCATTCGCATAATCATACGTATATTCCGAGAGGTCTTTCCGCCACGTTTTCCATTCCTTGTTCGTATAGTCGTAGGCAACCAATGCTTTCGCCATCAGTCCTTTCACCCAGGGAAGCTGCCAGGTAATAGCCAACGAGCTGTTAAATTCGCGACGCAGGCGGTCTTCATAACCACTGTCGTCCGAATTGGAAACATGCACGGGGTTCGCCATATCTCCTACGGCTCCCCAATAATCCGGGTTGTCATTGGCATACATGGAGTAAGTCGGGATAGCCATTTGTGCCGAACGGAACAGGTTATCGCCATCGTAAGGCTTTTTGCGGTTGTCGAAGCGTCCGCTCAAACGCAGTTCCACGTTCAGTCCCTTAGCCACTTCCACGCTCAGGTTGGAACGGACGTTGTAACGTTGGTAATTCCAGTCGCCCGAACGGATAATACCGCCCTGGTTCATATATCCGATAGACATATAATATTTCACTTTTTCCGTACCGCCTGTCAGGCTCAAGTTATGTGAAGTCTGGGGAGCGGTGCTACGCATCGTCTCACTCCACCAGTCCGTACCTGCCGTACCATTCCGGTAAGCTTCCAGTTGTTCTTGCGAGTAAGCGGAAGCTCCGCGCCACGGGTTGGCATTGTGAATCGCTTCATTGTAAAGAGAGGCATACTCATAAGCATTCATCATCTCCGGATAGCGGGTCACTTTCTGAAAGCCTACATAGCCGTTATATTCTATCTTTACCTTCTGTTCCGTCCCTTTCTTGGTAGTAACCAGCAGAACACCGTTTGAACCTTTAAAACCGTAGACCGCTGCGGCGGCATCTTTCAGGATAGAGATGGACTCGATATCATTCGGGTCGAGCTGCGTATAATCACGCTCGATACCGTCTACAATCACCAGCATGCTTCCATATCCGCGAATGTCAACGGAAGCTCCATCATCACCGGGGCTTCCGCTACGCTGTACGGCACGCAAACCCGGCAAACGTCCGGCAAGCATATTCGTCACACTGGGAGCTTTTACTTCCATCAACTTGTCCGAAGAGATGGCAGCTACCGAACCGGTCACGGAAGCCTTTTTCTGAATACCGTAACCTACCACCACTACCTCGTCCAGTGTCTCGGTATCTTCCAGCAAAGTTACTTTCAGTCCGGCTTGTCCGTTCACCCGCACTTCTGTTGTTTTGTATCCGATATACGAAATCTGTAACACTCCATTAGTGGGAACCGACAAGGTAAACTTACCGTCCAAATCGGTAATCGTCCCCACACCGGCAGCACCTTTCAGTTGCACCGAAGCTCCGATAACCGGTTCTCCACTGGCATCAACAACCACACCATTCACCGTGATATTCCGAACGGTCTGTTCGATACCCGATACCGAAGGGCTTTCCGCATATACCGTAAACGGCACGCACAGGAAAGTCCCTGCCATTAAAGCTGAAACAGTAGATATCTTCAGCCGGTCGTTGAACGACTTTAAGACAACCGTGTTCATTTTACAAACATGTTTCATAGATTAAATTAATTATGTGTTTTAAGTTTCGAATCTATATTATCATCACATATCGCTACTGCAACCTGCGAATCGGCACAGCCATAATAGAGATATAATTTGTTTTTAAAGTAAGCCAGCCCTTCGATAAACACCGTTCCGTCCTTGTACTGACCGCTCTTCTCGAAAGCGGCTTCGGGCACAAAGAAAGGTTTATCCAGACGGTCGAGTACTTTATAAGGGTCGTTGGCGTCAAACAGGAACTGCCCTGCACAATAAGCACCTGCGGGATATGCTGAGTCCCTTTCTTCCTTATACCCGTTCTTGCCATTGTATAATAATACAATACCGTTCACGGTTTTGATAGCCGGTGGGCCACACTCAGTCAGGCGGCTGTCGAAATACCCGCTGCGGGGTTTGGCTATCTCTCTTAGTTCGTTGTTTTCATTCAGTACCGGAGTCCAGTCGGTCAGGTTATCGGAAGTTGCGGCACATACCGCATTCTCCCCCCAGTACATAAAGTATTTGCCGTCCACTTTCTCAATGACCAGTCTGCCGTCTTTCACTCCGGTGACAATAGAAGCCGATTTGCTTGCTATATTGGCAAAACGCCCGTTGTACGCTTTCGCAAAAGCGAGTCCGTGTTTCGTCCAGTTTTTCAAGTCTCTGGAAGTAGCCACCGCCAAGCGGGGAAGATTGCGGTTCCAGGCAGTATAAAGCATGACGTACAATCCGTCTTCCGTCATTGCCACACGCGGGTCTTCGCAACCACCTTCCCATTCTATTTCTTTAAAATCGTCTTCGGAAGGAAAGAGTACCGGTGCGTCCGCTCGGCTCATCGTTACTCCGTCCGTACTTTCCGCATAGCCAATGCGGGATGTCCTCTTTCCGATGCCTTGCGCCGAGTTGTCTTCCGCGCGGTAGAGTACCACAATCTTCCCGTCCTTGACGGTTGCCGCCGGATTGAAAGTGTCACTCTCTTCCCATCTTACCGGCTGCTTGCGCATCGGGCATTGGAAAGTAGTCGGTTGCGGGGAAATCACCGGATTCACCCCTTCCGGGCGGACAAAAGGGCCGAGTATCCATTGTCCGCTCTGTTCTTCGACAGCTACGGATGCCTGTTTTTGTCCGGAGCATCCAGCTAGTGTCATCATACTGATTAAATAGATTACAGATTTTTGTTTTATCATACGTAGTTTTTTTTAGTTTTCCCAAATCGGTCGTTCATCGTTTTTCTGCCGGCAAAACTATCGTACCCCGCAAAAAATAGAGTGTACTATATTCTCAAAAGGGTATATAGGTGCTGTACAACATAATAATTCATCCGTTTGCAATGGCAGCTTAATGGTTTTGAAATATTAGCGAACCGTTTGGTTCTGTTTGATGATGTTCCGGGCCAACGGGTAGGCTATCAACTGCAAAGCTCCTACCAGTATCAATGCGTACTTCAATGCAAAATCCTGTGATATGGCAAAGGCAAGCGCCATAAAAAGGATGAGCCCGAAAGCACGCCCCAGGAATAGTCCGAATTCGTGGCTTAAAATATAAGTGTATTCATTTCTTTTCTCGATTTTAACTACTGCGTCGATGGTTTGCATCATAATGGGATAGTAAGGCAAGTCAAACAAGGGCTGAAAGATTACCTTACAGAGGACAAAGATAATCACTCCGGTGGCTGAAAACAAGACTCCGTTGAACAGAGTACCGATAAAAAAGACAAGTAGCCCGGCTATAAATACTTTCGATCGGTCCTCAGGTTTGGTTATTCGTCCCAATACATAAACCAAAACAGCTGTCAGTGTACCACTGATTCCCTGTATTAAACCCAGCACATCTTCATCACCTACTAACTTCAGAACCAGAATAGCAGGAGCAGTCACCAGAAATCCCTGTACCATTCCTTTCAGGGAAGCCAGCAACAACATTTTTTTCCAAAGTGTGCAAAACCGGAAATACAGAAAATTCTTCTGCACCGGATTGGCGAACTTACCACACCACAAGACAGCTACGGCAAACAGGGTAACGACTATGACTCCGACTGTGACCAAACGATAGGCACCATTTATATCAATCAGGCATCCCATGATTTCTTTGCCGTCTATCTGGCTGATGAATGCGCCAATCAATAAAGGGACAGTTATCGAAGTGATGGAGAAAAAGAAAGATTCCAGTCCGAAAAAGTAGTTCCGGCTACTATCGGTCGTGTTGTTGAGCGTCAATAGATAGCGGTTGGTCCAAAAGAAACCCGATGCGGCTCCGAGGACAAAACCTGCTATGCCTAACTCTACAAAGCCCAATGACTTCACCAGCATCATGGCAAACATCGACAGCCCGCTAACTAATATCCCGCCCGCATACAGTACTTTCACGCTGACATGCCGCAACAGGAAGCCGTTGACAAAAGAGGTCGCAATGATGCCGATATACATAAAAAGTTGATAGAAAGCTACGGAAACAGGCTCGCTCGTGTGGCGCATCACATAAGCACCTACAAATATCTCCACCACAGGAAGCACGAACGCATAGAGCAGGTTAGTCATCAACAGTACACGTACATTGAGAGTCTGCTGCTTGAAGAATTGATATTCTCTTTTCAATTTATTCATTCTATACCTTTATATATGTCATGACTTTAATGAACGAAGAATCTCCGCTATGGAGAACTCCGCTCCGCAGATTACTTCATCACTCGCACCGTAGTAAACAGTCACCTTATCCCCTTCTACCAAATGCCCGTTCGTGAAGACCACATTCCCGAAAAATCCGGTCTGCTCGTAGGGAGCAGTCGGTTCCATTATAGGAGCTTTGCTTCGGGCAATTACCTTTGAGGGGTCGTTCAAGTCAAGCAGAAGGGCTCCCAGGCAATAGCGGTTCTGATAGTCTGCACCATGATAAATCTCCAGCCAGCCTTCCTCTGTACGGATAGGCGCGGCGCCCGCACCCACACGGGCACAGTCCCAGCTATCGGAGCGAGTGGTCGCAACGCAACGGTGGTTGCCCCAGTGCAACCGGTCGGGTGATTCGGCAAGCCAGATATAGTTGCCGCCCAGTTCGGGACTGCTCGGGCGATGCAAGGCGAAATATTTGCCGTTTATCTTCTCTTCAAACAAGGCACAGTCTTTATTATGAGGGGGAAAAATCATGCCGTGACGAGTGTAATTCTTCCAGTCACGGGTATGAATCAGCCCTACACCGACGGCAACGGAAGAGACTTCGGTAAACGTCAGGTAATAGCCGTCGGCTGTAGTCGCCACCCGGCAGTCCTCGATGCCGAAAGCCTCTAATGCCCCTTTGCCGAAAATAGGCGGATAATCCGGTTCTTCCTTAAAATGGATGCCGTCCTCGCTCGATACCAACCGGAGATAAGACATGGTAGTCAGATAATTCTGTCCCGCATATCCTATCACACGAGGGTCGGAAGCGTCCAGTTCCGGGTCATTTTCGTCGAAAGAAAGCACTTCTATCTTCCCTTCCTTATTATATACTGGGAAACTAATCACTCCCTGTTTCTGTACGGGGCGTTCGGCTACCCGCAGTAATAACCAGGTTTTTCCATCGAAGCGGAATACTCCGGGATTAAGGAAACAGGTGATTTCCATACCTTCTATTCCCGGTTGTAAATCGGATGGTTTCAATAATGGGTTCTGATGAAATCGTTTTGCAATATCCATTTTCTAATCATTAAATAGGTGTTGTTTTTATTTCTCGTGGCAAAGCTACCCCACACGACGACGGGAAGAGTGCACTATATTCTCAAAAGGGTATACAGGTGTTGTACAGCATATTTTTATCTTTGTTTTCTTATTTTTCCTCTCTATCTTTGCAACATGATTATACGAAAACACTCATATTTACGTTACATCTGCATCCTTATTTATTCATGCCTGATGCCTGCTTTATTACATTCGCAGAATGTAGTAAAACAGATTTCCAATGCGGATGGATTATCCAATAATTCGGTGAATTGTTTCCTCGAAGATTCGGAACATACGCTTTGGGTAGGGACATGGGACGGATTAAATGCATATAACGGTCGTAGCTTCAAAACCTATTCTTATAATAAAAAGGATGCAGGGTCTATCAGCAATAATGTCATCTGGCAGATTATCGAGCAGAGCGACTCTATCCTGTGGGTATCTACGGACTATGGGGTGAACCGGTGGAAACGTTCTACCCAACAGTTTACTCCTTATTATTTAGGTACACAGAATAATCCGCCGAAACAGGAGAAGTCATTTCTGCTGGGTATCACTTCCGGCAAGCATATTATCTGTTATGTGAAAGAGCAGGGTCTATTCTGTTTCGATGACCGGAAACAGGAGTTTGTTTCCTTGAAGAATGACCTGCCTGATGACATCAGGAACTTCGTCATTGATTCCAAAGACCGGATATTCTTTCTCACAGGACATGGACAATTATTGCATTATCAACTGACTGTCCGCAACTCCTGTCCCGAACTCTCGTTTAAAGAAGAAATCAGGCACTGTGCCCCCGTTTCCAATATTTATCTTTCCCAGGACTGCCTTATCATTAACGATGACAGGACGCTGACTGTTTCACAAGATAACCGTATATTGGACAGTATAAATATTCCGGAGAACAAGACTGTATCACAAGCTATCTGCCACGGTGAATATCTCCTTATCAGCTTTATCGAGGGGGGATGCATCAGATATAATCTTGAAAATGGGACTTCAACGGAATTACTCCAATTGCCGGAGAAAGCTTCCATTTTCACTATTTATATCGGCTCGCAGAATATCCTTTGGGTAGGTACGGACGGACAAGGGATATTGGAAGTCTATGAACACAGTTCGCCTTTCCATACCGTAAAAACGAATTATCCTGTCCGCTGTTTTTGTGAGGAAGACAATGGCAATATACTCGTAGGAACAAAAGGAGAAGGTATCCTGCTGCTCGACAAGCAGGAACGGGGAGTCACCCCCTATCTTTCAACGGGCAACGGGTTAATCTCCAACTCCGTTTATACTATCCGCAAAAATATGTCCGGGGATATATTCATCGGAACCGAAGGGGAGGGTATCAATTATATTCCACTCAATGGCAGCCAGGTGAAAAAACTAGGTATTCCTGCTGAATATTCTGCTTTCAGGGCAGTGTACAGTATCTTGTTCACCCATAACGATTCACTTTTATGGTTGGGGACTTCCGGTTACGGACTTATCAAGCTGAGCCTGCAAAGGGAAGGAAAAAGTTATAGAGTAACGGACATGAAACAATATAAATCTCCCGGCCCTTCTTCGCCAAGCAATAATACCATTTATTCGATTATTGCCGGATACGATGAGAATGAACTTTGGCTAGGCACGCGAGGGGGCGGAATTAATAAGTTCGATATCGCGTCCGAACGTTTCCGGCAGATGAGTGAGATAGCCCCCGGCTTGTCCCTGACTAACAATGACGTGATTTATCTGACTAAAGGAGATTCTGCCAGTATCTGGATAGGTACCAGTTATGGTCTTAACCGATTGTTCCCGACAGCCACACCGCCTTCCATCATTGAATATACGGATAATAACGGATTGCCCAATAATACGATTCACGGCATCCTGAAAGATGAGAACGGGAATATTTGGGCAAGCACCAATCAAGGTATCTCCTTTATCGACTTGCCCTCGGGAAAAATTACCAATTATTCCTCAAGAAACGGGCTGCAAAACGACGAATTTTCTGATGGGGCTATTTTTAAGGACAAAGCCGGATGGCTGTATTTCGGCGGAGTCTGCGGGTTGAACTATTTCGACGAGAACAAGATACGTTTGCGGGAACATATCGCATCGTTAAGCCTGAACAGCCTGAAGATAAACAATACAAGCCAGAATATCTACGAACGTATCCGTAATCATACGCTCCGGCTGGACTACGACGAGCCTTATATTACTTTGGGATTTGCCGCACATGATTTTATCAACAATGAGAATTGTGAGTTCAGCTACCGCATTATCGAATTTGCCGACGAATGGATTTACAATGAGAATAACCCGAATATCGTTATCACCAAACTGCCGCCGGGAAAATATAAACTGGAAGTAAAATGCACCAATGGCGACCGGGTATGGAGCAACGAAATCTATTCCCTCAATTTGGACATCGCTTACCCCTGGTGGCTCAGTATCACCGCTTTTATTATTTATTTTATCCTGATTGCCATTGCTATCTATATCACGCAATCCGTCATCAAGAATAGAATTCGGCTAAACCGTCAGATTCTACTGGAACATATCGAAAAACAAAACCAGCAACGTATCCATGAATCGAAGTTGAACTTCTTCACGAATGTGGCACACGAGTTTTTCACTCCGTTGACACTGATATACGGCCCGGCACAGCACTTGCTGGAGAAGGCAGACCTTGACAGTTATACAAAAAGATATATCTACATCATCAAGAACAATGCCGACCGGATGCAGAAGCTTATCAACGAACTGATGGAGTTCCGAAAAGCAGAAGCGGGACATACGGCTATCTATGCTGAAAAAGTGGATATTCAGTTACTCGTCGATTATGTATCGGACAACTATACCGAAATTGCCGAAGAAAACAAGATAGACTTCAGCTTCAAAAGCAAAGAAGTATCATCCTTTACAACAGACCGGAATGCACTAGAAAAAATAATATTCAATTTGACTTCCAACGCATTCAAATATACGCCGTCCGGCGGATATATCCGTGCTGAAATACGGAAGAATGTTACTGACGGGACATTGCATTTCCAAATCCGAAACTCGGGCAAGGGGCTGACTGAGAAACAAATGAGTGAAATATTCAGCCGGTTCAAGATTTTTGAGAGTAGTAACCTGAAACATGCGGGAAGCACCGGAGTCGGTCTGAATCTGACCAAGAGCCTGACGGAGTTATTGGGTGGAGAAATCAACGTAGGAAGTGCATTGGGAGAGTATGTAGAATTCAATGTATCTCTACCGTCCATGCACGTGAATTCCGGAAAAGAAAGTCAGCCGGCAGAAGAAGAGATAGAAGCCAGTGAAATGCTTTTTGTCCCTAAACAAAAGGACATTAGTATATTGATTGTAGAAGATGAAAAGAATATCCGCGAACTTCTGAAAGATATCCTGCTTCCTTACTACCAAGTTCGGGAAGCAGCCGACGGGGAAGAGGCGCTGAAAGAAATCGAACAGAAACAGCCAAATATTATTATCAGCGATGTATTGATGCCCAGGCTGGACGGCATCACTCTGACGGATATATTGAAAGCCAACGAGCGGACTGCCCACATTCCGATTATCCATATCTCTGCCAAGAACTCCATCGAAGACCAGATTAACGCTTACAATCATGGAACGGACTTATATATCCCCAAACCTTTCCATCCGAGACATGTATTGAGCGCGGTAGAGAATATGATTAATAAATACTCTCTGATGAAAGAGTATTTCAAATCCAGCCGTTCCTCTCTCATCGTAAGGGATGGAATCACCATGCATAAAGAGGATGAGCTGTTACTGGACAAGATTATCAAATTCATTGAAGATAATATTGATGACGAATCCATAAACCCGGATTCTCTCGCAGACTTTATAGGAGTAAGCAAAGCGGGATTGTACCGTAAACTCAAAGAATTGACGGAAAAGACACCAAGCGAATTTGTCCGTACCATCCGCCTGAAATATGCAGCGGGACTATTAAAGACCACCAAACTCACCGTTACTGAGATTATGTATAAATCGGGCTTCTCAAACAAGTCTTATTTCTACCGGGAGTTTGCCAAGTTATACAACACTTCTCCCAAAGAATACAGGAGCGGACAGACAGAAGAAAAAGATACTTAATAACCATCTAACAATAAAGAAACAATGAGAAAACTTTTTATTGTATTGGCGCTCTGCGGTGTGTCAATAATGAATGCGCAGCAACTGAATGTCGCTTCTTATAATGTACGAAACAGTAACCCGAACGATGCCAAAGCCGGAAACGGCTGGGAACAGCGTTGCCCGGTACTCACCCAGTTAATCACCTTTCATAACTTCGATATATTCGGAGCGCAGGAAGTGAAACATAACCAACTGGAAGATATGTTGAATGCCCTGCCGCAATACAGCTATATAGGCGTAGGACGGGATGACGGGAAAACGAAAGGGGAATATGCGCCTATCTTCTACCGGAAGGATAAATTCAAGCTACTCAAATCCGGGAATTTTTGGTTATCGGAAGATACCTCGAAGCCGAATAAAGGATGGGATGCAGCCTATACCCGCATCTGTACATGGGGAGAATTCAAGGATATTACAGGCAAGTTCAGATTCTGGTTCTTTAACCTGCACATGGACCATATCGGAGTAGTGGCACGTCGCGAAAGTGCCAGGTTAGTTATCAGCAAGATTAAAGAGATGTGTGGCAAAGACCCCGTCATACTCACTGGAGATTTCAATGTAGACCAGACCAGCGAAAGCTATCAAGTACTTCATGAATCCGGAATATTATCAGACTCTTATGAGGTCGCGCAACTGAGATATGCAACTAATGGAACATGTGCGGGATGGAATCCGAACACATATACTCCCAACCGTATCGACCATATCTTCGTTACTAAAAACTTCGCTGTTGAAAAGTACGGAGTACTGACAGATACTTACCGAATTAAGAATGAAGCTACTGGAAAGTATGAAGCACGCATCCCTTCAGACCATTTTCCGGTGAAGGCGGTATTGAAATATACCAAGTAAGCAAAGCAGAATTCGAAATGATAATATAAGCCTGTCAATGTTCTATTTTTAATATTCTGTTGGGAAATAGCTAGTTAGAAAATAACTAACCAGAAAATAAACTGCATAAATAAATGCATGAGCATACAAAAAATAGCCTAATATTGCATAAGACCAAACAAGATATGCATCTTTCTCTATTCGGAAATATTGCTGTCCGATAAAACTTTTTAAGCGCAGACCAAATTAGGGCTGGCACCTATTGCAGGAGTCAGCCCTTTGTGGTTATTTTGAAGTCGCTAAACTAAAATGAATAACCATGGGTAAAAGTACACATTTTCTCCTGACTTCATCACTTTTGTTCGCCATCATATAGCGCAGAATGAAAATCAGCAAATTACGTAAAATAATTGGGTGGTTTTGGGTGGCGCAAGCAGAAAAAGTGTACTTTTGTACCATTTATGTACAAAAGAAACATAACCGTTCTGGCTCTACAAGTGTGGTGGTTGTCAGCAAAGCGAGTGGAAAGTATAAAGAAATAAAATCATTTGGTTCTTCTATATCCAAAGAGGGGATAGATTCATTGTGTGAGCAGGCAGCCACATGGATACGTTCGTTCGGTTACCAGCAGGAACTTGATTTCGATGACCGCAAGGGAAAAGAAGTCGAGGAGACGAAGCGTTTTCTCAGCAATATCGATAACGTGTTGATCAACGGCACTCAGCTTCTCCTTAATCAAATCTATGACAATATTGGTTTCAACCGCATACCTGATGAGATTCTGCGTCATCTGGTAATCGCGAGGGTGTCTCAACCCGGAAGCAAACTTGCCACAGTGGATTACTTGAAGTCATACTACGATGAAGATGTTGACCTCAACCACATCTACCGCTACATGGACAAGCTCTACAATACCCAGATGGAGCTTGCGCATCAAATCAGCGTAGAGCACACCCGGAAACTGTTCGGGGACAAGATTGGACTGATTTTTTATGATGTCACCACGCTCTACTTTGAGACCGGAGATACGGATGTACTGCGTGAGCCGGGCTTTTCAAAGGATGGCAAGACGGCAGAGTCACAGGTTGTACTCGGTCTGCTGGTATCAGAAGGAGACTATCCCCTTTCATACTCTCTGTTAAACGGCAGCCAGTACGAGGGTTTCACCATGATCCCGATGATAGATGACTTCAAGCAGCGGTTCACACTTGGTGATGATTTTGTTGTGGTGGCAGACTCCGGCTTGATGAACAAGGACAATGTCACCTTGCTGCAGGAGGCCGGTTACAAGTACATCATAGGAGCCCGAATCAAGAGTGAAAGTGCAAGCGTGAAGCAATGGATTCTATCACAGGAGAAGACAGACAAAGCCTGCTACAGCTACAGGCGTGAGAATGGAGAACGACTTGTCGTCAGCTATTCCGACAAACGTGCGAAGAAGGATGCCTACAACCGTGACCGTGGCATTGCCCGATTGAGGAAAGCCTACAAGAGCGGACGCATTACAAAGAATCAGGTGAACAAGCGTGGCTACAACAAGTTTCTTGAAATCAGCAAGGACATAGAGGTTGTCATCAGTGAGGAGAAGATTGCAGAGGACTGCAAGTGGGACGAGCTCAAGGGCTATATTACCAATACAGATCTTGACGCAGAGCGTGTCATTGCCGGGTATCATGGACTTTGGGTAGTGGAACGTGCATTCCGTATTTCAAAAGGAACTCTGGAAATGCGTCCGATGTTCCACTTTACGGAACGTAGGATAGAGGCACATGTATGCATTTGCTTCATCGCCTACAAAGTATATAAGGAACTGGAGCGACTCATTGCCGTCAACAAGATTGGGATGAGTGTCGACAAGGTGATTGATGCAGCAAAAACTATCACCACAATAAAGGTCAGGTTACCCGAAAACGGTTCTTTCTTTACAAAAACTCTCTTCCTGACAGAGAAGCACCTTGCCATAAAGCCACTTTTTGACCTTTCTAACAGCGAATCTTAATTTGGGTGGCGCATTGACGAAGTCAGGTCATGGGAAGAAGGTTTTCGTAATCAGTTCTTCCCTTTTTTAATTCTCTTAGCAGCTTGCAGAAGTAATCCCTGAAGGAGA
>UQTJ01000002.1 GCA_900544075.1 uncultured Bacteroides sp.
AGCCTGTAGCTAGCGTTCATCCTGAGCCAGGATCAAACTCTTCATTGTAAAATATCTTGTATATCCAATAAAGGATATTGTTTTTCTCTGTTCAGGATACCGTTAAAATTATTTTCAAATTGACGGTTTATCTTTTTTCATCACCCATTAATATAATGTGTGACGCTTGTACTACATTCTGTTTGTTTATTTAAAATCTTTCAAAGAACTTGGCTTTCTGTTTTGAAGCGAAAGCGGATGCAAAGGTAAGTGGTTTATTTTTACTGTGCAAATTTTTTCGAGATTTTTTTCGAAAAAATCTTTCAGAAATGTTTCCGGAAAGCTTTTCTCGCTCCCTTGCGACATTGCAAGGTAAGATACTTGGCTAATCCGCGGCTCACTACCCGACCAGTTCATCATGTCATCGCTTAACCACTTTCCCTCTCGAAAGCGGATGCAAAGGTACGCACTTTTTTCATTCATGCAATACTTTCGACAAGTTTTTTTTCGAAAAAATTATAGGTTTATACTTAAATATCTGTTAATCAATGAAAAATCAAATCGTGTTTTTTTCAAAGGTGTTACAGACATGTGGATGTGCGGTATAGTATACACATTATAATAATATATTAACCGGTCAGTCTATTCTCAAACGGATGTACCGGGATTTCTGTTTTACAAGGGAAAGATATGGGGAATGGCTGTAAGAACAGGAGAAACGGAAAGACTAAGAATGGGGAAATATTTATATAGACGGACGGAAGGAATGGAGAAAACGCGCTGTCATAAAAAGCGTGACACGTTCGTGTAACGCGCGGAACACGTACGTGACGCGGGCGGAACACGAACGTGTTACACCCGTTACACGGTCGTGTTACGGTTTCTCTGTCGAAGAATTTTAAAACAAATATCAGAATATCTGCATATAAAAAAGAACCCGTTTGCCAAACAGATACACAGTATCATATTCAGCAAACGGGAAAGTACTTATAATAAAAGTATTTTACTTCCTGAGCATCAGATTCTTAAAAGGGCCGGGATAAGGAGTTTCAAACTGCATAACCTCCCCAGTAACAGGATGATAGAAACAAAGCTTAAATGCATGCAGTGCAAGCCTTCCCAAAGGGTCGGACTCACAACCGTATCGCAAGTCGCCTACCACCGGATGACCCAAAGTCTGCATATGCACACGTATCTGATTCTTACGTCCTGTTTCAAGATTTAGTTCTACAAGCGAATAGCCGTTGGCACGCTTTATAGTCTTATAATGTGTAACGGAGAATTTTCCGCCGTCATCATAGTCGCTCGAGCTTACATAAAGCTTACGGTCTGTAAGCCATGACTCTACAGTTCCCTGGTCTTTCTCCATATCACCCATTACGACGGATACATACCGGCGGTCGAATACGATCTCATGCCAGTTGTCACGCAGTGTGTGCTGAGTTTTTTCGTCCTTGGCATACATCATCACTCCGGACGTTTCGCGGTCAAGACGATGAACCACAAACACACGGTTTCGCGGGTTCTGACGTTTGACATATTCATTCAGAATATGCTGCGCCGTACGCTCTTTCTGACGGTCGGTAGCTACAGACAGAAGTCCCTCCTTCTTCTCCACTACTATAATATAGGCATCTTCATACAGTATATTAAGCAATGGATTATGGAACTCATGCTTGTTCTTCTCCTTGCTTATCTGGACTTTCATTCCCGGTTTCAGAGGGAAATTATATTGCGTCTGAATATTATTGTCGACCATCACCACACGGTTGGTAAGCAATGCCTTAACTCGTGTGCGACTGATACCTGACATCTTTTTCATCAGAAATTCCATCAGCTCCGATGGTTCCGACACATTATATACAGTACATTTATTTGCAGCACGTGCCACCGGTCGTTTTCCCGGTCTGTTCTTTCTTTCTTCCACTTTCTCTTCAGATTTTAGTTTGTTTTATGCTTCTTCTCTTTTCTCAAGGAGAACAACATTTTCCACATGATGTGTGTGAGGGAACATATCTACAGGCTGAACGGCCATTACCTTATACATAGGATCAAGCAACTGCAAGTCGCGCGCCTGAGTAGCCGGGTTACAGCTTACATATACTATCCTTTTAGGTGCAGCAAACATTATCACATCGATTACGTCATTGTGCATTCCTGCGCGTGGAGGGTCTGTGATGATTACATCCGGACGGCCATGCTCATTAATGAAATCCTGCGTAAGGATATCCTTCATATCTCCGGCATAGAACAGTGTATTGTCGATACCGTTTATCGCAGAATTAACCTTAGCATCTTCTATTGCTTCAGGCACATATTCTATACCTATCACCTTCTTTGCCTTGCGCGACACGAAATTGGCAATAGTTCCTGTTCCGGTATAAAGGTCATAAACGAGTTCGTCGCCTGTAAGACCGGCAAACTCTCTTGCCACCTTATAGAGATTATACGCCTGTTCTGAGTTGGTCTGATAGAATGATTTTGGTCCGACTTTAAACTTCAGCCCTTCCATTTCCTCGAAGATATGGTCATTACCCTTGAACACTTCCACATCGAGGTCACCTATAGTATCGTTACATTTATTATTGATAACATACATCAGAGATGTGATTTCAGGGAACGAATCGGCCACGAACTGAAGTATCTCCATCATCTTGGTACGGTCATCGTCAGTCACAACCTTACACTGCAACAGCACCATAAGCTCGCCTGTAGACGATGTACGGACCATCATATTTCTTAACAATCCTTCCTGAGAACGCAAGTCAAAGAAAGTATAGTCGTGCTCATATGCATAGTCGCGTATAGCATTTCTGATTCTGTTGGAGATGTCATCCTGAAGCCAGCACTTCTCTATGGCCAGAACTTTGTCGAAGGCTCCCGGAATATGGAAACCTACAGCATTCATCTGGTCATACTTCACATCCTGCTTCACCTCTTCTTCAGTGAGCCAACGCTTATTTGAAAAAGTAAATTCAAGCTTGTTTCTATAGAACTTGGTTTTCTCCGAACCTAAAATAGGCATGAATTCAGGAAGTTCCACTTTTCCGATACGTGTCAGATTGTCAAACACCTGTTTCTGCTTGTAGCGTATCTGGTCTTCATACGAAAGACACTGCCATTTGCATCCTCCACACACACCATAATGCTGACAGAAAGGTTCCGCCCTCATTGGAGATTTCTCATGAAACTTTACAGCCACTGCCTCTGCATAATGGTTCTTCTTTCGTTTCACTTGCAGGTCAACAACATCTCCCGGCACTACATACGGGACAAACACTACTAAATCGTTCACTTTAGCCAAGGCTTTGCCTTCTGCGGCCACATCTGTTATCGTTACCTTTTCCAATAAAGGTAGTTCTTTTTTCTTTCTTGCCACGTTATTTTTCAATAAAACCAATTTGGGAGCAAATTTAGTCATTTTTTCCGACAATATACCATGATTTGCAAAATAGTTGATTTTGCTATATAGACATTACAAAAACATGTTGTAGAATATAAATTATATGTTTGTTTATCCGCAAAAAATATATAGTTTTGCCATCATTAAAGAAAAACAGACAGTATTTTACAAAATTTACAACCTGTAAATAAATAAGAGAATGATATTAATTTAAATAACTAATAACTTAAAAACCTTACACTAAACATGGAAACAAAAAGAGTCTATACCTTCGGAAACGGTAAGGCCGAAGGAAAAGCCGACATGAGAAACTTACTTGGGGGAAAAGGTGCAAATCTTGCAGAAATGAATCTTATTGGCGTTCCGGTACCTCCGGGCTTCACCATAACAACAGATGTATGTAATGAATACTATGCCGAAGGAAAGGATAAAGTTGTAGCTTTACTGAAAGATGACGTGGAAAAGGCCATCAAAGGTGTGGAAGAGCTGATGAAATCGAAATTCGGCGATGTGGAAAATCCGCTTCTTGTTTCTGTACGTTCAGGTGCCCGCGCTTCAATGCCCGGTATGATGGACACTATTCTTAATCTTGGTCTTAATGATGAAGTAGTAGCCGGTCTTGCAAGAAAGACAGGAAACGAACGTTTCGCATGGGATTCATACCGCCGCTTCGTACAGATGTATGGTGATGTGGTTCTCGGAATGAAACCTACAAACAAGGAAGACATCGACCCGTTTGAAGCTATTATAGAAGATGTAAAGAAAGCTAAGGGCGTACGCTTGGACAACGAACTTGAAGTAGAAGACCTGAAGGAACTGGTAGTGAGATTCAAGGCAGCCGTAAAGGCACAGACAGGAAAAGATTTCCCATCTTGCGCATACGAACAGCTTTGGGGAGCTATCTGTGCAGTGTTCGACTCATGGATGAACGAACGTGCCATCCTATATCGTAAAATGGAAGGAATACCTGCCGAATGGGGTACTGCAGTAAACGTACAGGCAATGGTATTCGGTAATATGGGGGATACTTCAGCCACAGGTGTGGCATTCTCTCGCGATGCTGCAACAGGAGAAGACCTCTTCAACGGTGAATACCTCATCAATGCACAGGGAGAAGACGTTGTGGCAGGTATCCGTACTCCACAGCAAATTACAAAAATCGGTTCACAGCGTTGGGCTGCTCTTCAGGGTATCTCAGAAGAAGAACGAGCTTCAAAATATCCATCAATGGAAGAAGCAATGCCTGAAATATACAAGGAACTTGATGCCATCCAGACTAAACTTGAAAACCACTATCATGACATGCAGGATATGGAATTCACAGTTCAGGAAGGCAAGCTCTGGTTCCTGCAGACCCGTAACGGTAAACGTACAGGTGCAGCCATGGTTCGCATAGCAATGGAAATGCTTGAACAGGGAATTATCGACGAAAAGACAGCTATCAAGAGATGCGAGCCTAACAAGCTTGACGAACTCCTCCACCCTGTATTCGACAAGGAAGCATTACGCACAGCCAAGGCACTTACTCGTGGGCTTCCTGCATCACCGGGTGCTGCCTGCGGTCAGATAGTATTCTTTGCAGAAGACGCTGCACAGTGGAGAGCCGACGGACACAGAGTGGTTCTCGTCCGTATAGAAACATCACCTGAAGACCTTGCAGGTATGACTGCTGCCGAAGGTATCCTTACAGCACGCGGCGGTATGACATCACACGCAGCCGTAGTTGCACGCGGTATGGGTAAATGCTGTGTTTCAGGTGCAGGTGCAATCAATATCGACTACAAAGCTCGCACAATAGAGATAGACGGAACTGTATTGAAGGAAGGCGATTACATTTCCTTGAATGGTAGTACAGGAGATGTATATCAAGGTGAAGTTCCTACAAAAGCTGCCGAAGTTTCAGGCGATTTCGCTAAACTGATGAATTTGTGTGATAAATATACAAGACTCAAAGTTCGTACAAATGCCGATACTCCTCACGATGCAGAAGTGGCACGCGGTTTCGGTGCAGTAGGAATCGGACTTTGCCGTACAGAACATATGTTCTTCGACAATCAGAAGATTATAGCAATGCGCGAAATGATTCTTGCCAACGATGTAGAAGGACGCAAAAAAGCACTGGCAAAACTTCTTCCTTATCAGAAAGCTGACTTCAAGGGTATATTCAAGGCTATGGACGGATGTCCTGTCAATGTCCGCCTGCTTGACCCACCTTTGCACGAGTTCGTACCACACGATTTGAAGGGACAAGAAGAAATGGCACAGGCTATGGGAGTGACTGTTGAATATATCCGTCAGAGAGTTGACAGCCTTTGCGAACACAACCCTATGTTGGGACACCGCGGTTGCCGCTTGGGTAACACATATCCTGAAATTACAGAAATGCAGACTCAGGCTATCCTTGGTGCAGCAGTAGAGCTCAAAAAAGAAGGCTACGACCCTCATCCTGAAATAATGGTTCCACTGACCGGTATTCTTTATGAATTCGAAGCTCAGGAGAAAGTTATCCGCAAAGCCGCTGCAGAACTTTTCGAAAAAGAAGGTGTGGAAATTCCATTCAAGGTTGGTACAATGATTGAAATTCCTCGTGCTGCCCTGACTGCAGACAAGATTGCATCTAAAGCCGAATACTTCTCATTCGGTACAAACGACCTGACTCAGATGACATTCGGTTATTCACGCGATGATATCGCTTCATTCCTGCCTGTATATCTTGAAAAGAAGATTCTTAAGGTTGACCCATTCCAGGTACTCGACCAGAACGGTGTAGGCCAGTTGGTAGAAATGGCAGTAGAAAAGGGTCGCTCAGTACGTCCTGATTTAAAATGCGGTATCTGTGGTGAACACGGTGGTGAACCTTCATCTGTTAAATTCTGCCACAAGGTTGGATTGAACTATGTATCTTGTTCTCCGTTCCGCGTACCTATCGCACGATTGGCTGCGGCGCAAGCTGCTATTGAGGAATAATCCTAATTACAATTAAATAATAAAACGAGGCCGTTTCAGTGATATGAAAAAGCCTCGTTTTTATTTTTATCAAAACTCTTTAATAATTTTCACGACACACATATTCGCAGTAAGCCAATTATAACTGCCTGCCCGACTATGATACCATCATCAATTACCTAATAATCGTAATTAATCAAAAGTATTAAGATTATCTCCAAAGACTATCAAAAAGAATCATCCATATTAATATTTCACAATGAAAGCACCAAATCAGCCAACAATACCGCAGATTCCTGTTCTTCTTTTGGAGCATCCTTTGGTTTCCATGCCACTATAAAACGTACTGTTGCAGACTTTACGTCATATCCTCTTTCCTTCCATTCCATCAATGTATATTGCATTTTTTGAGATAATCTACCTACAGGCTTGTTATTAACAGTTTCATAAAGAGTAAAATCTCTGTAAATCAACTGATCTCCTGACTTCAAGGATAAGACCTCGCGCTTTATACCTTTAAAATAGCTCAGAAAGACATCTTTATGTGACAACTGTAGAACTATTTCTTCAGGCATGGAATATTGTTTATCATCAACAGAATATTTGTCAGCACCAAGACGGCTGAATAAATCACAGCTGGTGTGTATGTACAATCTGTTTTTGGCACGTGTGATGCCTACATAATAACGGCGCATAAGATTGTCATCTTTGGTATATCCGCCAGATATCAGCATATAGACATCATCAAACTCACGTCCCTTTGACTTATGGATAGTAGATACCACTACCTCCGCACCTGACAGGTCACAGAAATCTTCCAACGAAGATTCCATAACAAACTCCCTAAAGTCGTTGAAATATTTGTTTTTATTAGTCTGTTCAAACAATTCTGTACAACGCTTCACGTATGACAGACTCTGGCTTCCATTGTATGCGGCAAATGTAGCCTGTTTGGCCTCCTGCCACAAATCATCAGATATCAAAGGACTACTTACACGTTTGGATATATATTTCATCAGATACCTCACTTCGGCCATATTGCAGAAAGCGAAACCATCCATCGACTGTATCAACTTGGCACTTATGCCATATCTTCTTAATAAAGCAGTAATAATTACCGCCTCCTCATTAGTCTGAGTTAGTACGCACGATGTACCTCCTTTCTTGTTTTGCAGCAGTTTCTCAACCAACGGCTGGTACATATAATCCGAAACATGACGTGTTACTTCCACCCAACCATTTTCTTCTCTTTTTGAGATGATTGGTGTAGTTTTCATTCTGTTGGAAATATATCTCACGAGACTGTTGGCAAAGCGAACGGGATGTGCAGCACTTCGGTAGTTCTCTGTCATTTCTATAAATCTGCTTCCCAGCTGTTGCGACATACGGAACATATATCCTGAATCCGAGCCACGGAACTCATAGATATTCTGGTCGTCATCACCAACCGCTATCACACGCATATCCTCATTGTTTGACATAAGAGCTTTTACAAGCGCAAATTCTTCCGCTCCCATATCCTGTGCCTCATCTATTACAAGAACGGTCTTCCCTATCCTGTTTGGTTCTACATCACCATTGTTTATCATTTCTGCAGCTTTGGCAACAACATCCTTTACTTCATCAAGATTGCCTATCCTGCCAAGTAAATCAAAACAATAGGAATGGAATGTCTTTATCTCGACGAAATGTGCGGCATTACCAATCAGTCCCATAAGCCGTTGCTTGAACTCTGTAGCTGCAGCACGTGAGAAAGTGAGCATAAGAAGTTGCTCATGTTTTACATCTTCCATCAGAAGCAGTGAAGCAAGTTTGTGTACAAGTACGCGCGTTTTACCGCTTCCGGGACCTGCTGCAACTACAATACAGCGTGATTCCTTATCGGATATTATCTCCATCTGACGTTTAGACAGTGCACCAAATAACTGCTTATATTTCCCCGGAGTGATATTTCTTTGTATCTCACTAACCCTTTCCCCCTTAAAGTATTTGGTCACAAACTTTCTGTAATCCATCTGGAAATAGTCCTGCACATACTGCAATGCGGCATTATAATCTTTTACCATAAGATTGGCATACTCGCCCACTATATGTACCTGCTGTATTTTCTGCTTATAGAATTCATTTAGCATACGATAATCGTCAATCTTATATCTCGACTTATTATCTTTTATCCTTCTGATGTCCATAGCATTATACAATACAAGGAAACCTCCTTCCAATTTTAAAGCACCTATCTTAGACAGATAAAGAAGAGCTTCCTCCACATCTTCCAACTGCAGATTTTCAAGTCCTCCGAACAACGATTGCGGACTGGACTTTATCATATTGTACAATTCCACTACAGAAAATTGAACAGCCTTACTCTGTTTATCCTCTCTTTCTGCCTCAGCCGCCAACTTATAAAGCCATTCTACGGCAAAACGTCCCACTTCAAGCCTTTTCTCAAAACGCTTTAACGTAGATTCCATATCGGCCAAACGGCGGATTTCCATATTATGAGCCGGATCTTCTTTCTTGCGTGTATAACCCTTTACAGTGAGAAAATATAGCAATGTACGGATATCTTTCTCTTTAGATGTAGCTATACCTTCTTTTACGGCATTGTCGTTCAGCTGTTTGCACGATATATGCAATGATTCATCAGGTATATGGTTTAGAATATATTGCTCAAGTTTTGCGAATTTTTCAAGAATAAGACGTGATTTGCGTTCCGAATCACCGGCATCAAGCAAATAAGCCGATATATCTCTACTGTCGGCCAATATACCTTCCTGACGCATTCTCTCGACAACAGATACCACCTCCCATTTATTCAGCCCGAGAATATCTGCAAGATAATCAACACGTGATTCTGCCTCAGAATCCTGTGCCTTTGCTATGTTTTTCTGTGAAATAAGAGATTTTATAATCCTCACGGCATTCTCTATCTCATCACTTCCGAAAAGTAGAGAAGCAGACAGACGACCACGTGCCTCGTCCATATTTTTTACCGTAATGCCGGTGGCATATACATGAGGAACGTTGTTTCCACGTTCAAGATATCCGCTTTGTTCCAATGCTGCCAAAGCCGTCCTTACACGTGTTTCTATATCAGAGACGGAATCATCCCATCCTGCCTGCCTTGCAATCTCCAAAGCCGAACAGCATACCCGCATACGCTGTTTTGTCAAGTCTTTAACAGCTTTCCACACTTGCTGTATCTCGCTGATACTCAACTTCGTCTGGTTAAGCAATATGAAATGTTTGTCCAGGTCATTGTCACTGTACAGAACGTAACACTTAGCGTCAAGTTGCGGGTCGCGCCCTGCCCTACCGGCTTCCTGCACATAGTTTTCCAGAGAATCAGATATGTCATAATGTATCACAAGTCCAACATCTTTCTTGTCAACGCCCATACCGAATGCGGATGTGGCCACAATTATACGCACCTGGTCGTTCATGAAAGCATCCTGGTTGGCTATCTTCTCATCCGAATCCATCTTTCCATTGAAAGGCAAAGCCTTAAAACCGTCACGTGACAGTCTGACAGCAAGGTCTTTCGTTCGCTTGGTACGTGACACATAGACAATTGTCGGACAATCCGTATCAGAAACAAGATGCCTTAGTTTAATATACTTATCTTCGTCTGTCTCTGCATATATCACCGAATACCGCAAATTGGTTCTTGATGCAGAAGAGGCAAAGAGTTCCAAATCAAGGTCCAACGTCTGCTTGAAATAATCGCAAATATCCTGTACAACTTTCTGTTTGGCCGTAGCGGTAAAACATGAAACAGGAATAGGATTCTTGCACTTCTTCTTTTTCTGATATTCCTTTATAAACTTTCCTATATAAAGATAATCTACTCTGAAATCCTGTCCCCAGGATGAAAAACAATGTGCCTCGTCTATTACAAATCTTACTATATGACGGGCCAGGAGAATCTTTTCAATAGTTTTCGAGCGAAGCATTTCAGGCGCGATATACAATAGCGAAGCCTCACCGTTCTGCACACTCTGAATGGACGATGCCCTCGTGATTGGGTCGAGCAAACCATTTATAGTAACAGCATCGGTTATACCTCGGTCGGACAGATTGTCTACCTGATCCTTCATCAACGACTGTAACGGAGAAATCACTACCGTCAGACCATGGACGATACGCCCTTCCATGAGTGCCGGCAACTGGAATGTAAGTGATTTTCCTCCGCCGGTAGGGAATATTGCCAAAAGAGATTTACCATCCACAGCCGCCCTTGCTGCCTTCTCCTGGAGCGGTTCACCGTCGTAGGTTCTGAACTGATCATAACCGAAAAATGCTTTCAGATTCTGTACCACATCGAGCTGAGAATTACAATAATCGCAACCTTCAATGCATCTTTTATTACGCAATTCTTTAACTATGTATTCCACCTCCGGGAAATTACGGAGCACCCATCCGGGCGTAATGGAACGATAATCCGTGGTATCTATAAGAGCCAGTGCATATGCCAATTCGCATGAATAACGATTAATGAACGTTTCAACATCAGCATGCTGACATATCTTCTTTGAATAAAGACGCTTTATCACTTCGGGCAAGACGTCTTCGCCCAAATACTCTGCACCAACCATACTGAGGAAGCCTTCAAACTCCTCTTTACCTCTCAAGAGTGATGCAAACATTTTTTGCTTTTCATCCGGAAGTGATTTCCAGCGCGATATCTCATCAAAGAGTAAATCCTTGGCTTTTTCGCAATCGTTTACGGGATTGTTCAACTGGTCGTTAATCAGTTTGTCATCTTTTATAAGTCTATGATACGGACGTTCAGAAAACAATAATGGAGAAACGTAGAGGGTATCAACCAAAAGCCAACGGCAAGGTTCATCTTTGAACAGATATTTCGCATCGTGATGAATTATATTATGTCCACACAGATAATCCACATCGGAAAGGAACTGCAACAATTCCTGTTTCGCAGCCTTATGGAAAACCGCATCATCATATCTGAGAGCACCAATATCATGTATGACGCGATCTTTCACACCGACCTCCAAGTCTATGAAAGCATAACGCAATGAATCATACGACACATTCTTTTCGCCAACAATACCTTTTGCATTGCCGGTATCTTTAATTCCCATTAGACGGCTCCAGATTGACATATATTCAGATATCAAAAGAATAACACTTATACTACATATCTTTCATCGAAAGATTCCCAAAAGACAAAGAATACTTTTTCAGTTCCTTATGTTTTATCATAAGGTGGTCTATCTTTTCCTTGAGTACATTCTCCTTGTATCTCTCAGGATTCCTCTTCACTTCATATATCTCAACATTCTTATTATCCGCCGTTATCGCTATTATATCAATCTCGCACTGATTCTCCTTATTTTTCGGATTCCACCAGTTTCCGATAGAACGGTAATTCATGCTCTCAATCATCTTTTGTCTGAAATACCTTTCCAATATGTCACCGGTGTAGGTAGTATAATCATCCGATATTATTTTCCGCAATAAATTCCAGTTACCAATTTCCACTATTGATCTGTCCTTGTGAATATATTTAAACCAAAAGCGGAGGAAATTATCAGCAATTTCATAACGGATATTCTTACTGCCCTCCGACGAACCGAAAGGCCTGATTTTTGAAATCAACGAATAATCTTCCATCAGACGTTTTAGAAAACCTCCTGCACTTATATTACCAAGTGCGGCCTCTATACCAGCCTGAGTATTTATGCCTGTAGATATACATCCAAGTATAGAAAAATATGTTCCGTAATCCTTGCCGAACTCCTCAATAAGTATATTTTTCCCCTCGCTGACAAACAATGAATTATCACGAATCATGTATGAAATCATCGCATCTTTGTCGGTCACTCCATCGTCCATGAAAAGCTCCACATATTTTGGAACACCTCCGGTATATGTATAAAGAGCCAGTAAATCTTCGCTGGAATAATCCGGCTTGAAATCCTTTAGTATCTCTTTTATCGTGTCAATCTTGAACGGGTTCAGCTTCAGAAGTGCATCACGTCTTCCAAACAAAGGTTCTTTCTTATCCTCAAATATCCTGTTCATCATCCTATAAGCCGAACCACACACCACGAAATTTACAAACGTTTCGTGTCTATATCTGTCCCATACATCTTGTATATGGCTGAATATGGCCGAATTCACATAATAGAACTCCTGAAATTCATCTATTACGAGATTGAAATGCTGTGTCTTCCCTGCCTGCATCAATATTGTAAACAAATTTCTGAAAGAACTTATCTCGTCAGGAATAAAAATATCCAAAACACGCCTTATCTCGTCAGTAAAACGTTTTACTAAAACCGATTCATTATCTCTCGAAACAAACAAATATACAGTTGTGGAATCTTCAAATGCACGACGAATAAGACTGGTCTTACCGATTCGTCTTCGTCCGGTAACAACAGTCATCCTCGAATGATTATTGGCTGAAAGAGTTTGTATCCTTCTTAATTCGGCTATTTCTTCTGTTCTATCATAAAACTTCATACAAAATGGATATTTAGCAATACAAGTTTCATAAGTTCATATCTTCAGCGTAATGCAGTGAACGCTTTGTGAACATCTGATGAAAGCCCAATGAACGTAATATAAGTAAAGATTATATCGTTCAATGAGCATTCAGTAGCTGTTCAATACACGTTCAATAAAGCATCGTCTTCCATACGATAATTCATTACTGAAACAATCACGAGCAATATAGTAACGGTGGTTACTGTAACCTGCATTACAAAAATATGGAAAATATTTGTTTTTTCAAAGATTTATATGCTGTAAAAGAATATAAAGCCCTACCCCATCGTAAACACCCAATGGTCGCCGGAACTTTCATTCTCATTATAACAAAATCCTTCCCATTCGAATGACTTTATCTGTTCCGGATTTTCTATACGGTTCTTGAGGATAAAACGTGTCATTTCGCCACGACACATCTTGGCATATATAACTACTGTAGAAAGTTTGCCATTCTTATATACCTGGAAATCGGGAGTTATGACTCTGACTTCACGGCAGACACGTTTCCAGTCGAAAAGCTCTTTCATTTCATTACTGGCAAGGTTTATCAGAACACCGCCCTGCTTCTTTATCTCCGCTATGAAAAAGTCCGTAAGTACAGGTTTCCAGTAATCAAACATACTTATGTTTCCTCTTTCCGGCAGCTTTACGTCACCTTCAAGACGGTAATTTTTTATTACATCAAGCGGACGCAGAAGTCCGTAAAGGAAAGATGTTATGAAAAGATGCTCTTGCGCATATCTGAAATCGTCATCAGAGAAATCCTTTACTGCAAGACGCTTGAACACCATTCCTGTGTACGACAAAATAGCAGGCAGACCTTCATTATCGTCCGAGAAGAAATTGTGATATCTGAAGTAATTCTCGGCTGCAAGCTTGGAATTTATTTTTAGCAAACGCCCTAACTCCTCACTGCTGAATTGCGATATATCCATTACGTTTTGCCTTGCTTCGTTCAGAAAAAATGGCTGAGTAGTAAACGGAACTTTCTGTTTGCTGTGTGCCGTCATTGTCTTGGCACAGGATATGTATATCATCATACGCGAATACAGTTACTGTTTAACGATAAAAATTACTGACACTCTTTCACTCCATATATATAATCGGCCCAAATACGGGCAGCTGTTTCAACCATCTTCGCGCATGGACGTTTGGCATAATATGCATTGGTCCTTGCCTCAGGAGTAGAAACTATAGGTTCTTTCTTAGACAGTCCCAAAAGGTCGGCACAACGCAATGCTCCGTTTTCTTCCTTGAACTTTGCAGCCAGTTCCTGAACCAATGCATATGTAGCAGCCTTACCCTCACGGTCTGCCCCATCAACCGCTCCTTTCTCCAGACCTGCCAACATGAACAATCCGCAAGCTGCACCACAAGTCTCACGCATACGGCCTATACCGCCGCCAAAAGCTGATGCCATCTTAAGTGCCTGTTCTGTAGTAAATCCGTACATATCTGCAAAAGCTGCCACTACCGACTGAGAACAATTATATCCTTCCTTGAAAAGCGATACAGCCTTTTCTATTCTTTCTTCTTTTGTCATCTTATCACACCGCTACGTTGTTAATAATTTTTCCTTCGATAAAGCTTTTCAGATTCATTACAGTCTGATTCATCAGTCGTGTGCGTGCCTCGTACGTTGCCCATGCGATATGTGGAGTAATGAAACAATTGTCCAGGCCCAAGAGTGGATTATTCTCCATAGGCGGTTCGTTAACCATGACATCAAGACCGGCCGCTTTGATACGATGCGCCTTAAGAGCCTCGGCCAAATCGTTCTCGTTTACCAATCCGCCACGTCCTGTGTTTATGAGTATGGCAGATTCTTTCATCAATGACAGATGATGCGCGTTTACTATCTCTGCTGTTTTATCATTCAGCGGACAATGAAGACTTACTATGTCCGAACTGCTGAATATTTCTTCCACCGAAGCAGCCTTTGTCATACCTTCCGGCAAAGCCGACTGCGGCTTGCTGGTATATACTAAAACTTCCATACCGAAAGCACGGGCTATACGTGCAGTAGCAGAACCGGTGTTTCCGAAACCTATGATACCGATTCTCTTACCATAAAGCTCCATCAGAGGACTGTTGGTATATGAGAAATCAGCCTGTCTGCTCCACACTCCGGCATGAGCTTCTCCGGCATAGCGGCCAACACTGTGAGTTATATTAAGAATGTGTGCAAATACCATCTGAGCCACAGACTCTGTACTGTAGGCAGGTATATTTGTCACTACTATACCAAGTTCCTTTGCCACGGCTATATCCACTACGTTATACCCTGTGGCAAGTACTCCAACATATTTCAGTTTTGGCATATTCCGCAAAGCAGCAGCATTCAGTACAGTCTTATTCGTCAATACAGCTTCAGCATCGGCTGCACGCTCCAACAGTTGTTCTGGCGATGTCCTGTCATATACTTTCAGAGTACCCAATTTCTCCAGTTCATTCCATGATAAATCTCCGGGATTCATGGTGAATCCATCCAACACTACTATATTCATATCACTTATAGTACAATAAAAAATTATTACATATTATTCTTTAAACCGATTACCCCACAGCTGTATCATCCTCTCGCTGAGCTTGGACTCCGACGGATTGTTCTGCGGATGCCATATTCTGGTGTCCTTCAGTTCGTCGGGCATGAACTGCTGCTCAACGAAATTTCCCTTGTAGGCATGGGCATACTTGTAGTCCTTTCCATAGCCAAGCTGCTTCATGAGTTTGGTAGGTGCATTTCTGAGATGCAATGGCACCGGAAGGTTTCCGGTCTGACGGACCAGCTCAATGGCTGAGTTAATACCTTCGTATGCAGAATTGCTCTTCGGACTCGTGGCAAGATAGACCGTAGCTTCGGCAAGAGGGATTCTTCCTTCGGGCCAGCCTATCTTCATCACTGCATCGAAAGCGGCATTTGCTAAAAGCAGAGCATTGGGATTTGCCAAGCCGATGTCCTCGGAAGCTGAAATCACAAGTCGTCTGGCTATAAACGCTGGGTCCTCACCTCCTTCCACCATACGTGCAAGCCAATAGAGGGCACCGTCCGGGTCACTTCCGCGTATAGACTTGATGAATGCAGATATTATGTCGTAATGCATCTCTCCTTCCTTGTCGTAAGCCAATGGATTCTGCTGAAGACGTTCCATAACTTTCTCGTCCGTTATCTCGACAGGAGTATCACCGTCCGCCCCGACTACCAGTTCAAGGATATTAAGCAGTTTTCGCGCATCACCTCCAGAATATCTAAGCATGGCATCCGTTTCCTTAAACACCACGTTCCTCTCTTTCAGAATACTGTCACGCTCTACGGCCTTATGAAGCAACTCCAGCAAATCCTCCTTTTCCAGCGATTTCAGCACATACAGCTGACACCGCGAAAGCAGCGGACGTATTACTTCGAAAGAGGGATTTTCAGTAGTAGCACCAATCAGCGTAACCACTCCCTTCTCTACCGCACCGAGCAATGAATCCTGCTGCGACTTGCTGAAACGATGGATTTCGTCTATGAAAAGTATAGGACTCTGCTGAGAGAAAAAACGGTTAGAACTCGCCTTTTCTATAACATCGCGAACATCCTTCACCCCGGAAGTCACCGCACTGAGTGTATAAAACGGAACTTCCAGCCTATTGGCAATAATCTGCGCCAATGTTGTTTTCCCTACTCCCGGAGGACCCCATAATATAAAGGAAGATATGCGTCCGGAGTCTATCATCTTCCGGAGGACAGCTCCCTGACCTACCAGATGTTTCTGTCCAATATAATCATCCAAAGTCCTTGGGCGCAAACGTTCTGCTAATGGTTGAGACATATTACTATAATTTTATCAATATTTTGCTACAAAAATAAGAAATAAGTACGAAATCCTAAGATGATAGTATAAAAAAAAGGCCCTTTTCACAAAGAGCCTTTTTCAAGTTTTCAATAGGTATTAGTTTTTTTTTCTTAAGGTAAAAAGATTGTTTTCAGGATAACGTCACAAAGATGGGGTGATTTTTTGGATTGACAAAATAAAAAAAGATGTCATAAAACATATTTTGCATTTTTGCTGCATATTCAGTACAAATCCAAGGCACTCGACCCTCATTTTTGTTCACTGCCAAAGATACGCACTATTTATGGATATACCAAAACTTGTTATATTAATTTTAAGTTTTATATATAATTATTCTATAAAAGAATCTTTAGATGCAATTTTTAATTCAACTAAACGGAAAACATAAAATTTCAGTTCATATTCTCTATATACAAGCTTTGTTTTTGTAAATACAACTTATATTTATAAAAACACAATCTGTATTTATATAAATATAAGTTGCATATAGAGAATATGAAAAGGCAAAATGAACTTTCCGGACAGGCATCTTTAAGAAAACGGAACTATACAAGTCAAGAAAGATAACACGCACAGCTGAATTAAAAATCAATTAAACATACAATATAAAAAGAAATGATTATTTTTGCACATTATTATAAATAAGGACTATGACTGAAATAAAAGCTACTGAAAGTTCAGAAAAGAAAAGTCTGAACTTCATCGAACAAATCGTAGAGAAAGACTTAAAAGAAGGAAAGAACGACGGCAGGATACAGACACGTTTCCCGCCTGAGCCAAACGGATATCTTCACATAGGACATGCCAAAGCCATCTGCATGGACTTCGGAATAGCTAAGAAATACGGTGGTGTATGTAACCTTCGTTTCGATGACACAAACCCCACTAAGGAAGATGTGGAATATGTAGAGGCTATCAAGGAAGACATACAGTGGTTGGGATTCCAGTGGGGTAACGAATATTATGCTTCGGACTACTTCCAGCAATTATGGGACTTTGCAATACAACTTATAAAGGAAGGTAAAGCATATATCGACGAACAGTCATCTGAAGAAATAGCTGCACAGAAGGGTACTCCTACTCAGCCGGGTACAAACAGCCCATACCGCGACCGTCCTATAGAAGAGAATCTTGACCTGTTCATGAAGATGAACAGTGGCGAAATAGAGGAAGGAAAGATGGTTCTGCGTGCTAAAATAGATATGGCAAACCCTAATATGCACTTCCGCGACCCTATCATCTACCGTGTAGTGAAAACTCCTCACCATCGTACAGGCGACAAATGGAAGGCATATCCTATGTATGATTTCGCTCACGGACAGAGTGACTATTTCGAAGGTGTGACTCACTCACTTTGTACACTGGAATTCGTTGTACACCGTCCGCTTTATGACCTGTTCGTTGACTGGGTGAAGGAAGGCAAAGACCTTGAAGACCATCGTCCTCACCAGTACGAGTTCAACAAGCTGAACTTGAGCTACACACTTATGAGTAAGCGTAACCTTCTGACATTGGTTAAGGAAGGATTAGTAAACGGATGGGACGACCCACGTATGCCGACTATCTGCGGTTTCCGCCGTCGCGGTTACTCTCCTGAGTCTATCAGAAACTTCGTCGATAAAATCGGATATACTACATACGATGCTCTGAACGATTTCGCATTGCTTGAAAGTGCCGTACGCGAGGATTTGAACGCACGTTCTACACGTGTTTCGGCAGTAATCAACCCTGTGAAACTGATTATCACCAACTATCCTGAAGGCAAGGTGGAAGAGATGGAAGCTATAAACAATCCTGAAGACCCGAACTCAGGAACTCACATCATAGAGTTCAGCCGCGAATTGTGGATGGAACGTGAGGACTTCATGGAAGACGCTCCTAAGAAATATTTCCGCATGACTCCGGGACAGGAAGTGAGATTGAAAAATGCATACATCGTGAAATGTACAGGATGCAAGAAAGATGAGAATGGAAACATTGTCGAAGTATATGCAGAATACGACGAGAACACAAAGAGCGGAATGCCTGAAGCTAACCGTAAGGTAAAAGGTACTCTGCACTGGGTAAGCTGCAACCACTGTCTGAAAGCTGAGGTTCGTCTGTACGACCGCCTGTGGAAAGTGGAAAACCCACGCGACGAAATGGCTGCCATCCGTGAGGCTAAGAACTGCTCACCTCTTGAGGCTATGAAGGAAATGATTAATCCAAACTCTCTGACAGTGCTGAACGAATGTTATGTAGAGAAGTTCCTGGCAGACGCAAAACCATTGGATTATCTGCAGTTCCAGCGTATCGGTTATTTCAATGTGGACAAGGATTCTACTCCTGAACACCTGGTATTCAACAGAACAGTATCACTGAAAGATACTTGGAGCAAAATCAACAAGTAATAGTCAGTTGAGATAAAAAACAAAGAGTAATATCACCAATCCAAACGGTAAATGATATTACTCTTTTTTATTTTATGCAAACTGCAATATTCTATTTTTCTTTACCAATCCATGTAAGCCTGTGCCATACAGTTTCCAGAGGTCCGCGCTTGAAATGCCTGAACCACCAGTGAGCAAACAGCACCTGAAGAACCAGGAATACGATACCTACAAGCAGACTGCATGTAGTTCCGCATACTTTATGCAACTCAAGACCGTAACCGAAATAAAGGAAACTGCCGACTATAGACTGGGAAACATAATCCGTAAGACTCATTCTTCCGTACGGTGCAAGCAGTTTCTGTACCTTTCCGCCACAAGTCCAATAGAACAAAAGGAATGAAGCAACAATACACAGCATGAAGAACAGATTAAACCATGAGTTAAGAATCGTCTTCAGCGATAAAAGCATGAACTTTATCTCAATCTGTGTGTAGACAAACTCCTTCAGGTAATACATCAGTATCGTTACCGGCAATGACAGACACAAAACCTTAATCCAGAAATTACGTGATTTTGTAAGTTTTTCTTCTGATGAGGCATCGAAATATCCCAATCGTCCAAACAGAAGTCCAATCATAAACAATGATGCTGTCTGGAACACACGTCCGTAACACCATGCCCAGTTAAGACTGGCCAACTGTCCGGTTACAAGATTTACCTTTACCATCTCCCAGAACGATGTTCCACCCAACTGCGGATAAACATCACCAAGCGAGAAAATCATCTGCTTTGGATTCTCCATAGGATTGAAAGCAGAGTATATGACTTTCATCCATTCCACCGGCTGAATCATCAGGAAAAGTGCCATAGCAAAAAGAGCCTTGTTACTCCAATGCCTTACCGGCACAAGCACAAAACCTACAATGGCGTAAAGCACAAGAATCTCTCCCGGAAAGAAAGCGGCATTGATGAATCCGAATCCAAGAAGAAGCAGAAGTCGCCACATATATCTGTTTCTGAAATCCTCACCCCTCTTTTCCGTGCTTCTGCTCTGCAGATAGAAAGTAAAACCAAACAATAATGCAAAGATTGCATATGTCTTTCCGGAAAAGGTGAAGAACATCATGTCCCACAAACTCGTATCAAGTGCCTTGATTGTTTCTCCCGATGCTTCGGGAAACGAATAGAAATTGAAATGTTCAATGTTATGGAGCAGCATTATCCCCATTACTGCAAAACCGCGCAGGGCATCAATAGCCACATTACGCGCCTTTTCATTCTGTGTTTTCATCATATTAACAAACTAAAAAATGTCACCCACAAACTTTATAGGTTTATGAATGACATTATAATTTTAAAAAAACTTGTACTCTGAAATTATTTTGCAGAATCACCTGTTGCAGGAGCAGCAGTCGAAGCATCAGTCTGAGGAGCAGCAAAACCGGCAGGTGCATTCAATGGGTTAGTACTCTGTTCTTCTACAGCCTGTTTCATGATTACTGAAGAGCTTTCAGCAGACTGAGGAATAACATATGCAGCTGCAATACTTACAACTACCATGAAAGCAGCGAGTCCCCAAGTAAGTTTTTCGATGAAATCAGTTGTTTTACGCACACCCATAATCTGGTTTGAAGATGCGAAACTGGAAGCCAAGCCTCCACCTTTAGAATTTTGAATCATTACAACAAAGCATAGTAACAATGCTGCAAGCACAATCAATACAATAAATAATAAATACATTTTCTTTTATTTTGATTTAGCGTTAATAATCAATCTTTCCAAATATCTTATTTGGTCTGCAAAGTAAATATTTTTTTTTGGATATTTCAAATTTAATTTTTTAATAATTTCCAATGCTTTATCATATCTTTGCTGTTTAACATATATTTTAGCCAACGTTTCCGTGAGATACTCATCACCTGCCCCATCAGCGGAGTAATCATTCTCCACTGCCTCACCCGATTCCGGTTCATCCTGAACACCATTTTCATCATGTTCGTCTGCCGCTTCATAGAAATCTTCAGAGTCAACCAACTCTTCTGCCGCCACACTCATATCGTTAGAAATCTTGCCTGATTCTGACTTTTCTATGAAACTGTCAATAAGCTGCTGTCCCCTTAGGGGTAACGGCTCATTCACCGAATCATCTGATTCCGCCCTACCCTGACTGACCGGATTCAGCAAAAGCAGAGAGGAATAATCCATTACCGAATCTACCGGAATGGACAACTCTGAAGCAAAACCTTTATCATTTGGTATCTCAGACAAGAAGCGGTCTATCAAATCAAGAGTCCTGTCCGTACCCGAAGGTTTGTCGGCAGAGGCAGAGTCATTGTACTTCGAAATTGCATATCTGTTTCCCTCTATATAATAAAACAGGACACTCAAATCCGCCACAAACAGTGCGCCTCGACGAAGTTCGTCCTTAAAGGACGGAGATTGCAGAATGTAAAGATTCTTTAGATAAAGCAACCAGGCTGTCTGGAAATACGGATAACGGGATATGAGCGAACGTAACTCATCGAGAGTTTCATTCCCCAACATATCCGGATTCTTTATCCAATCATTCAGTTGCTGCATTTCCATATCTGCATCAATTACCAGTTAGCTACAGTTGCATTAAATATCTGCTCTACAATCTCGTCAATCATCTGATTGACAAGGTCTTCCTGCACTGCAGAGAGCTGCTGAGTAGAATTATATTCACGGCTGGCAGAGAACTGCTGTTCGAAATCCTCCGCATGATTTGTATTGTTTACGAACCTTACATTTACAGTCATCTTAAGTTCGGCCATCGTAGAATAACCGTCCGAACCTACACCCTTATTGTATGCATCGTAATTGGTAATCTCACCGGAAAGCTGCAAGTCGCCATTCTGTCTTACCTGTTTAAGTCTGGTCTGCTGCATATACTTGTCCTGCAGAGCGGTATTGAACATTGACTCCATAGGACCCCATACGAAAGCAGCCGACCTGTTAGGAAAGTTTTCGAATGATATGCTCTTAACCTTGTCATAATTGATTGAAGAGCCGTTGAATTTATACGATACAGTACATGCTGCGAGAAAACACAGCGATACCGCCAATATGGAAATTATGTTTAATCTTTTAATTTTATTCAAGGCCATATTCTTTTATCTTTCTATATAATGTTCTTTCTGATATCTTCAAATCGCTGGCAGCATTCTTTCGTTTGCCGTTATGCCGCTCCAAAGCTTTCTTTATCATCTCTTTCTCTACATCATCCAGGGAGAGATTTTCTTCTACATAAACTTCCGTATCCTGATAATCAGAAGAGTCGGCAGGCTTTACAGGATTATTACTTACAGGAGTTATAGAAGAAACCTTATTGATAGGCTGTATCTGGCTCACCTGAGGATATTGCTGAACTTGCGGCACTACCATCGGCACATCGCTGATGACATCAATTGTAGGAGTCTGAAGGAAATGCGAACTGCTGTCCACGCCGTGCGACATAGGATGTCCCGTTTCGCGCTCTGTCATGATTTCATGCACGAGTTTCTTCAGTTCTGTCACATCGCGCCTCATATCGAAAAGCACCTGATAAAGTATCTCACGCTCGCTTTCAAAACTTTTATTTCCCGAGTGCGTACCCTTTCCGCCGACAAAGGCCGGCAGTCTGGAACTGCTCGCCACGTCAGGCAAATAAGTTGAAAGTATCTCCGGAGTTATATCTCTGTTTGTTTCAATAATCGAAATCTGCTCAGTTATGTTCTTCAACTGACGGATATTTCCTGGCCACGGATATTCCACGAGCATACGTTTAGCCTGTTCATTCAGCTGTATGGCCGGCATCCTGTATTTCTCAGCAAAATCCGCAGCAAATTTTCTGAACAGCAATGCTATGTCATTCGGTCTTTCCCTCAATGGCGGCACTTTGATTGGAACGGTATTCAGACGATAATACAAGTCTTCGCGGAAACGTCCCTCTGCAATGGCATCAGCAAAGTTCACGTTTGTAGCAGCAACTATTCTTACGTCTGTCTTCTGCACTTTTGACGAACCTACTTTTATATATTCGCCCGATTCAAGCACACGCAAAAGCCTGGCCTGAGTTGACAAAGGCAATTCGCCTACCTCATCGAGAAATATCGTTCCACCGTTGGCTTCAGCAAAATATCCGTTTCTATCGCTGATGGCTCCTGTAAAAGCACCTTTCTCATGTCCGAAGAGTTCTGAATCTATCGTACCTTCCGGTATGGCTCCACAGTTCACTGCTATATAAGGCCCGTGTTTTCTTCTGCTAAACTGGTGAATTATCTGCGGGAAACTTTCCTTACCGACTCCACTTTCACCCGTCACAAGCACCGACAAGTCTGTAGGTGCCACCTGCATAGCTATATCAATAGCCCTGTTAAGGCCCTCAGTGTTACCTATTATGCCAAACCGTAACTTTATATTTTGAATATCTGACTTTACCATATAATAAAAATTATCTGCCAAATTTACAAAATCTTTGGGAAGAATGAGTAAATATGGCAGAAAATTACTTTAGAATACTGTGCGTATCATTAATCTTATACCCCATTTATTGGCTGTAGGAAGATGATTATAGTTCAGACGCCTTACATATTCCACATGAAGAAGCTTGAATATATTGTGTATTCCGGCTGTTATCTCCACATACGGCACCTTAGGGTCCATCACATAACTTGAATAAACATACTTTCCGTTTCTGTCATAATGCCCCGGAAACATCATAAGCATATCATCGTTTCTGTTCTGTTCGATGAAAGGATTATTCTTGTCGGTAAGTGTACCCCACAGACATTTCACACCGATGAACTCACGCCACTTCAGTTTCTTTATCAGAGGGATGCGGTTGAAGAGTTTTCCCTGCATATTCCATGACATATCCAGCGAAGCATAGCGGTCGTTAAGGAACTCCATGTTATTAATCAAGTTGAATGTTCCGTCCTGTATAATGTACGACAAGTTTGCAGCCGGCATTATCAGCAGTGGGAAAGGAACCTTGTTCCACTGTATTCCACCTTTCAGATGCACATCGAGATTACCCCACGAACTCAACCAGAAACGTTTATACGCAGTGGCCTCGGTCATATTATAAGTATAATCACTGCCTAAGATACCTTTCAGTCCCAATGTATGCTGCAACGTAAATACAGGAGCATCAAGATTTACAGGCAATCGTCTTTGCTTGGTATTGACAAAAGTCTCGCCCGGAGCATATCGGAATGCCAACGATGCTTCGGTCACTGTAATATCGTGGGTGTTGAACGGCGACTTAACCCATTTCTGTCCGGACACCGTACCATCGGCAATTGCCGTCTGCAAAGCATTCTCGCCTGCCATAGTACGATAGAACAGCTCTCCGCACGGTTCATAATTGGCATATCTCAACATGGCTGTAGTCTTGAATCCGAACTCACGCTCACGCTCATACTTAATCGTAGCCTTCCGTTCGTAATTATACTGGTCTACCTGACAAACCTTGAATGCAGTAAAAACATTATCCTTGTCTGCATTTATAAACTTATCAGAAGGAACCATGTTGTCATACTGATATGTAAACGTCATCGAATGTTTTGGATATTCCCTTGGAAGATATTCCTTCTTATCAAACGAATATTCCAACTCACCCATATATTTAGATTTCCTGTCCTTAAATCCATATGCATAATATCCTTTCAGGAATATATTAGGGTGCAGATTTGCTGTAGTCTGGGCAGACGCTCTCAATCTCAATCCGTCGATATAGTTAGATGTTATCATCGTATTTATCGGCCCTATATCCACCTTACTATCCTTACTTGTTTCTACATAACTTTCAATTATGGCCTTAAGTCCAAACATTATATACTTAAAACCTTTTATTTTAGCTAAGTCGTCAAGGAAATTTCCCATACGTGTTTCAGATTCAGTAAGTTCTTCCTGCCTGTACTTCTTCCAAAACTCATCATCCCGCATCATTGCGTTTACATCCTTTATTTCGGAGCCTTTTTTCTTGAATAGCTTATCAGGCAATGGTTCAAAAGAGAAGTCAAAGTTTCGGGTAGTCCTTCTCACCATATATGAACCAAGAATCTTTTTCAGGTATGATAATTCACAAAGCATATCATCTTCCATCAAAGACCACTCACCTGTAGGCAATTCTCCGAACTTTTGTTTTATAATCATGCGATCAACAAAATTTATATCCGTCTTTTTAGGAAGATTCATTTCGCATTGCTTTACCCTGTAAGTAGAGTCTGCCAGAATATAAAGATGTCCTGTGAAGCCAAAATCCTGAGAATTGTTAGGAACAAATGTCAGATGGAAACATTTATCTTTCTCCACATAAACAGTATCCATTATGTAATACTTGTAAAACCTTATTCCGGCATCTGACACAGGGCTGTCGAACGGATACTGGAGAAACCTGAAACGGTCTTCATAGATATCTATATCCTGAAAGACATCTTTCAATACCGTTGTAAGCATATCTCCCGTACTGAAGAGTTCATTTATACCTTTGGAATCAATACCCTGTATTATAGTTTTCTCTGAACGAGGTTCCTTTCTGTATATTTTCTGCGACACTGTTTCATCAACAGAAACCGGCAATATACGTTTCTGCGTGACATCACATATTTCCACCTGATCTCTCAGGAAAGGATATTTCTTGAAAAGCCATGACTCTCTCAACGAATCAGGCGTAATATCATTTACAGCTAAAGTTATTTTCTGATACTTGTTATAAAAATAATAATCTTTGTTTTCAAGATTTGTCCTCTGCTTAGAAGCTATTACCTTTTTCATCAGTTCTACAGCAGGATTATTCTTTCTCGAATACTTTTCCTTACGCGGCTTAACCACTACTTCGTCAAGTACCAGTTCCGACTTCATGCTTACATTCAGCTCCGTCGTTTTTGAAGAGACCGTAATATCCTGCCTTGTATAACCAACCATAGAGAATGTCAACTTATTCCATCCTTCATGATAAGGAATCGAATACTTGCCATCTATATCGGTAATAGTACCCACTCCTTTACCGTCATAATATATATTCAAATATGGAATGGGGTCACCCGTATCAGAATCTATAACAACCCCATGAATCTGGGCATACAATCCTAAAGTCCAAATCCATAACGCTATTAATGTAACCAATCTTTTTACCATATTTTCAATATACTTTTCTTTTCATTAATTTACCATATTCCACAAAAGTAGAAATACGAATACATATGAGCCAATCTATTTTTTATAACCTTAAAAACAAAAAAGTAAACAATATTACTTCTGGCGCGGCTTTAAAGGGTCCTGAACAGACAATATACGTCTGTCTTTATTAAACTGTATAAAATAGGCAATGAACAGGAATACTGCAATTGCCAAACCAATAATATCATACAATCCGAGATGTTGGCCATAAACATCTACATTTATTTCATTCCAAGGAGTGTACATACATATAGTGTTTATAAGTATGATTACCAATCTGAACTCTGTAGGGCCAAAAGAACTATAAGTCAGACGGAACTCACCCTTAATAATAGTAACAATGTATGTATATACAGACAAAACCAAATAACCAGCTAAAACCAACAACGCAACATCCAGCCTGAACATTGGTGACAGACCTGCACCTACACACATTATACATATTGTAACAGCGTCAAGCGAATGATCTATAAAAAATCCATATACAGGTCGTTGCTGGTTGCGTACACGTGCCAGGGTTCCGTCAAGACTGTCCCCATACCAGTTTAATACCATTCCAAATGATGCCAGCCACAAATACATTATGTTTTTTGCAGCCAGAACGCAACCCAAAGCATATACAAGAGCACCTAAGACTCCCATATATGTCAGAAAATCAGATGTCACCCATTTAGGCTGACGCTGTGCCAACCATACCAAAGCTACTTTTTCAGCTCTATTAAGTATTGATGTCTGAATTCTTTTTGATTCTTCCTTTCCCATACCACTCTCTTTACTATTTATCCGATTATTTTATTACTAAACATTCTAACTTCTTATCAACCTCTTATTTATTAACATTTCAAATATGCTTATGTTCAGAATCAGACTGTTTTTTTATACTGCAACCCCTGTCCTAAACTTTTACAAACTCAAGTTTATCTATTATTACCTATTTTCATCAATGCTATACCTATAATAACATACACCACTTCCCTGATTCTTATCAGCAATGCCATAAAAACGCCGTATGAATATGGAATGGAAAGCAGAGCCACCGACATTACAAAACCACCCTCGCGAGCACCCAACTGCATAGGCGAGAAGAACATCAGATTGGCAAACAAAGATGTAAATGCTAAAATCAATATACTGTCAAAGAAACTTGCATCAGCAGAAAATATATACAGGATGATATATACCTCAAGACATGACACCACCCTCGCTATAAATTCCAGCGACAATGAAGTAAAGAAAGTATATTTGTTGTTTCTATACAAATCCTTTATCTGATTGTCTATCTGTACAAAAGTTTCTTCTTTTTTCTCTATTAATTTGGTTATTTTGTTTTTTATGAACGGCATGCGTTGCAGAAAACGCATCAGTTTCATAACCATTCCTGAGCGATAGCCTTTTATGAAGAAATATATTCCTATCATACAAGCCACAACAAATATACTCATGATTATCACATAAGTTCTGTTTATCTGGTCAAAATACGACAGTATATATATCAATAATGAAAAAAGCCAAAAGCAGAAATGAGAGAAAATGTGCATCATGACATATAATATCACACTCGATGATGCCTTCTCTATTCCGACATATGGTTTAAGCTCCATTATTCTATAAGGCTCTCCCCCCATAAGTCCTACAGGAGTTGTAGAATTAAGCGCAAATCCGGTAATGGTGTATTTGAACACCTTCATAAAAGGCACCTTTACCCCGTTCAGCCCGTTACAGATAATCGCATACCATGCTCCGGCATTTATAGCATATATGAACATCCATAACAGAAGCAGAACCGGAAACCACAACCCCGCTTTTCTCAGACATGACACTACATCATCGTATGTCATATCCATACCGAAAAGCATTATTATTACAGCTATAACTCCTATTACGAAGAAAATATTCCTGAACTTATTCTTCATATTCAGCGTCAAGTTTCAGTTTATCGCTGTCATCACGCTTCTCATAATACTGTTTACGAAGCGGATGCGCACTTATTTCCTTCTCCATACATCTGTTGCGGAACACATCAATGGCCACATATATAGCCTGACGGAAAGAATCCTCCGATGCTATTCCCTGTCCGGCAATATCGTATGCCGTGCCATGCGCAGGAGATGTTCTCACGATAGGCAAACCGGCAGTGTAGTTCACTCCTTCGTCCATAGCAAGAGCCTTGAAAGGAGCCAGTCCCTGATCATGATACATAGCCATGATTCCGTCAAAATGAGTAAAATTACCTGAGCCCATGAATCCGTCGGCAGGATAAGGTCCGAAACACTGTATTCCTTTTGCTTTCAGTTCATTCAAAGCCGGAATTATCACATCCTGTTCCTCTGTTCCGAGAAGTCCGTTATCGCCTGCATGAGGATTTAATGAAAAGACAGCTATACGCGGACATCCGATTCCGAAATCCTGTTTCAAAGACTTGTGGAATATCTCTATTTTCTCTTCTATCAGTTCCTTGGTAAGAATAGAAGGAATATCCCTTACCGGCACATGACCTGTGACAAGTGCTACTCTGAAATCATTCTTCATAAGAATCATCAGAGATTTGTTTCCCTCGCCTACACGCTCTTCTATGTACTCGGTATGTCCCGGAAAATGGAATGCGTCCGACTGTATGGTATGCTTGTTTATCGGAGCTGTAACCAGAACGTCTATTCCGCCTTCACGATAATCGGCCAAAGCTCTTTCCAAAGCATCAAGAGCAGCCTTTCCGGCCTCTGCAGTCGGCTTGCCAAGTTCCACCTTAAGTTCTTCTGCAGTACAGTTAAGAAGATTCAGTCTTCCGTCCTGTATCTCCCTTGCAGAGTTAATAATACTGAAGTTGGCAGAAATATCCATCGCCTTGCGATGGTAGGCCGCGACCTTTGGCGAACCGTACACCACAGGTGTACACAACTCCATCATTTCCGGTTCGGCAAAAGTTTTCAGTATAACCTCATAGCCTACTCCGTTAATGTCACCGTGGGTGATTCCCACTCTTATTTTTCGTCTTTCCATGTCAATACTTATATATATATTGTAATGTATATTTTATTTTATAGAGTCACCCGTAATAGTGATTTCAGTTACTCCGGCACCTACAGGTAATTCAAATACCTCTTTCTGTGTAGGGAGCTTTAGAGTATAAAGACTTGCTTCGAGCTTACGCATCAGGTCGCGTTTCAGTTTTCCCGGATTATACACGAAAGCCTCAACCACAATCACTCTGGCGTTTGCCCTGTCAACTCTGACATGCGATACAAAAGGACCTCCCATCGCATCATTTCTCATCTCCCACAAACCTCTTGCCTCGAATGCATAATCGCCTTTCACTGCGATACTTTTTACATCTACAAGCATTGAATCGGCTGTTTCCATATACATTCCCTCCATAGAGCCGGGAATATTGATTTTCATCACAGAATCTCGCTTATTGATGAAAAATTCCTTTGTAAATGTATTATTGTCCCTGAACGGATATGAGTACATCACAAAGTTCATGTCATTCAGATTGGTAGATGCCCAGAAGAAATCCTTGCCTTCCTTGAAGGAATTTAGTTCGTTTGGCAACCAGATATCACAATCGAACAGACTTCCAACCTTTGCCGAAATAGCTCCGTTATGCTTTTCACGCAACAGGTTTATCTGACGGTTCATCTCCGCACGGGTGAAGAAATCCACTATCACCTGTCCGTGCCTGCTCACATAGTCAGCAAATTCAGCCTGACTCGGCGACTGTATGGTCATAATCATCTGTGGAGATGCATAGGCATCGCGTGTATATTTAAACTTAGTCTGAGTATAGATATCCTGAATATCTGCTATTATGATATTTCTGAAAATACGCATAACACGGTCAAAATGAGCAGGACGTACACGTGAAATTCTGAACGAGCGTTCAGCCTGCGGCAATCCCGGCACATCGGTGTCAAGTACATGATATAGTGCACTGTCCGGACTCATCCAGCAATTATCGTCGGCCACAACCAGCACTTCGTAAGGTCTTCCACTTGAAACAGGAGTAATGATACTCTTGCCATTGTTACGGCATGAGGCCAGCACAACAGCCAACATTACAAAGCTAAAATAAAAAGCAATACGTTTCATATTTTCAATATGTTATAGGTTTACACTTTCTTTTTTCTCAGCCTGCTGCTTCGCAGTGGAAAGCATGCCGCAAGCAGCAAAGATATCTTCTCCCCTGGAAGCTCTTATAGTTGCAAACACACCATGCTGAGTAAGATAATCACGGAATTCCACCATCGAGTCCATGTCCGTACCCTCAAGGTCTACGTTCGGTATAGCATGAAAACGTATAAGATTCATCCTGCAGTCAAGCCCTTTCAGAATCTTGACGAGTTCCTTTGCATATATAAGGCTGTCATTTACCCCCTTGAACACAATATACTCAAATGAAAGTCGCCTCTGCTTGCTGAAATCATAACGTTTCAGTATTTCAATGATTTCCATAATAGAGAAAGCCTTCTCGGCAGGCATGAGTTCACGTCTTTGTGCCGGGAACGGCGAATGCAGACTTACCGCCAGATGACAGTCGCTTTCTTCGAGAAATCTCTCCAGTCCTTTTTTCAGACCTACGGTAGATACCGTTATTCTCTTCGGACTCCACGCATATCCATAATCGGCAGTGAGTATTTCCAAAGCCCTGAGCACTTCATCCAGATTGTCAAACGGCTCACCCATTCCCATAAAGACAACATTTGTCAGTGTATCTCTCTCAGGAATAGAATAAATCTGATTAAGTATTTGTGCAGCTGTCAGACTGTTGGCATATCCCTGTTTTCCGGTCATGCAGAACTTACAGTTCATCTTGCATCCCACTTGCGACGACACACACAATGTCGCCCTGTCATCGTCAGGAATATATACAGCCTCAATATAATCATTTTCCGGGGTACGGAACAAATATTTCACAGTTCCATCTACTGAGCGCATCTCGTGCACCGGAGGAGTAGCTCCGACCTCATATTTCTGCGACAAAAGTTCACGGTTTTTCAGTGATAAGTTTGTCATTTCATCAATAGAAGAAACTTTCTTTTCGTATAACCACGAAGCAATCTGTTTTGCAGTAAACTTAGGCATACCCAAATCTAAAACCATAGACTGGAGTTCGTACAAAGTCTTACCCAAAAGTGGTGATTTTATGTCAGTCATCATTCAGTTATATACAGTTAGCGCACAAAGGTAGCTAAAAAATAGGATAATTCATGTATTATTTTACAAATAATGACCTTTAAACGACGTAAAGGACAATATATTCCGACGAATTGACCAATTGAGCAAACGAGCCTGCATGTCTGTAATATGTTTATTACTTGTAATATTTATTCATACAGTTACCATTTATTTCTACTTAGGCATAGACTCAAATTAGAAAATATAATTGATAGCTTATTAGGTGTTTAAGTCAGAACCTCGCAGTATTAAAGTAACATAATTGTTACAATTTATCATTCATTTATTTGTTTATATGTAACATTTATGTTACCTTTGTATCGTCAATTAAAAGTTCTTTGATTTTATGAAGTTTTCAGAGTTTTACAAATTGATTGAATCAGCAGGCTGGACAATCGAAAAAGGGAAGAAACATCATAAATATGTTCATCCCGACTTTGACTACTTTATTCCTGTCGGAAGACATCCTTCTAAAGAAGTGCCTAAAGGTACACTCGACAGCATGATGAAAAAGGCAGGGTTAAAGAAATAAAAGAACGGCACCCACCTCGGTGGGTGCATTTAATTGACAATAATATAAAACGCACTATTATGAAAAAGATTAAAGCTATTATTGAAAAAGCAGATGATGGAGGAATATCTATTTATTCTGAAGATGTAAACGGAGCATACGGTTTTGGCCTTACAGAACAGGAAGCAAAAGAAGATTTTCTTTCAGTTTTGGAGGAGCAAGCAGAATATTATAAAGAAAAATACAGCAAATATCCTACTTGGTACAGTACCGGCTATTCCATTGACTATACTTATGATATAAGTGGTTTTTTTGAAGCGTTTCCATTTATCAATGCCAGCAAATTTGCAAAAGAATTAGGATTAAATGAATCTGTGATGCGCAAGTATAAAGGAAAGATAATTACAGCATCAGAGAAACAAAGAGCTATCATCCAATCAAAATATGATGAAATTCTGAAAAGAATGGAACTTGTAAAGTTCTGATATTCCAGCCGCGAGGCTTTAATATAATCAAAGCATTAATTGACAACTTAGGCGCATCGTTATGGTGCGCTTTTTTTATACAATTAATCATTCTTGCCAATATAATTCTAAATACATATATCTATCAGATTTTCCATATTTAAGACTTTATTTCTTTGAATACCATTTAACGCAGTTCACTAACCGTTCGTTATGCGTTTACTGGCCGGTATTGCAACCCCTTTGCAAAAGGTTTTAAACAGGTTTGCAAAACATATCCATTCATACTCGTTGAAGAAATTGTCTTATCCTTATTTTCCAATAGTTGTCTAAATTATATTTTCATTATCTGTTTTTGGTTCAGCGGCCATTAATATTTTTTCTTCCATCTCTCCATAAGATTTGATTTTTCTATCTTGCAAGAAAATACAAGAAAGTGTATATACTAATGATTCCAAAGTCTGCTGGCGAACTATAGGTTTCAACTGACATTCCCAAATGGTAATACAATGCCATCCCATTGATGCCAATTGACGTTGTTCTTCAACATCCCTTTTTCTATTCCTTTCGATTTTAGCACTCCAAAACTCCACATTCGTTTTAGGAAGGACAAAATACTTGCATTCTTGATGTCCATGCCAAAAACATCCGTTCACAAAAATCACGGTTCTATATTTGCGCAATACAATATCCGGATGTCCTGGAAGTCGAGGATGATTCAATCTATATCTAAATCCACGACTAAACAAGAACTTCCGCACCAACAATTCCGGCTTTGTATCCTTACATTTTATAGCTGACATACAACGATGTCTCTGTTCTTTGTTTAGTTTGTCCATGCCAATATAGAAAACTCACATGTTGATTGTCTGTCATATTCGATCAAAGAATCCTTCGTATTCTTCATCAATTATTTTCCATTCTCCCATTTTACGTCCACCTATACGAGTAATCTTCCCTGACTCTTGAAGTCGTTTAAGATATTTCTGAACCTGACGTGCAGATAGTCCCATACTCTCAGCCATCTGCGCAGCACTGATTTGTGGGTTTTGTGAAATTAGCTTATAAATCAGACGACCTGCTTTTACGAACTCTTTTGCGAACTTTGATTCTTCTTTTACGAACTCTTTTACGACCACTTCTCCAGACTCTTTTACGAACTCTTGCATCAAAGGAATGCCATTAGGTGTTATTTCTCCAACAACTTCATTCTCAAAATTCAAGTTCCATAGCGTTACATGAAACTCTGAAGCATTAGAAACAAATTCCGGACCATGATAATTTAAAAGATGAATATATTTATTATATGCATCAATAATCTTCTTCATTCCACTTCCACGTCGTTCCATTAACCCCAAGCGGTTAAAAAAGTCTGCAAGTAACGGATTTCGCCTTTTGGATGGAACTTTCATAGGATCAAGCTGCTGAATAAGTCTTCCATCCATCATTCCTCCTGGAGAATATACTTCCAAACGGTCATCATACATGTCAATATGTATTTCACTTCCCACCTGTAAGTAATCACGATGGATGATTGCATTCGCTATCGCTTCTGTTACTGCACGTTCGGGATAATCTGGCAGTTCTTCACGATAGTCATTCTCCTTCCACCATTTCTTATGAGAGTTATTTCTCACAAAAGACACAGCATCCTGCAATTGGCCAATCACACAACCTTCCAATTCAACATCATCAATCGCTTCCCCCAAACCATTAGTCATATCAAGACCATTCCAACGTGTACAGAAAATACGGGACTGTCGTACAGGAGATTCATCAGCCAACAATGCTCCGGCATTTGTCAAATTGCCGTTTTCATCTATGATGCCCCATGATACGAACTCGCTGTCATCAAACGAACGTTGCAGCCGTTTGTAATGGACGGATCTGAGTTTTGAAAAAGCCATATCCTCAAATCTGTAATTGGATGGCAAACTGTCGTAAGTACGTCCGGATCCTTTCAAAACAAGGGCTTTCAGTTGAATACGATCAGCCGTAACCGACTCATTACCTATGCGCACAAAGGCCAATCGCTGCTTGTCTCCAATATAGTAATATGGTGTTTCCTGTCCTGGATACACATGCAGCAATATTAGTCTCTTTCCATCAATCTCTTTGTATTCAAGATTGACTACAGGCACCGGATCAAGTTTAGTCTTTATCTCCTCGCTGATTATTTCTGCATCACCTTCCGCATCGGATAGTCCGACTACATGGTTATCATCACTGATTCCAAATATCAGTGTACCACCTTCACCATTGGCAAAAGCCGATACACTCTTCAACCAGCTTTTAGGCCGCTTGATTTCAAGCATTTGTTTTTTATCATATGATGTAGCTTCACCAATAAATGACTTAATATCTAATTCCATAACAATTTTCTGTTTTTTAATTACCCAAAATACTATATGAAATACCTATAATCATAAGTCCTACCATCGTAATGCCCTAACAAGTTCCCAACTTGGGCTAATGTATTAGAGGTATCAATTGTTGCAGGAAATTTAGTGTAAAAATTAAAAGAGTTCCAATTCATTTTCGTGAAACCAAGAATCTCTTTAACTATTGTCTGCATTGAACCATTACCATGATATTTAATTATTCTCAAAGGCGAAGGTATACCTCGCCCTCCTGGATAATAATTTCTGTTGGGCTTTACCGAGTCTATAGTTCCATGTGTCCATAATAAGCATTCATATTTAGAAACCGCAAAACAAATTCCTCTCATTACAGGAAAAGAAGCATTAGCAGGATAACCATGCTGTATATATTGGTCTATACATTTAACTTTATCTTCCATTGTTATTGTTATTAAATCAACATCTTTTATACCAGAATGAGATAAAGCGTCAGTTATACCTTTCACCTCCTCGTCTTTAAATGGAGTTCTTTTATGAATAACAACTCTCTTAGGCATCCTGTCCATAGATTTCACAAATAATTCCTGAATGCTAACACCCAATTTATAAGCCTCTTCATAGGATAGATAAGGATTGTTTTTTCTGTCCAAAATGGGATTGTCTACTTTAGACAATTTGTATCTTAGACCTTGTCCTTTTGAATTATATATATGACTACACCCTACAACAATATTTGATTTACCTTTTGCATCATGTCTTACACTATATCCAATACCAGCATAGGCTGTATCTGTATTCAAATCTGACAAAGCCCATGGAGTTCTCATTGATTTGACAAACAAAGCTAATGAAAGCCACCAATATATCTGATTCTTCATATATGTATTAGATATAGTTTTTTCCTCTACAAATTGTGTGGTAAATCCATTTTGAGCCGCATATGCCTTAATATAATTATGTAAGTCAAATGTTTCACCGTTATTTTTAAAGAAGCGATGTTTTTCCCATGAATTTGGAATAAATATTACAATAATAATATCTGGATTATTATTGGATAACTTATGAGCAAACTTACATATATTTTGTGCTAAATTAACAGAATCATTTTGCGTTTCATTACATTTAACCCATAAATTAGAATTAACAGCGGGTATATCTAACGAAGTTGCATAAATTTGCTCAAAACCTACATATGGTTGTACATAATCAGTTCCAGAAACAGTAACATTTCTATTCAATCCATTAAGGAATTCCCGGAACTGAAATGTATGAGAAATCGGACAAATTACACCAATTTTAACATTAGTATTGAAATTAGAATGAAATTCATAATCATAGGGATTATTTTTAAGCAATCCTCTCATTGGATTTGTATCTTGGATTATTTTTTGAGACACCTTACTACAAAAATCAAGATTTGGTTCAGGTATATATATCCCTGAATATACTATTTTATTGTTTGTAAACTGAGTCTTAGGTATGGAACCTTTATCTGTATAATCTACTGCAACAAATCCTCTATTATTACTTATTTTAAAATTGAAATTATAACCACTATTTAATGGATAATCAAATGTACGTCTACTGCCATTAAAAAGAATTCGTTCCCAACTATAAATAAGCTCATCGTACTTGATATTGTGTTTTTTGTCAAGATATTCTGACATTAGATTCTTACGCCTGTCACAATTTATATTCTCATCTTTAAAATACAATGTTGGAACAATAGACATAAGAGCATAATTTTTATCATCCAAAAACACTATATCTATTTTGATAGCTTCATATACACCTTTATAATTTTCAAATTGACGTGTTCTATCCCAAATCAAACGTTTGGATATAACAGCATCTTTGCCACAACAAGAAGAAAGGCCCAAAATCAAAGTTTTGATTATAACAGATTTTAGTGCATGATTTTCCTTCAATTCTTTAATTGATAATGGGAAACGAGATATATTATCTCCTTTAAGACAATCTAAGAATGCTTGGTGTATATGTTCTGAATAGCCAAAAGCAAATACTTTACCCTTATAAGGAACAGCAACAATATCCATTCCTTTAATTCTATTTCTAAGAAAATTCCATTGAGTTTCATTCTGAGGAAAAGAAATCTCGAAAGTAAATATATCATATGGAATAGAAATCGGATATAGATTTGTTTTAATACATCCACCAATATTCAAATTATGCAAAGTAAATGGCGTAATAGGAATGTCTGTATTTGTCTCTTCTAGTATCTTGTGAATTTCCTGGTATTTATCTTGCTCATCATTATATGTAGAAAGTAGTATAGATATCATTGTCTTGTCAAAACCATCGGTTTCAACAAATACAGCATCTCTTCCTGCATTCCTAGCTACAGTAAGTAAATCCTTAATGTCTTCATTTATAAATGAGCCATATCCACACCAATATAAACGACCTGCTCCCGGACGACTAAAAGCTTCAGTCAATGCCTTCATCAAAGACTTATCTCTTCCACTGTACCCAATTACAATTAAATTTTTATCAACAAAGTATTCTTTAAGTCTATTTTTAAATGTATCCTGTTGAGAATCTAATTCTGTTGCAGTATTTTTAAGTGTAGAATATTTATAATCTCCATGCAAAGCTATACACAATAATTCATGAGTGTTTTCTTGTCGATAAATATCATCTGGATTATCAAGCGTTACATTTATTGGGGTTATATTTGCCTTATGTGCAGCCCTTACTACTAATCCATCAAAATTAGTAGTCCATACTGATTTTAAGGCTCCGTATTTATGTAATAAACACAAAAGTTTATAACCAATATTCGGATTCTTATCGAAACACAAGTTCTCAAAATATCTTGTTCTATCACCAGACAACGGAAATGCTTTTTCTGCATAGAAAACATATTCTCTTTCTGATTTCTCTTTTGGGAAACCACCTTGTTCATCAATCCATGTCTGAATTCTTTTTCTACAACAATCCGTATGGATATCAAGAAATGATGTACATGCTGGATTATTTGTTACATAAATCAGTTTCTTCCAATCCCATATACAGTCTTCCGCAGATTGAACACCAGAAGATATTGATGCACCAGCTCCTAACAAGAAGGCAAAAGAAGCATTCTTATTTTGTTTAAAAGACCTTAAAAAAGCATCGAAATCCATTTTTAATAGTTTTTCTTCCATCTTCTAAATCTTTTATTCGTATAAATCTACCATTTGTTTGTTAGATATCAATTCTCCTGGCTGCATTTTACTTCGATATATAGGAATCCATTTCTCTCCTAACGAAATGTAAGTAGAAAGATTTAATTTTAAGCATATATTACCACCTCTTGTACCAAAATATACTTTTTCTACTTTATAATAGCCGTCAATATCTCCGCCAACCATAGGTAAAAAATATCTAATATCCATTACATTAATAGAAGTAGGTATTTTTTCCATAGTATAAGTCTTCGCAACATGATTGTAGAAATTTGCATAATCCGAATCTGTTCTCCGAACCAAACCAGTCAGAACATCCTTAATCTCAGGTTTTGGTAATTTATCAAGAGTACCGACATTATCCACACCTTCAATTTGGAATTCATTATCAAGCATGAAAGGATTACTAACATGGAAATGAGTATGCAGTGTATCTATCAACTCTTTGTTTTGAGCAACTTCCTTTCCAATAGTTTCTGATTTAATGCCAAGTGATTTCCATATACCGCTATCTTCATCTTTCATCAAAGCAAGAACCAGATAATTACTGTCTGTCTTCGGGCGATACAGTTTTCCGTTCAGGCGTTGAAAATTATCCTGGATAAACTGATAACAGTCCATACCGTCACGCGGCTGTAAAGTTCTGAATGTATATAATTTATTTAGAGTATTCTGAATCTTACTTCTGAATTCCTTACGCACATATTCTCTCCATACAGTTTGAGAACTTTTGTTATTACGACCATACAACGATACTATATATAGGAAATTCACATCATAATGGCAAAGCAAAAGAGTGTCACGGTCAAACAACCTGTTTTCAAACTGACGATTCAACTGGACACCACTTTCTTGCGACTTCAGTTCCCTATCATCAAACGACAAGAATCTGGCTCCGCCACTTCGTCTATTCGGAATTCTTGCACTGATGAAAAAGTTAGGAATAGGATTATATCCCTCTGTCAACCCATCCCTTAACTGCGGATGACCTTCATTTCCATCACCATCCAAAAACAGATTCATATTCCATTGTATGACATTTCTCGCATAAGTATATTGCTTGTAAACAGACTTTTCACCGAGTAACGTCCTGTCGTTTTTGGAACGCTTATAGTATTTACTGTCGCCTATATAGTAAGTCTGAGCAGCAGGCAAGTCAGACTGTTCAATAAGTCCCTGGCCTATAAACATATGGTCAACCAACTTTCCGTCTTTCTGTTCAGTCAGCTCCTTAGGCAGTTCCTGCTTATCATTACCTCCGACAAGAGTATCAATCATCACTTCAAAAATATGATCGAAATCTTTGGCAAGCAAAAAGTCTTCAGCCTGTCTGTTCATGGATATTTTATACTCTCTATCAAAGAAAGCATAACACAAATCCCATATCCTTAAAGCCTTATCCGAAAAGTATTTGTATTTAATCTGTTTCAGCCGTCTGCACCCCAAATTTTTCTTTATGTATGTATTCTTCAGCTTTTCGGGACTTATAAGCTGGTAATGTATGTTTATTTCAAAAGAAAAACCGTGTGTTTCACATATATAATTCAATATAGAGAAATAAATAACCAACAGTTCCTCGTCAAAATTAACCATCTTCTTCCTGTTCACAGGCTCAACATAAACAGGAATCCCATTCTGAATAAAAGCTTGCGATGATGCAATAGTCTTGTTCCAATTAATTCTGTTATATCCGGAATGTACGTTCTTAGCTATAAATGTGAAATAATCCTGATTATCTTTGTTGAAATTCCTGAGTGCAATTATCACATCAAGCAAGGTATTATGCTTTTGCTTTCTGCCTCGGCTTTCCGTCTGATAATCCTTACTCTCAAGTATATTGTCATTATGTGTCTGTTTATATACACTTATAGTTCTATACACCCAAATTGAAAGCGTAGAAAGGAACTCTTTATATTCTTTACAGCCTTCCTCTGTAAATTTCGACTTTATTTTTTCTGATTCAAAATCAATAATCTCTTGAGGGGATGCCCCGAAGATGGTATCATCACCACTTTCTTCATTCTGCTCACCTGTCAAAACGACTTTTGGCAAAAAGAAAATAACATCCTTTGCAGCTTTACTATAACAATACCCCACATACCCAAAGGAATATTGGTCTTCTTTTACAGGAACAGACACAACATCTTTGAGCACATCTCTGACTGTCAGATTATCCCTGACTGTATCATTCAGATTATATGGGTAGCCTTCAATGAATAATAACATTTTATTATTCTATTGTTACTATTAAGTTTAAAGATAATTTATCGCTAATCTCTATCAACTGTTTTTGTTTAACAAGATTAGTTGATTTAGTAATCACGTAATAACCATCATTTAGTGGTTTTTGAGAATAACCATAATTGCTTGCATCTTCATCTACAGTAATTTTATGTTTAGAAACAAATTTATAACCAGACATAATAATTCCTACATTAGCAACTCTTTCAGGACCAATTTTATTAATAGACTTAACAAGGGTTTCTACAGAATTTTTGGAATACAATATAGTACTATCAGGGAAAACTACTTTAAGGTGTTTCTTATCAATTACTTCTTCATCAAAATTCTCATTATTGTTTTTTTGATCTTCCACATCTGTAATTATTTTCTGTATACCAAGAAACTCCATTACACTTATTAACTTCTGCTTTCCTCCATCCCCATATAATTCAGAAAAAGAAACTTCCTCTGTCTCACTAATCTTGAATATATCCCCCTCACCATCTTTGCAGACATCATTCCATAGATAGAAAAAAATCTTATTCAACAACATTTTTTCAGTGATGATTCCATCACTCGGATTAACAAAATAGTCACCAAGCATCTTGTCTTCAGAACTTGTTGCTTCAAAAATACGCCTGTTTATTTCTTTCTGGAAAGACACCCACGAATAAGTTTCTCCTTGAATCTCAATTACCCAATCCGTATTTTTGTACTTGATCGGCTCGTATTCCCAATCCCACCGCCTTTTGAAGGCACTGTCAATAGGAAATAAGGATTGGTCGGAAGTATTCATTGTGGCGTAGATATAAAGATTGGATGGCAAGCAGAGTTCACCGTCTTTTATAGCATCACTATCTTTGCCCATTTCATCCTCAAGAAAAGCCTTCAAATCAGCATCTGCTTTAATTGTATATTCAGAAACCCCATTTTCGTCCCTATCCAATAATTGGAACAAATCACCGAATATCTGAGCGCAGTTTCCCCTGTTGATTTCTTCAATGATAAGATATACATTTTCATTAGGTTTTCTATATGCCTGCATATAAGCATTAAGAAATGTCTGAGGAATAAAGTTATATACAATCCTAGATTTTTTCGTTCCTTTCAGCAATTCTTCACCAACAGCAATCCCTTTATCGAATTCAACTGTATAATTATCAGACATACCACAAGCCAATAAAATATCTCTTTTGTCGGCTAGAGTAAGTTGCTTTAATGAATACCAATATTTAGCTCCAAATTTTTGAGGAGAGTAAGTAACACCTTGTTCCTTTAGTTCTGTTAATTTACTGATCAATTCATCCTTTCCATATAAACATTCGCAGTCTTTTTCCATAGTTGGCTTGTATGCACCCACAAATGTAGAATAATCACTATCCGGGTGAAATGTAATTCTAAAAATATTTTCTTTTGGAACACCTTCCAATTGCTCTTTTATTCTGTGAGATTTTCCCGTACCTGGAGCACCATAATAGATTTGCTGACGACTATTATTATCATCAACAATATTATGACTCTTTTTTAATGGTCTGAAACTATCAGCAACATCTTCCAATTTAGCTATTGTTATTTCAATAGCTTCTTTATCAAGACAAATTTCTTCATCTGAATCAATATCATCTAACTTTGGCTGATTTGCCCACATTACTACTTTACTCAATGTCGAAAACAAAGGTTTGGTTTGTACAGTAGAATTAGCATTTGCAACCGGATCTGTAAAATATTCAGAGCCATTATTTCTCCAGGGAGTTTCTTCATATTCTGTCAAGTCTTTAAATATTTCAATATGATTCAATATATCTTTTAAAGTCTGCAAAATATTATCCAGTCCTATTTGGAAAAACTTAATTCCACCACGTCTGCCAGAATTACTAAAGGTTATAAATCCTCCTCTTTCACTCAAATTTGCCTTAAAATCACTACTATCGGACGCATTATTTAAAAACGTAAATAAATCTTTCATAATCTCATTACATCAATTGTTTAACAATTTCTTCAGCTAACCTTTTAATAACAGGAATAGCGACGCTATTCCCAAATTGCCGATACGCTTCTTTACGTGATACTACAATTTTAAATTCAATGTTTGAACTATTGTAATTAAAATTGTTTGCACATTCTGGATGTTCCCAACCATTACCTAAAATACGATAGCCCTGCAATCGTCCAGCTTCAACAGGAGTTAAAACACGAGGATTAAGCCCTTTTTCTGATTGGTCAATAAGAATTTCACTTCCATCTTTCCAATATCTAGCAGAAATAGTACTTGTATAAATACTATCAGCATTAAATAAAGAATAACCAAATCCCTTTCCGTTTTGTCTGTTTCGCTCCTTTCTTTTTTGATGTCCCTCCCACATTCTATCACTAATCGTATAATGTGAATCCAATGTTGCTAATGGTTCAAATATATCCGAGACCTTAGTTGAAAGTGTCCCATCTTTCAATTTTTCCTTTTCATATATTGTAGAACCATCTTTGGCTATTCCATATGGGAATTTAAAAGCCTCGACATCTATCTGTTTTTTATACCATGCAATAATAAATAGACGCTCCCGATTTTGAGGTACTCCAAAATATTTTGCATTTAGAACTTCAAATGAATAACCATACCCTAATTCTTCAAGCGTAGCCAATATAACTTTAAGAGTATTCCCTTTATCATGCGTTTTTAATCCACGCACATTCTCTAAAAACAGTACCTTTGGTGGACACCCTGCATTTATTTTCTCTTTTATAATATTAGCTATGCTAAAAAACAAAGTACCTCTTGTATCTTCAAAACCTCTTTTTAAACCAGCTACAGAAAAAGGTTGGCATGGAAATCCACCACAGCAAATATCAAAATCAGGAATCTCATTTGGTATAGCATCATTTATATCTTCATTGAAAAAAAGATACTTTCCATCTTTATCTTTTTGAAAAAGCTCAGGTTCTATATCCTTATAATTTGCTTCATAAGACAAACGTGCATTTTTGTCCCATTCACTGGCAAAAACACATTTACCACCGACATAATGCATTGCTGTATGAAAACCACCAATACCCGCAAATAAATCAATAAATGTATATTTCTTTTTCGTCATTTTCCTGTTTATTCAAATGGTTCATATAAATCTTTCAAATCACACTGTAATATCTGAGAGATCTCAATCAACTGTGGAACACTCGGCTGAGTCGTATTGGTACACCATCGACTTATTGTCATCCCTGACACTCCAAACTGTTCTGTCAAATATGTCTTTGTAACCATTTTATCTGCAAGCACCACACGAATTCTATTTTTATATACTTTCTTTTCCATAGAAAACATTTCTACATTTATGTGCAAAAATACACATAAATGTAGAAAGTATCAAGCAAACACAATTATATAGACTAACGTCTTCTATTTTATTATTTCAGTGAACACTCACTGAACAGTAAACGAACACAATCTAAACAGTATGCCTTCCTCAACAACACGTTTTTTTATTTATCAATAATCTTATCATTTAATGACTCACATTCAAACCATCACCTATAAGAATATCATTCAAGAAGGAAATCCCCTCTTCCTCTATTTCAATTACAATAATCCATGGATTCTGTATTTTACCTCCAATTTAAAGTATAAAACCGAACATATGATATCGTCACATAGAAACCATATTCATTTTATCAACATCAAAAAGACACAAAACAACACAATATCATAACATATCCAAATCACAAACCAACACTTATAAAATACAAATATTAAATCATTTCGGCAATAACTTTATATTTCAACCATTAAAACAGAAAGCATCGTTAATCATAGCCATAAATTTAACATCTACAATAAACAAAATATACCCAATCCGTATCAGAAAACGACCTGTTTTTTGACTTAAAACGAACCGGAATCTTAAATCGAACGACGAAGCATTTTTTTCATGATGATTTTTCACCTTATTTTTGCTCTATTTTATCATTAATCATAGGCAAAAACATACATTACAGATTAACACAATATATAGATTTTATACTACACAAAGATATAATAGACAAATATAACAATACATTTTTAGGCATAAACCACACAACAAGTAGAAATAAGCCTTATTTAAGACATCTCAAGAATTATAAAATACTGAGCAGGACTTACTTATGCCTTATACATTAAAATCTCAAGATTCCAAAATATCAAATTGACATTTTGAAACCTTGAGTTTTTATAGCTTCACATCCGAAACTATCACACAGCTTTTATCTTCTCTTATAATCCTTCACTATCGCCTCAGTTATCCAGTTGGCCAAGGCCTGACGGTTGTTAGGAATCACCAGACGCTTCTGGTCAAGGGCGTTCTGCATATTGCCAAGTTCCATAAACACTGCGACAGGAGTGGTATTTCTCAACACATAAAGATTACGCTCGCTCACTGTTCCGCTGAAGCCCCTACCCGGCTGATGCTTTCTGTATTTGCCTTTGAAAGTCTTTTGAATTTCTGTTGCAAGACGCTCTCCGTATTTGCTTTTAGGAGCATGATAGAAATAAACGTCTGTCTGTTTGCTTCTTGAACGACTGTCAACGTGAATGAATATGGCACGCTTGTAACTGCTCTTGTCCTTACGGTAGAGATTATTTATAGCCACACACCTCTGTTTCAGACGCTCAATCTGATTAAGAGGAATCGGCTTGCCCATACAGGTCTCACGCTTACTGTTCTTCAGAATATACGAATCGCGGATACCGTCTTTAGCATCCTGAATGATAAAATATACTTTTGCCCCTCTTCCCAGAAGTTCCTTGCCCAGACGCAGTATTATATCGTATGCGTATTCATCCTCATGAAGCTCCTTTCCCTGATACTTGCCTATACAGCCGGGGTCTGGGCCTCCATGTCCGCTTACCAGATAGAACACAGCTCCCTTCAATGATGAGGAAGTAACCTTGTAGGATGAATGCGACTTACCGAAAAGAGGTTCTTTTTTAGTTTGAGCCGATAACGAAAAAGATATTACACACAAGAATGACAATAATAAACAAATGCGCTTCATAAGTTATTGTCAGTCTTTTAACATTTCATCTATCTTCTTGCACAGTGACTTGAACTCATCGTCGTTGAAAAGTCGTGTCAGCATAACAATCTTTCCATCACGGTCGATAAGCACATTTCTTGTTATTCCGGCTTTTCTTTCCGCATAAAGCGCAAAGATATCTGCTCCTGGGTCAAGACCAAGCGGATACGTTACCTTTGTCTGCTTTGCAAAAGCCTTAACACGCTCCAACGGTTCATCACGGTCTATTCCGTAAAGGGCAAACTCTTTGTTGTCCTTATGCTTCTGCCATATATCGCTCTCAATGTAAGGCATCTCCTTACGGCATACTCCGCACCAGCTTGCCGTGAACTGAAGCATGACCACTTTTCCGCGGAGTGATGAAAGTTTCACTTTAGTTCCGTCTGTGAGAGTCATTTCGAAATCAGGAGCCATATCTCCTACCTTTACTATATATCCGGCCTTATCGGCTACAGGATTTTGCGACATCAAATTTGTTACACTAAAAAGGCAGAAGAACATGGCTGCCAACATGACAAGTCTTTTCATAAGTTTCTGAATTTATAATTGATGATTTAAATTTATATTTTATCCGGGGTAAAGTTACGAAAAAACATCGGTACTGTGAAGGATGTGAAAGATTTGTAAACATAAAAAAGATGAACAGCAACATGACAAGACAATTTTTTCAGTCTTAAAATGTTACTGTTCATCTGCTGTTATTATTTGCCTATCTTATTACAAAGGCATGTTTCCATGTTTCTTAGGAGGATTGCTCTGACTCTTGTTCTGAGTCATTTCCAATGCCTGGATAAGTTTGTAGCGTGTATCTCTCGGGAGAATGATTTCATCGATATATCCCTGCTCTGCTGCACGGTAAGGATTAGAGAATTTCTCCTTGTATTCTTCTACAGCCTTAGCCTTTTCTTCAGGTGTAGCCTTGCGATAAAGGATATTTACAGCTCCATCAGCACCCATAACGGCAATCTCGGCTGTAGGATATGAGAAGTTTACATCCGAACCGATTGGCTTACTGTTCATCACGATGTATGCACCACCGTATGCCTTACGTGTGATAACTGTAATCTTAGGCACTGTAGCCTCAGCGTATGCATAAACGATTTTTGCTCCGTGACGGATGATACCATTGTGTTCCTGGTCGCAGCCCGGCAAGAATCCGGGTACGTCAACGAACGAAATGATAGGAATATTGAAACAGTCGCAGAAACGGATGAAACGTGCTGCCTTGTCTGACGCATCGATGTCAAGCACACCGGCAAGATATGCAGGCTGGTTCGCTACGATACCTACAGAACGGCCGGCCATACGGGCAAATCCCACTACCATATTCTTTGCAAAGTGTGGCATTACTTCGTAGAAGTACTGGTTGTCCACTACAGGCTCGATGATGTTCTTGATATCGTATGGCATGTTCGGGTCGTCAGGAATAACTGACATCAGCGATTCGTCTGCTCTGCGGATATCATCTGAACATGGCTGGACAGGAGCATCTTCCATATTGTTTGACGGAAGGAAGCTCAACAGCTCACGGATACCCATGAGAGTTTCTTCTTCTGTATCGCTGAGGAAGTGAGTCACACCGCTCTTGCTGCTGTGTGTGTACGCACCGCCGAGTTCTTCCTTATCGACTTCTTCGTGAGTTACAGTCTTGACTACATCCGGTCCTGTGATGAACATATGGCTCTTTTCCTTCACCATGAAGATAAAGTCTGTAAGTGCAGGAGAATAGCAAGCACCACCGGCACAAGGACCAAGGATAGCAGAAATCTGAGGGATTACACCAGAAGCGATAGTATTCTGATAGAAGATAGAAGCATAACCAGAGATACTTCCCACACCTTCCTGAATACGTGCGCCACCCGAGTCGTTCAAGGCAATTACAGGAGCACCGTTCTTGAGTGCCAACTGCTGTACCTTAACTATCTTCTGTGCGCCTGTAGCACTCAGTGTACCGCCATATACTGTGAAATCGTATGCATATACATAAACCAGACGTCCGTCTATTTTACCATAACCGCACACGATACCGTCGCCAGGAATATGGTTCTTTTCCATACCGAAGTCTGTGCAGTGATGTATCACGAACTTGTCTATTTCGTTGAATGTACCTTTGTCAAGCAACATGTCTATACGTTCGCGGGCAGTCATATGTCCGTTTGCATGCTGTTTTTCCACACGCTCTACTCCACCGCCCTGAGAAGCTTTCTTATCGAGCTCCTGAAAATATTTGTATTGTTCTTCTGTTGTCATAATTAGTCTTCTTTAATAATATCCAAAGTCATAACCACCTGATTGGCATTTACAGAGTCACCTTCTTTTACAAGGATTTCCTTAACCACGCAAGGAGCGCTCACCTTGTAGTTGCTCTGCATCTTCATAGCTTCGATAACCACTACGATATCTCCGCTTTCAAGTCTGTCGCCTACAGCTACCGGTATACTTACTATCTTACCCGGCATAGGAGAAACAATCTTGTCCTGCTGTTTTTCCTCGCCACCCTTGCGCATACGAAGATACTTGGCCTGTGAATCTATAATATCAATATTGTATGACTGATAATGAGCATTTACTGTATAACTCTTTCCGCCTTCCTTACGGATAAGCTCTGTATTATACGATTTTCCGTCATGGATAATAGAGCAGCTTCCGTTTTCGGCCATAACTATATCAACGTCGTAAGGTACTCCGTCGATAGTTAGCTGCACTTTGTTTCCATCTTTGCTGACCAATGATACATCAGCAACTCTGTTTCCTATATGTATTTCCATTTGATTAACTACTTAAATTCTAAGTACACCTTTTTGCAATCCAAATTCTTTCCATCTGCTGATAGGACGGTTATCTGAAGAAGCACCCTTATTTTCTTCAAGGTTCATCAGATAGTCTATATAAGCAGCTATCATAGCGATGTTTTCTGTTTCTTCTTCCTTCTTGCCGGCCCATTCCTTCAGCATATCCTGATGTTTAGGAATGAAAAGTGTATTGTAATGACCTTCAACGAAGTCAGGAACATTCATTATATGACGAAGGTAACTGATATTTGTCTTCAGACCGGTAATCTTGTACTCGTAAAGCACACGGCGCATACGCTCTATAGCAAATTCACGTGTAGTAGCCCATACTATCAGCTTACCTATCATAGGGTCATAATAGATAGGAATTTCGTAGCTTTCATATACATAGCTGTCTATACGAACACCGATACCGTTAGGTTCCATCAGCTGTTTGATAATACCCGGTGAAGGCATGAAATTATTGTCTGTATCTTCCGCACAAATACGGCATTCGATAGCATGTCCTCTCTGTTTCAGGTCTTCCTGTTTCAGATGCAAAGGTTCGTTGTTTGCTATTCGCAACTGTTCCTTAACAAGGTCAACACCAACAACCTCCTCAGTGATAGGATGTTCCACTTGAAGACGTGTGTTCATTTCGAGGAAATAGAAGTTACGGTTCTTGTCTACGAGGAATTCGATAGTACCCGCGCCCTTATAGTTCACAGCCTTTGCAGCAGCTACGGCAGCCTTACCCATCTTCTCGCGCAACTCAGGAGTTACGAATGGTGATGGAGTTTCCTCAACTACTTTCTGATTTCTGCGCTGGATAGAACACTCTCTTTCGAACAAATGTATGGCATTTCCATAATTGTCGCCCAAAATCTGGAACTCGATGTGATGAGGTTCTTCTACGAATTTTTCCAGATATACAGTATCATCGCCAAAAGATGACATAGATTCTGAACGGGCAGTGTTATAAGCCTCTTCCACCTCAGCCTCGCTATGGATAAGACGCATACCTTTACCGCCACCACCCATAGAAGCCTTAAGCATAACAGGGTAACCTATCTCATTACATATTCTCTTTGCTTCTTCTACGTTCTGCAAAGGTTTTTCTGTACCGGGAACTACAGGCACTCCGGCTGCAATCATGTGTTTTCTTGCCGAAATCTTATCGCCCATAGCATCCATTGTTTCAGGATCCGGACCGATAAAGATAATTCCTTCCGCTTTACATCTGCGGGCAAATTCTGAATTTTCAGAAAGAAAACCATATCCCGGATGAATAGCATCTGCACCATGACACTTGGCTGCCTCAATGATTTTGTCAATGTTCAAATAACTCTCACGAGATGCAGCAGGACCTATGAAACAAGCTTCATCTGCATATAATACGTGGCGAGCCGCTCTATCGGCCTCTGAATATACAGCCACTGTTCTGATTCCCATCTCACGACAAGAACGCATAACACGAACTGCAATCTCTCCACGATTAGCTATCAATACTTTCTGTATCATGCTCTATTTTTTTGGTTTATATTCTTTTTATAACGCATGCCCATCATGGCACACTAAATCAAATTCTGTGCAAAAGTATTAAAAGAATCACAAACACATGCTTAATAACATGTTTTTAAACAATATTCAGCTATCTATTTCATGTTTTTTAACTACTCAAAATCTGATTTACTACAAATGCCACATGGATATAGCAAAATAACAAAAAAATCCGAACAACAATAGCATAGTGTATCGGCACCTGCCTTATACAATATACTATTGTTATCCGGACCTAATATTATAATCTTAAAAGAGGATTATTTCTTACGCGAAACTGTGTATATCACCTTTCCTTCCTTATTTATCATATGGAGATTAAGTTCCTTCTTATCGGCCGAAATCAATGAGAATCCGGTATCGTTACTGCAGAATTTTGTTCCATCCACAGGTTTAACCTTACGGCTTAGCGAACCTGAAGTATTCACTACATAGTCTATTTTGCTATCAGACTTACGGATATGCTGGAAGTTATGGATGTGTCCGCACAAATACATGTCAACATTCGCATGCTTGCGAAGGATAGAGTCAAGTCTTTTCTGCAAATCAAGTCTTTCAGAATCATCTTTTCCTGTTTCGGCATATATAGGATGGTGTCCTACTACGAGAACCCAGTCTTCTTTGGCAGCAGCCAAAACTGAATCTATCCATGCAAGCTGTTTGTTCATATCTTGCTTGCATGCATCAGGATATTTTTCTGTATCTTCACGATATTTATCAAGAAGAGGTGCTGTATCTACCATTACAAAACGCACTGTCACTCCGTCGTTCTCCATAGCGAATGTATAATAACGGTCCGGCATATTCCATCTTGCGCTGACTTTACTATAGTCTATCACAGCCTGAGTATTACCGCGATATTCATGGTTTCCAAGAATTGCATACCATGGAATCATAAGTTCAGGGTGGCTGTAAACAAGTTCGTAGTTAGTCATCCAGAGAGGGTCATTCACACTGCGTACACCTTCAAAATGATGGACATCTCCGGCTGCTATCACACATTCAATGTCTACATTTTCGGCCATTGTACCCATCAGCTCAGCTATAGGTTTCTGGTCATAATATCCGTTACGTCCCAAGTCATTGGCAAGATAAAAATTCAAAGGCTTTTCCAGAGCTTTCCAACTTTCCGGTGTCTGGGCAAAAGAAGCTGCAACAACAAACAATGCAACAAATAATGCGATAATGTTCTTTCTAAATGAAGTCATAATGTTATTCTATTTTAAAATTAAAATCTTATTAATTACAGTACAAAAGTACTTGCCAAATCTGAAATGAATCTGAAAATCTTTCCTGGAATGAAACATTCTCAAAAAATAAGTCCGAAACTCGTCCGGACTTATCTCATACTTATTATGATTAAATGATTATTTCTGGCCATATGCACCATAGCGTGCAGCAGGTGCAGGAGAGTTATAAGTTTTGCCATTTACAGTCAAACCAGTAGAAAGGAATGCCGGCTGCATTGCTGCATCTGTTCCGCTGTAAGCCCCATTTAAAGCTGGAGAACCTGCCTGAAGATGGAAATCATATTTCTGAGTTCCATCATTCTCAAACAACTGATAATCAAGAAGACGAACTGCATTAATATCAAAGCCTGTAAAATTAGGATCTTTAGAATCATTCTGAGTAGCGACTATTGAATTTATGTCTACTTTTTCTGTATCATACATACCGACCTGTATCGGTTGATCATTATCATCTTCGTCAGACAACTCATAATTGTGATTATAACCTTGCCAAGATGAAGTAATATTTTCATCATAAATATATTCTGCATCGTCAATTTCCTGTGAACCGGAAGCATAGTAGTTATAATCAATTACAGAATTATCTCTATCATAACGATCAGATGATTCTTGATTCCAGAAAGGAGTCGTAGCCTTAAACTTACTGTTTACTATCAGATTATTAAATACATGTACACAAGCATTTTCTTCTACATATATACTTCCACCTTTATCGCTATCGCGTCTCCATCCTGCATTTACAATAGTATTGTTATATGCCTGAATCTTAGCCTGTCCGCGTTTTTCACTTTGTGATTTGCTTGACAGTTTCAAACCATTAGTATTTGGAGCATACATCAGGTTTCCTGCAACATCGACTACACATCCGGATTTTACGTTTACTGCTTCTTCACCTGTTGCACCATTTGCACAGAAAATGTTATTGGTTATAATAGCATTACCTCCCATCATATAGATAGCATCAGATACACCATAACGCAGTATAGAGTTTGTAATTACATAATTACCTGAAATATTAGTAGTAGTAATTTGAGGATAAGCATCATCACCTGCTTCGTAAATTCCTGCAGCAGCTGCCGGAGCACCTTCCAACACTTCACCACCTACATATTCAATGATAGTATGATCTATAAGCATTTCCTTACATGTTTCTGTAGCAACGATACCACCCCATTTACCTTCAAATATATTAGCTTCAGTTCTTTCATTTTCAGGAATTGAGAAAAGAATAGGTTTTTCTTCAGTACCCTGGCAATAAAGATTACCTTTTACAGTAAACTCTATTGGCAATTCGTTCATTCCAACTTTTCCTGTTGCAATAACCTGAACACCTTCTTTAATAATAAGAGTCTTACCTTCAGGAACTGTAAAATGATCTTTCAATTCAACAACCTTACCTGCTTCCCATTCTACTACATCATTGTTTGTAAAATCACCCAAGTCAGTAGAGTCTTCTACTCCAGAATTGTTGTCTTTGTCTGTGTCTGAATCACCTACAGTTTCTTCAGTACAAGAAATTGTCATTAATGACAAGCTAATCAATGCAGCACTTGCCCAAAAATAATTCTTAAGTCTCATTTTTCAAAAATTTAAAATTGTTAGTCTATATATTAATACCTATTAAAGTTTATATCTGATTCCGAGCATAAATGATTGTCCATGCCATTCCCTACGCTCTATCAAATTTCCGTTTTTGCGTTCAAAACCTGTTATACCATCTGTATGTGGTCCTTTGTGGGTAAATCTCAGTAACGGAGTATCAAGCAAGTTTGAAGCCTTTGCATATACAGAAATACCGTTTTTAAAACTCTTCTCTACAGAAGCATCAAGCTGCATATATCCATCTTCCCAAATATCATCGTCAAAATAGTTGGATACTTCACTCAGTCGCTTTCCTGTATAACTTCCTGCTATCTGGCCTTCCCAACCATACTTAGTACTCTTTAGCAATAATGACAGATTTGCTACATGTGCGGCCTGACCATAAAGAGGTCTGCTCTGTTTTACTACTATCACATCAGAACCCTGCATTGTACGCTTATCAGTTGTAATCTTTGAATGGGTGAATGTATAGTTTGCCTTTATTCCGAACCAGTTAAAATATTTCATTACGTCTACCTCAACTCCCAAATTTGAAGCATCACCAAAATTCATTGGTATATAATACAAATCTTGTCCCTGAGGCACAAGTCCCTGTTCTATTGGGTCCTGAATATATTTATAGAACAGACCTACCATGAACTGCTCTGACGACCTTGGAAAATATTCGTAACGCAAGTCTAAGTTATCAGCCACAGTATGTTTCAAATCAGGGTTACCCTTTTCACTGAAATCCTCATTCAATATTTTATAAGGAACAATCTCAAAGAAACTTGGACGATTTATTGCCCGTGCATATGAGAATCGCATATTTGCATTTTTATGAACCTCATACTTAGTGTGAAAACTTGGCAATATATCAACGTACTTTTGTTTTCCTTCGGCATCAACACCTTCTGTAGGATATTTCAGAAGATATCCCTGATTGGTATATTCAGCTCGCACTCCGGCTATTAACTCCCATTTACCAAAAGTATATTTGGCCATTCCGTAGCCTGCGCCTATCTGCTCCGTAGCATCATAATTAAGCGCGCTACTGATATTACGTGTTTTATAATAAAATTTTATCTCGTCATAATTATTCCAGTCCTCACCTTTCTTTTGGGTTTCTCCTAATATCGTTTCGAAAGTGTATTCATTAAAGAAACTGTCTCTTTTCTTGTCGCGAAACATACCTCCTGCAGAGAACTCAAATTCAGAGTCTGACAAATCAAGTTTATAAGACAAATCAACATATCCGGCTTTATCACGGTCAGAGTTATGTTCCCAACGATTAAGCAAAGCTTTATTCACAGCTACACGTTCTCCGCCTCCAAGCAATGACACTTCATTATTATCCGGTGTTTCATTAAAAGCTTTAGATATTACTGCTGACCATGACAGATGCAGCGCATTATCGGCAAGAAATGAATGCTCCCCTTTCAATGTTGAATTTATGATATACTGACGGTTCCATTTCATTCGTACATAACCTTCCTTTTTATCCAATCGGTCACGAACTTCCGCTTCGCGCATATCCATATATCCATTATACCATGTGAGTTTGTGCTTCGGACTGATATGATAGTCAAACTTAGCATGAGCACCTATACGTGTCTGTTGGTCTGAATAATTTCTTGTTTCAGTATTATTTGCTTCGCGTCCGGGCTGATAATAAATCTCACTTTCTTTTCCACGATATGTATTCAGAAAACTTCCAGACAATATCACACCAAGTTTATTATTGAAAAAACGGTCTCCGTATGAAAGACTTGCCGTCAGATCAGGCAAAGGTTTCTTCCATGTCATATGTAAATTATCGTGTGAGAAATCTTCATCACTCACTTTGAAAGCCTCTGGCATACCTTTCAGTTCGTACGGAGATTGTTTGGTTATTGCTCCTTTATTGAAAGACTGAAAATCACGACCAAAATACATTGAATTATATCCTGTAGATATATTTGCTGTGAACTGACGTTCTGAAGGCGCATCCTTCATTACAAGGTTTACAGCCCCACCGATACCGTCGCCTTCCATATTTGCAGTAAGCGATTTTGTCACTTCAAGCCTGTCAAGCATTTCAGAAGGGAATATATCGAGCGGAACAAATCGGTTCTTATTGTCTGGACTTGGAATCTTAACTCCGTTTACCAATGTATAGTTGTATCGCTTGTCCATACCACGTAAAATCGCGTACTGCCCTTCACCGCTACTGTTTCTTTCTACTGTTACGCCAGACATTCTCTGAATAACATTTGCCACTGTAATATCCGGTGAAAGTTCAATAGCTTTTGCACTCATCACGTTTACCACATTCATGGCTTTTCTTTCTATTCCTCTCGCTCCTGCTTCTGTACGTCCGGGATTAGTTGCCACCACTGTAACCTCTGCCAGCATAACATCATCTGTCTTCAAAGGAATGAATACTTCAGCTCTATTGGCTTCAACTACTACCTCATATGTTTCATAACCGATATATGAACAAATCAATGTACATTTGCCATAATCCAAATTCAGATTAAAGCTTCCGTTCAGTCCGGAAACAGTTCCTTTTGAAGGCTCCTCCTTCACTACTACAGATGCTCCTATTATCTCCTCTCCTGTCTTCGCATCCTTAATAACACCTCTAACTATACGCGCATTTGCAAAAACTGATGCAAACAGCACAAAAACCAATACCAGCTTAAATCTCATATAATCTCTTTCTCTTGATTATTTTTTCTGACGCGAAAGTATATGCATCTTATTACATACGCATTTCAAGTATATTTCATATGTAATACAAAGGACAAGAGGTCATTTTATATATGAATTACATATAAATAAGGTGTATATTTCACAATCAAATTAACATCTCAAGGCATAATATTACAAACATGTAACAAAAAATATGCAAATGGACAGACAAAAAAGTAAAAGCGGACAGACAACTTTCCACCATTAAATGAAAAGTTATCTGTCCGCTGTGTGAAGAAACATACAGACTGTATGTTTACTGCTGAATACTTGTTATCTCCTGCAATTCTCTTACCGCAGACTGTACATCCTTTATATCCTTGATTATCATACTTCGTTTCCCGTTCTGTTCCCTGAGGTTACACTGGCGCGGATAGCGCGACATGTAGCCGATAATCTTACCGAAAGCCTCACTCTGATAGTAAGGACTGTCAGGATTGCTTACGAAGAACAAAGTCATGCGTCCTGATTTAAGGAATATCTTTTCTATACCAAGGCGTTTCGCTATGCGCCTTAGAGGAACTATCCTTATAAGTTCCTCACCCTCAGGAGGTATAGTTCCGAAACGGTCTTTCAGACGTGCTTTGAAATCTTCCACATCTTTGTCGAGTTCCAGTTTGTCAAGTTCGCGATAGAGAAGCATTCTTTCGCTGCTGCTCGGTATGTATTCATTCGGGAACAGGAGTTCGAGGTCGCTCTCTACGGTACATTCGTCTACAAATCCTTCACCGCTCAATACTTCATCACCGGCTTTTACCTCATCGGCATAGAGCTCGGAGAACTCGTCATTCTTAAGTTCGGTAACCGCTTCTGCCAAAATCTTCTGATATGTTTCGTACCCAAGGTCTGCAATAAAACCGCTCTGTTCGGCTCCAAGCATGTTTCCTGCTCCACGGATGTCGAGGTCCTGCATTGCGATATGAATACCGCTGCCCAAATCGCTGAAGTTCTCTATGGCCTGCAGACGGCGGCGTGCCTCAGGTGTGAGCGAACTCAATGGAGGCGCCAGCAGATAGCAGAAAGCTTTCTTGTTTCCACGTCCCACACGTCCGCGCATCTGATGCAGGTCGCTCAGACCGAAGTTCTGCGCCTGGTTTATTATTATGGTATTCGCATTAGGAATGTCTATACCGCTTTCTATTATAGTTGTAGCGAGCAGTACGTCGTAATCATAGTTCACGAAGTCGAAGATTATCTTTTCAAGTTCCTCCGGCTGCATCTGACCGTGACCTATACATACCCTACAGTCTGGTATGTTTCTTTCTATCAGGGCCTTAAGCTCCGCGAGATTCTGTATGCGATTATTCACAAAGAACACCTGCCCGTTACGGCTCATCTCGAAATTTATGGCCTCGGTTATAATCTCCTCATTAAAAGTATGTACCTCTGTCTGAATTGGATATCTGTTAGGCGGCGGTGTCTGGATTACGGACAAATCTCTTGCCCCCATAAGCGAGAACTGGAGAGTTCGCGGAATAGGTGTAGCTGTCATAGTGAGTGTATCTACATTAACCTTTATCTGGCGGAGTTTCTCCTTCACACTTACACCGAACTTCTGTTCCTCGTCTATGATAAGCAGCCCCAAATCCTTGAATTTTACGCTCTTGCCTATTATCTTATGAGTTCCGATGAGAATGTTTATCTGCCCGTCGGCCAGTTCTTTCAGTATGCGACTTGTATCCTTGGCAGTACGCGCTCGGCTAAGATATTCCACCTTACAAGGCATACCGTCGAGTCTTTTCCTGAAAGTCTGAAAATGCTGATATGCAAGAACTGTGGTAGGAACAAGCACTGCCACCTGCTTATTGTCGGCCACTGCCTTGAAAGCAGCTCTTACGGCAACTTCCGTCTTACCGAATCCCACATCACCACAGACAAGTCTGTCCATAGGGCGGTCGCTCTCCATATCGGCTTTCACCTCCTGAGTGGCTTTCGACTGGTCCGGAGTGTCTTCATACAGGAACGAAGCCTCCAACTCATGTTGCAAAAAGCTGTCCGGACTGTACTTGAAGCCCTTCTCCTGCTTACGCTGCGAATAAAGTTTTATAAGGTCGCGTGCTATATCCTTTATCTTGGTCTTGGTGCGTTCCTTTATCTTCTCCCATGCGCCTGTTCCCAATTTGCTTATTCTCGGCGGTTCTCCTTCCTTACCCTTGTACTTCGATATTTTATGGAGCGAATGGATTGATACGAACACTACGTCGTCATTCTGATAAATCAGTTTTATTACTTCCTGAGTGGTATTTCCGTTAGGAATGCGCACCAGTCCGGCAAAACGGCCTATACCATGGTCTATATGCACCACATAGTCGCCCGGCTCAAACTGATTCAGCTCTTTAAGCGAAAGAGCAACCTTTCCGCTGCGAGCCTTGTCGCTACGGAGATTGTATTTATGGAAACGGTCGAATATCTGATGGTCGGTAAAAATACACAATCGCATTGTGTGGTCCACAAAACCCTCGTGCAGAGTTCTGTCCACAGGCTCGAATACTATTTCGTCCCCCCTCTCCTTGAAAATATCTTTCAGTCGGTCTGTCTGTTTCGAGCTGTCGGAACATATATATATCTTATATCCCCTCTGAAGAAAATCATTCAGTGAAGACGATACCATATCAAAATTCTTATGGAAAATTGGCTGTACAGAAGTCTCGAAATCCAGTTTTGACTGTGGGACGCCTGTTGGTTTCGCTCCGAAATCTATCCTGCGGAAACACAGTGCCTTGCTTGTAAAATCCGTCCCGGTTATTATGGTTTTCCGTATGTCCGGCAGTTCAACACCGCTATCCTCCGATGCAGCCATAGCCTGCGGAACAATCGTATCGTCGTGTACAGACTGAATTCTTTCTCTTACCCATAACATGTCTTTCACGCATAATACAGCATCAGACGGCAGAAAGTCAAAGAAAGTAACCGTGTCGCCTGTGACGCCTGCCAGCTCGGGAACTATATTGACAGACGTCTTTTTATCTTTTGACAACTGAGTCTCAACTTCAAAAGTCCTTATACTATCTATCTCGTCGCCAAAAAAATCTATACGGTATGGATATTCCGATGCAAAAGAAAACACGTCAAGTATGCTTCCTCTGGCAGCAAACTGTCCGGGCTCGTAAACATAGTCCACATGTTCAAAGCCCAAATCCACCAGTTGCGCGGTTATGGTCGCGGTTTCTATATTTTGTCCTACCTTCAGCGAAACGGTTTTATCATTTAGAAGTTTCTTTGACACGACTTTTTCCGCCAAGGCATCAGGATAAGTAACCACGGCAACACTTTCATTTTTCTCCAGCCTGCTTAACACCTCCGTTCGCAGAATTTCATTTGCGGCATCCTTCTGACCATACTTTATGGCACGCCTGTAAGATGAGGGGAAGAACAATATATCATCGTCACCGTTGGCCTGCACCATATCGTGGTAAAAATATCCGGCCTCCTCGTTATCGTTCAGGACAAAGACATAGACTGCCGGATTTTTCCTGACATACGCCGAAAAGAATAATGACAAACATGAGCCGTGACCTCCGCCAAGATATATAGTTTTTATACTGTCATTACCCAGCACAGAGGCCAATCCTTTCATATTGGGATGTTCCCCATATAAGTTTTGTAATTCCGAAATAGTCATTTTAAGTTTACAAGTTTTCGAGTCCTTAAGTTTTTAAGTTAACACAAACCAACTAAAAAACTAAAGAACTCATATAAAATAGTTGGCGCAAAATTACAAAAAAGTTAGCAATTTCTCAATGCAACATAATAAACACAAACTACACAACCATACCATTATCACTTAAGAATCAATGTATTACACAACAATAGAACTTTATATTATATATATTGGTAATAACATTCAGAAAGAAATAATGTCACTTTTAACAGTATTTATTCCACTCAAGCATTTGTATAATACGCAAATGCTTATTATCTTTGTAATGTCAAACAAAGAGTTATTCACTTAATTAAAATAACATGGAAAACGAAGAAAGAAAAAAGTTAGAAAAAGAGTACGAAAACCTAAAACGACTCATTGAATTTCACTCCACTTACGGAGTTATCAAGAACAAGTCAGAATATGAAAAGATGATAAATGACATTCTCGACAGAATGAACGAAATCAGAAAGATGTTAGAAAAAGAGTAACAAACAGCCCTCCCGACCTGTGGCATAAAAAAAATAATTATGGATAATATGAATAAATATCTTCCGAACGCATACATGCAAGCTGCATTCGAGAAATTTAAAACTCTAAAGACTGTTGAAGAAAAAATTGCATTCCAAAAAGAAATGCAAGCCAAAGTATCTTCAATGAGTGAAGAAGATAGAAATAGGTACATCGCAGACTCTAAAGCCGGGTTACAAGCTACAGTTGAGGCTTGTGAGGATTTCATTACAAGAGCAGAAGAAACTATACTAAAGGAAAAACTTGGTGAACTACCTGAAATAATTTCATTCAGCTACATTGCAAAGAAATACTTCGGCAAAAGCCGTAACTGGCTGTATCAGCGCATTAATGGATATACAGTCAATGGCAAGCAGGCAAAGTTCACACAAAATGAATTTCAGACTTTCCTGAACGCACTTGAAGATATCAGTAATACAATAAAGAACACTTCGGCTTCGCTTAAATTCAATTAAGTGACTTTGTTTGACACGTCCCCCGCATTAAGCCGATGCGGGGGATTTTTTGTTGATACGAAATAATATCGTATATTTACAATGTCATCATTTACAGCTAAAAATATAGAATTTCAATAATTACAAAAATCTTATTATTTTTGCACTTGGGTATTAAATAATGAATTAGCGTTATGTATAGCGAGATAAAAAAATTGCTGCTTGACCACAGATTAAAAGAAGCACTTGACAAACTGGCTGAATTTGCCTCATCAACGGACAGCTGGCAAATCAAATCAGAAATAGAAAATCTGAAAACCACGTATGGTTTTATGATTCAATATGCCGCCCGGGGAATAAAAGACCCTGACAGGAAAAATCTATACGATCAATTATGCAAGAATGCATTTGCCATGAACGAAAAAACAGAACTTCAGCACAAACTTGAAGCCAACAACTCTTACCTCTCACGCAAATACATGAGTTGCAAGAACTTCCCCATGCGTTCATATTCCAACATACGCCTCACGCTGGAAGAAATACAGGATGAAGTGGGAATGGCATCCATGATTGAAGGAGAAAGTTCAAAAGACAAGATGAAAGATATCCTGAAAAGACACCGGGCTGTAACAGACGAAATGTTCAACAAAACATGGTTGCCGGTATTATGGAGCAACGAAGAATACAAAGAGGCTACGGACATTGCAGATTCTTTGATGATTTCAGACAGCGACAAGGCGTTCATGGCCTCTGCCGTATGCCTGAGCCTGATGCACCTGGCAGACCCTAACAAGTTCCGTTTCCTGATATATCTGTACATGAACAGCAACAGTCCGGCGGTATCACAGCGCGCGCTTGTAGGGATAGTAATCTGCCTGCACCTCGACGAGGAACAGATAGATTTGTCATATCCAAACTTGTACGAAGAACTTAATCTCATGAAGGATGCGCCCAATTTTTATGATGACCTTTACACAGTGATACTTCAACTTATCCTTTCGCTCGACACCGAGGTCATAGATAAAAAGATGAGGGACGAAATAATCCCTTCTATCATGAAATCGTCAACAATGACGGACCCGATAAAAAATATCCCGGAGATAAACATCGAGGATTTTACCGAGTTAAATCCACAATGGAAAGACAGCATAGAAAAAATCAAAGACCAAATAAAGGAACTTGACATGCTACGCCAGGAAGGTGCGGACACAAACATGTGTACATTCTCGCAGCTGAAAAGATATCCGTTTTTCTATGAGCCGTCGCACTGGTTTTGCATCTTCGGACCGGAGATACCGGAAATTTACGAGATGTATGCCGACACACAAAACAAATATGCCTCATTCATCAATACGCTAAGGAATGCGACAGACATGTGCAATTCCGACAAGTTTTCGTTGTGCCTTACATTCAAAACCATGCCAAACCTGCCGGTAGATGCCCTTAATTCGGGGCTGTCAGCACAGAACCAGATACTCAAGGAACAGGAAGGTACTGAAAACGAGAAAAACATACGACGTATGGAGAGCAGGCACTTCATTCAGGACTTATACCGCTTCTGCAAACTATGGGGCACAAAGAACGACAAAATCGACATCTTCAACGAAAACATGAAGATATGGGAGAACAGACAGATACACGACCTGCTGGAAGAAGATGAAAAGATTAAGCCACTGGCAGATTACCTGTTCGCCAAAGGATACACCACGGCGGCATTGCTGCTATACCTGGAGATAATAATAGAAGACCCAACGAACGTGGAGGCTTTCCAGAAAATAGGATACGGGCATATACTAGACGGGAATTACGAATCCGCAATCAGGGCACTCGAAACCGCGAACATTCTTGACCCCGGGAATGAATGGACGCTGAAGAACCTGGCCCTGTGCTACAAGAAAAGATACAACTTTATCAAAGCACTCGAATACCTGAAAGAGGCGGAGAAAACAAACCCGGACAGCATAAGCATTTGCAACCAGATAGGACAGATATACATAATGAACGACAGATACGACGACGCGCTGAAATATATGTTCAAGGTGGAATACCTCACCAAAGGAAGGACTTCGGCGCAAAGGGCGATAGCGTGGTGTTACTTCATGACGGGAAGGAACGACGAGGCCGTCAAGCTATATGAAAAAATAACAGAAAAACCGGACGCCAAGGCAGAGGACTGGATGAACATGGGACATGTATATACCGTAAACAATGATATAACAACAGGCATCGGATTTTATAAAAAGGCCGGCGAACTGGCAAATGAAAAATCCACGTTTTACGATATGTTCGCAAAGGACACGGACATGCTTGCCTCAAAAGGTGTGTCGGAGGAAATAATCTGGATGATTCCGGATATGGTGGAAATGGAATAAAAATTATAATGGCGTTCAAACGGTATTTAAATACTGTTTAAACGCCATTATAATTTACTAATGCTACAATACTATGTGCTTAGTAGCTTATGGTATAGGTACGAGAGTCTTTTCCGGTTTTTACGTATTTGCTTGTTTCATTTTGGGTTCCCGTTTCATAATACGTTATCGTTTCCTCTTTTTCTTCATAAGGATTCCACACAGTAGCAGTACGCTCTTCATTCGTTGTCCAGATTTCATACGAACCTTTATATACCTTATAAGATGTGGATTCGATTATTTTAGTAACGTTTCCATCAGCATCAAACTCATATTCTATCGGAGACGGTCCTTCCGAATGTTCTACAGAAGTATATTCAACAGTTTCAATCTTTGTGCCAGGATTCTTGCGCTTAATGCAATATTCGTAATCAATAAGACCATCAGCAAGTGCTTCGTCATCCATACTGAAAGACTTTTCCAACAAATAATCACTGGTCTTACCAAGACATCCGATATAAAAAAGAATGCTTAAATCATCATTTTCTCCCGGCTCGAACATATACGCCATCATATCTATCATGCCGTTGTTAGGATATTTGTTGGTGTAATATGTATCGTCCAACTCGTATGTATCAGTATCATATCCATAGAAGTCGGATATCTTGGTTATCATTCCATTCTCGTAATCGAACGTAGTACGATAATCCACACTACCATCGGAGTACTCGTCGTAAGCCTCCACCTTTGCAAGACGGACATCGTTTGTATAACCGAAGGTAGCCATCGGCCGGCTATTGCCGCTACTTCTAAGCTCTGTCGCATTTCCCCTGTCATCGAGTTTAATTACATAATTGTATGTCTCGCCAGATTCACCTACCTCTTTCTCTTCCATTTGTATTTCGCCCACTACGTCATAGTTGAAACTGTATATCGTAGTTGTTTCATAGTCATACTCATCCACATCGTTCATCGTTATTCTTGCCACCGTGCCATCATCGTAATACGAAAATTCCATATCTCTGCTGTATTCATAAGGTGTATGGCCCTCGTCCACAGCACTGTTGTCTTCTTCCGTATAAACTATCTTCTTGATTTGCTTCGCCACAGTTCCGGCAGATGTTTCGCCTTTCTGCTCCACTGTTATAACGATTTCGCTGTCGCCGCAGACAATCTTTATCTCCGCCTTGCGCGATGCCCCGGTGTAGTTTCTTGTGATTGACGCCGTGATGGTGCATTCGCCCGCTTCTCCGCCATAGGAACTCAGTTTGAGCCATGAAATACTCTCGCCGCTTTTTGATGCAGCCACTTCGCTTACAGACGCTGTCCATGCGGCATCAGCAGTAAATTTGATTGTTGCGTCACCGTTTTCATCGGCATTGAAAACAAGCGATGTAGAAGTACCGTCCACCAACTGGATAAGCTTCTTTGTAATCGCCTCGTCGCATGCTGTCAATGCAACTGCCACCAACAGCAGGAATGAATAAAATGCTTTCATAATAAATATAAGTTTTTGAGTTTGTAAGTTTATATGTTTGTGAGTTTTTGAGTTTGTAAGTCAGCCAACTTAAGAGCTAAAAACTTAAAAACTAAAATTATATATTCTTAGTCGGGTCAAGATGTATTATACCATTGTTAATAGCTTTCAGCACCAATTCTACGGCATTCCTTACCTCAAACTTAAGGAACAAGCTTTTACGATGTGTTTCAACAGTATTTACTGAAACATGGAGCATTTCGGCTATTTCCTTTGTCTGCATACCGGAAGATATGCCCTTCAATACATCCATTTCTCTGTTTGTGAGCAAGGACTGGTAATCAGGTGTATCAATACTGAATCTCAGTCTTTTCCTTATTTTATTAAATTCATTACAGAAGTATTTTTCCCCTTTCAGAACGCTTTCCAACGCATTCTTAATCTCATCTGTATCAGATGATTTAAGTATTACACCATCAACACCTATCTGGAGCAGTTTCTTCACTATCCAGGTTTCCTCATGCATTGTATTAACGATTATTCGCGAGTCCGGACATTTGTCCTTTATTATTTCCAAAAGTTCAAACCCGCTCAAATCAGGCAACTCTATATCAAGCAAACAAACGCAAAATGATTTATTCTTTATTAATGCTATGGCTTCGGCCGCTGATGACGCTGTACATACCTCACCTATTTCAGGCATGCTTTCCACTATGAACTTTATCCCCTGGAGTATCAAAGCGTGGTCGTCCACCAATAATACTCCATGTTTCCTGTCTTTCATTTCATCATTTACTGAATCCATAATCCTCACTTAGCACATTCGTTTACAACTTAACAAAAAATTGTTTTATCAGTGCAAAGGAACATAAATATAAAGAAAGAAAATTCACCGAAAACCGTGATTTTTCATCAATTTTCGACATTCCCCAACAGATTTATATCTATATTCACTGACACTCCGTTTTCCCTGAAAACGGAATATGTACCGCCGATGGTCTTCAGTCTGTCGTCTATAGTACGCATACCTATACCGTTGTTTTTGCTTCCCTCTGTCCATTGTCCGTCGTGGGAAATAACCAGACGAAGAGCCTCTGCATTATGCTGCATCTGAATATCTATCTTATCGGCACCGCTATATTTAATCACATTACTCAATATCTCCTGCATAATACGATAAACCTCATAGCCTACTTTATGAGATATGTGATTCCATCCGCAGTCCGAATGCGAAACATACTCTATGCGGATTCCTGTCTGCTCCTCCATTTTTGCAAAATAATCATACAGCATTTCGTCAAGGTCGGTCAGCTGGAAGCTTGGAGGCATGAGTTCGTGCGAAATTGTTCTTACTCCTGATCTTATATTTTCCAGCATTTCCACCGCACTGTTTCTTCCCTCGTCTGAAACATCGCTCCTTTTTATCTGCATTATCACGCCAAGCAAATCGCTGCACACACCATCGTGCAAATCCTTTGCAAGACGTTTGCGCTCGTTTTCAAGTCCTTCGATATATCGTTTTGCAGAGTTGAGTTCGGACTCCTTGCGCTGAATCTTACGCTTGTGCTGCAACATCAGGATAATGATAAACAGTATTATTATAACCACTCCCATGTATATGCCTAACCTCACCTGGGATGCTTTCTGAAGGGCTTTTTCATTTTCCAGTCTTGATATTTCCAGTTCCTTGGCATTGACATTCAGTTTGGCATTCAGTTCCGACATTTCCTTGCTGACCTGTGTCTTCGTTATCGAATCACAATATGCATACGCCTCCTGTATGTTTTTAAAGGCATTTTCATAATCTCCCAAACCTTTATAGCTGTGAGCAAGCAGTCTATGATATGCCTCATACGATATCTGTGCCAATACTTGCGGATTATTCAGCAGTATGTCACGGCATTTTCTGTGTTCCCCCATCCAGTTATAAAGACTTGCACGAGTGCTTATCAGTTCGAGCGCGGTAGGGCTTCCCTGAGGAATCTTTTCAATATACTTTTCATATTTCGCGAGATATATTCTTGCAGAATCTTTTTTCTCCCACAACTGGTATGTGGAAAGCAACGGAGCAAAAGAACTCATCGCAAGGAGGGTATGATCGCGTGATAATGCTTTCTCAATATTATCCTTCAATATCTCGGCCGATTCTGAATATTTCTTCATTCTTGCATAAGCAGAAGCTACCAGTATGCGGGCATACATATACATATTTATATCGTCAGCCTCTTCTGCATATTTGGCTGATATCTCTCCATTAGGCAATGCATCCTCATACCGTTCACTACCGAAATACATAGCTCCTATATTATAATATATAGCAGAGAGGGTACTTTTATCGCCTGATATTTTACTTAAATCTGTAGCGTGATTATAATAATATAATGTGGAATCGGTCATTCCAAGCTTCCTGTAGGCAACCCCTAACGACATTGCGACTGTCGATTCAAACGTATAGTCACGCTCTTTCAATGAAGGAGCATGAGTCAAAGCTTCATTAAACATAGATTTGGCCAATTTGAAATCACCATTCACAAAATGATAATTGGCCTTGCCATTAATAAGCCCTAAATATACACGGCTTCCGTAGTCCGGCTTGCTGTAAAATGAAAAACCTTTATCTATAAAATAATTAAAAGAATCTGTATTGAATGATTCGTACTCTTCACTAAGCCTTAAACATATCTCGGCTTTCTTTTCATTATGAGTGTCCGCATCACCCAACTTAGACATTTCGATTCGCAAACTGTCAATCACAGACTGTCCGCAAACAATGTTTCCCCTGAGAACGGACAACAACAAAAACACAAATAGAATTTTCTTCATCATAAAACCCTTAATATTTACCGATTATTTGAATATTCGTAAAATTATAAAAATATCCTAATATACAAGTATTCAGAATTGATAATTTCAAATTATATTTTTCAAAACGCCTGTTAGCAGAAAGCGTGACACGTACGTGTTCCGCCCGCGTCACGTACGTGTTCCGCCCGCGTCACGAACGTGTTACGCGCGTTACACGAACGTGTTCCACCCGTTACACGTACGTGTAACGCTTTCTATATCGAAGAAAACTCAGCAGATGACAAAACATTTAATAAAAAATGAACGCACATGCGCGGATTATATGCAAAAATCTACAAACAAAGGACAGTATGACATGACAAAAAATCAGTCATAATACTTTTCTTTGATTTACATCAATAAAAGGTCATAAAAATAGAAAAATATGTCGTAAAACATATTTTGTAAGAAAAAAGGCCTTATCTTTGCAGTGTAAATAAAGAACGAAAGGCTCTAAACTTAACTAAACACACATAAATAATTTAAGGTTAATAGGTAAAATGATTAAGGTAAAAGTCGAAGGCCGACCGTGAGGTTCGCCGGAGAAAAGAAAAGTTTTTATTAACTTAAAAAAGAAAGGATAACAATTATGAAAAAGGTAAAAAGTATTTTTAACAAGATTGCCAATGCAAACCCAATGATCTGGGGTTATGTAATGTTGAATGAAAACATGGCAAACAAAAACTAAAAGCTTTCGGGTCTGAAACGGCCCTTTTAGAGTGAAAATTACGACCGTGAGGTCTGAAAATAAATAAAAGCGTCTGTAATCTGTTTACAGGCGCTTTTTTCTTTTCTGAAAAATGACACACGTAATTTGTCTGTACGAACAGATTTATTTTACTATATTCGCATTCGGAAACAAAACATAAAAGAAAACAAGTATCTCAAAATGACTACAGCAGGCATAGACACAAGTAATCAGGAATTCCAGAATGCACTGAAACTCATACAGTACACTCACCAGTCTGTTTTCCTTACAGGAAAGGCAGGAACAGGAAAATCTACATTCCTGAAATATATATGCCAGAATACCAAAAAGAAATACGTTGTTCTCGCCCCTACCGGCATTGCGGCAATCAATGCAGGAGGCAGTACCATGCACAGTTTCTTCAAACTGCCATTCCATCCGCTATTGCCCGACGACCCTAAATTCAAAGGTAACAAACTTCATGAATCGCTGAAATATACTTCAAACCACAGAAAACTGCTGAAAAACCTCGAGCTCATCATTATAGACGAGATTTCAATGGTCAGAGCCGACATTATCGACTTCATCGACAAAGTTCTGAGAGTGTATTCAGGAAATATGCGTGAACCGTTCGGAGGAAAGCAGTTACTGCTCGTAGGCGATGTATTCCAGCTCGAGCCGGTGGTGAAAAGCGATGAAAAGGAGATACTAAGCAGATTCTACCCTAACCCGTACTTTTTCTCGGCCAAAGTCTTTCAGCAGATAGAATTGGTTTCCATAGAACTTACTAAAGTCTACAGACAAACCGACAAGGCTTTTGTCGGGATACTGGACCATATCCGTACGAATACGGCACGTGCTGCTGATTTACAGCTGCTTAACACACGTTTCAATGCCGAAATATCGCATAATGAGAACGATATGTACATCACTCTTGCCACAAGGCGTGACAGTGTGGACTTTATAAACGAAAAGAAGCTTGAGGAAATAGACAGTCCGCCGGTGATACTGAAAGGAGAAATCCACGGTGAATTTCCCGAAAGCAGCCTTCCTACAAACATGGAACTTACCGTCAAGAAGGGAGCTCAGATAATCTTCATCAAAAATGACATGGAGAAACGCTGGGTGAACGGCACTCTGGGCACCATAACCGGTTTCCTTCCTGACGGAAGCATCAGCATCACTACCGAAGAAGGCAGGGAGTTCTATGTGGAACAGGAAAGCTGGAGCAACATACGCTATCACTATAACGAACAGGAAAAGAAGATTGAAGAAGAGGAATTAGGTACATTCAAGCAGTACCCCATCAAGCTGGCATGGGCAATAACAGTACACAAGAGTCAGGGACTGACATTCAGCCGAGTAATCATAGACTTCACCGGAGGAGTTTTCGCCGGCGGACAAACTTATGTGGCACTGAGCAGGTGTACATCCCTCGAAGGCATACAACTGAAGAAAGAAATAGCCCGTACAGACATATTCGTAAAACCGGAGATAACAGAATTTGCACAAAAGTTCAACGATGCAATGTCGATAGACCGTGCCATGAAAAAGGCACAGGCAGACATAGAATATGAAAATGCCGTAAAGGAGTTCGACAAAGGTAACTTCGCCGGATTCTTAGACAGCTTTTTCAAGGCCATACACAGCCGCTATGACATAGAAAAGCCTCTGATACAGAGATTTATCAGAAAGAAACTCGGCATAATAAACAAGTTGAAGGAAGAAAACAAATCCCTGAAAGAGGAACTTAGAAAGCAAAAGGAAAGTCTGAAGAAATATGCCCACGAATACTATCTCATGGGCAACGAATGTATCACAAAAGCCAAAGACACAAGGGCTGCACATGCCAATTTCGACAAGGCTATCGAACTGTATCCCGAATTTGTAGACGCATGGGTAAGAAAAGGTGTGACATTCTTTGACGAAGACAACATAGAAGAAGCGGAAAGATGCCTCAACCATGCCCTGAAGATACAGCCCAACAATTTTAAGGCTATTTACAATCGCGGAAAACTAAGACTCTTCACGGAAAGAATAGAAGAAGCCATCTCCGACCTTGACAGGGCCACAAGCCTGAAACCGGAAAATGCCGGAGCGCACCAGTTCTTCGGAGAAGCTCTTGAAGCAGCAGGAATGGAATACGAAGCCGAGATTCAATACAGGATAGCAAAAGAACTAAGAAAGAAAGGCTGAACAAAACAAGATTCTCAATATTTTTTATTATTTTCACAAATATTAAAAACTTAAAAACTAATAAACTAAAAAACTCAAAATGGGCACATTAATAAAGCTGTACAGCAAGAACAACAGCATAGACACACTGCAGAACATAGCAGACACACTGAATGACGGCGGAATAATAATCTATCCCACCGACACAATGTATGCCATAGGATGCCATGCTCTGAAAGAACGTCCGATAGAACGCATCTGCAAACTAAAAAAAATCGATCCGCGTAAACATCATCTGTCTATTATTTGTTATGACTTAAGTAACATAAGCGAATATGCCAAAGTGAGCAACACCACTTTCAAGCTTATGAAGCGAAACCTGCCCGGACCTTTCACCTTTATTCTGAAAGCGGACAGCCGCCTGCCGAAGATATTCAGAAACAGAAAGGAAGTGGGAATACGTGTACCGGACAACGATATCATCAGGGAGATATGCAGAATGATAGATGCGCCTATCCTGTCGACCACTCTTCCATTGGATGATGGCGAGGACCCGGAATACGTTACAGACCCGGAACTGATTTACGAAAAGTTCGGCAATGACGCTGACATCGTGATAGACGGCGGTATAGGCGGACTTGACCCGTCGACAGTAGTCAACTGCTGTGAAGATGAGCCTGAAATAGTTCGCCAGGGAAAAGGTATATTGGATGAATAATAACTAAAACAAATATTTAAATTATGCTACTTACATTATTAAACATTGCTTCGAATGTTGCATCAAAAGTAAACATCGAAGCTGTATTGGACAAATTAGTCAATTGGGGAATTGAAACAGGAAAGAACATTATCGGAGCGATAATCATCTATGTAGTAGGACGTTTCCTTATAAAACAGTTAGGACGACTTCTTACAAAGTTCCTTGAAAAACGCAAGCTTGAAATCAGTGTAAAGACATTCCTAAAGAGTCTTCTCAGTATCACTCTTAACCTGATTCTTGCATTTGCCGTAATAGCCCGCCTCGGTGTAGAAACCACAAGCTTTGCAGCTATCCTTGCTTCTGCCGGTGTTGCCATCGGTATGGCTCTTTCAGGCAATCTTTCAAACTTTGCAGGCGGACTCATCATCCTGGTGTTCAAGCCTTTCAAGGTAGGCGATTTCATTGATGGTCCTGGAGCAAGCGGTACAGTAAAGGAAATACAGATTTTCCATACCATACTTGCAACAGTTGACAACAAAATCATCTACGTGCCGAACGGTTCGATGAGCAGCAACGTAGTAGTGAACTACAGCAAGCAGGACACACGACGCGCAGAATGGGTTATCGGCGTTGAATATGGTGAGGACTATGAAAAGGTAAAAGCCGTAATAGAACGTATCATCAATGAAGATGAAAGAATACTCAAAGACCCTGCACCATTCATCGGTCTTGGAGCACTCTCTGCAAGCAGTGTTGATATCAAGGTACGTGCATGGGCCTCAACAGCAAATTACTGGGATGTGTACTTCGACTTCAACAAGAAAGTTTACGAAACATTCAACAAAGAAGGTATCGGATTCCCATTCCCACAGCTTACAGTTCATCAGGCAAAGGACTGATTATGTGCGGAATAAACATATAGTCAAGAAAACATTTAGTCTACAATTAAAACAGTCCTGTCAGGCAATTTCCGGACAGGACTGTTCTTTTTATCTTTTATATTTCACTTCCCTTGTCTGATTTTGTCTAAAAACTTTGCATATTCGCTCAGTCCGAGAGAAGTAAACCTTTCTTCTGCCAAATTCAAAATTTCATCATATTCTTCTCCGGTAAAATCCTTATCAAGATTATAAATGGTGCGTAAAAGGTCATCCATATAATCAACAAAATCACTGTCATCAAAAGACAAGTACCATAAGGCATATTCCATACGCGAATGCATAACCTCACTATATACTCCATTATAAACAGAATCACCGGCCAACAATGCCAAACGGTCTGAACATGAATATCCTTCCAGTACAATATCCTTATTTGATATTTCATCAAGACACTTTGCAGCAATGGCAGAACTGCGTACGCTATCTCCTGAAGCACGAATCCACTCTGCAGCCTCACAAATCATTCTCTGTAGAGTAATAGCCATACGTCTGTTGGTCTCATCAAAGTATATTGAATTATCGGATAAACCACCATAAGAATATTTGTTCATTATATTGTCATAACATCTGTCTGCATCTATTGTAGTTTCAAGTTTACGTGCATTGAACGGAACAATTCTTTGCGCCATACCTTCAAGCACCAGATAATCATTCAAGTCGAGATACTCTTCTATACGCATTGATTTTGCCACATACAGAGGACGCTCCCAGTTGCAGTTGCTTATAAAGTCTGCAAGTATAATACCACTTCGCGTCAGATATGATTTTCCTTTCAGACTCACAACCATGGTTTCCGGTATCTCCATCCCCTCAGGAATGTACATCCCGGAGCGTCTTACTGCATCAGCATCTATACTGAAGTGTATTTCATCGGTAGGAATGCACCTCATGGACTCATCATCGGAAGTCAGCCAGTAACGGACTATATTCTTCCACTCCCACGGGTCCTTTCCAAAAGGATATTCTCCGGGATGCGAATCATAATATTCTTCTATCTGTTCCTTTATGGTAACCGGATTTCCATCATCCGAATACCCCGTAACGGGATTCACACGCACCACATCATTCACCCCATCCCTGTAATATTCCCTCGCAAAAGAAACTGGCAGTCCGGGAGAATTATGAGCCGGACGACACATCTGGTCTACATACCATCCTCCGGTGAGATACATCAGATTGCATACACGCACATCGGTACGCACTCCTTCCACCTCCTGAGCATACCAAAGCGGGAAAGTTTCATTATCTCCATTCACAAAAAGCACAGGATTTCCCTTTTCCTGAAGTGTATTAAGATAGTTGTAGCCCATATCACGACAAAGATAGCGGTTACTCCTGTCGTGGTCATCCCATGTCTGCGAAACAATAAGTAAAACAAGGCCGATACACACAAGGGCAGAAACTGCAAGACCTGTAAAATTATTTATCCTTCGGAACATTGCCTTTACACCATAATAGAGAGAAGCAGCACCAAGCCCCATCCATATGGCAAAAGCATAAAACGACCCGGAATAGGCATAATCTCTTTCACGAGGCTGAGTGGGAACCTGATTAATATATAACACAATAGCCAGTCCCGTCATCAAGAACAATATCATGACTATATTAAACTGCCGTTTTCCACCAGCACCTTTTCCTACCTGCCACAGCATACCCATTATCCCGAATATCAACGGCAAGGCATAATAGACATTTCTTCCTTTGTTGTTCTTCAGGTTGGAAGGAAGAAAATCATTGTCAGGTACCAACAGTCTGTCTATAAAACCTATTCCTGTAATCCAGTTACCGTTTATCTTGTCACCATATCCCTGAATATCATTCTGGCGACCTACAAAGTTCCACAGGAAATATCTCCAGTACATATAATTGACCTGATACGAGAGAAAATACTTAACATTATCCCAGAATGTAGGAACCGTAACAGATACATTCTCTCCTCTCGACTTGTCAAAATAAGTAACCTGCTTCCCTTTCATTCCTCCGGGAATCCATGCTTTATATTGCTCAGCGTGACTCTCGCTGTACATTCTTGGAAAAAACATATATGTGACATCTTCATACGTTGGGCTGATTTTGCGTCCTGTAACTACATATTTCTCATCTTTGCGAGTCTTGGCTGTATCAGTAGTCCAGTCTTTTCTTCTGTAGATATCTTCCGTTTCTTTATAGTCATACATCAGATGACCGCCCTCCTCTTTCAAGGCACGTACTGAAGCAAAAGACTGCCCGTAAAGCAAAGGTGTATCGCCATACTGTTCACGTCCCAGATAATCACGAAGGGTAAAAGGGTCCTCAGGCGACTGCTGGTCCATAGGTGTATTGTCGGACGAGCGTATCAGTATAAGAGCGTATGAACTGTAGCCCACTGTAAGCATAAGCATACTGAAACTGAGGACATACGACACTCGCCACAGTTTCTTATGAGCTATTTTCTTTACAATAAGCCATAACATTGCAGCAAGTATGATGGAAATAAAAACTGTCACTATAAATCCACCCTGCACCGTCACTCCCAACATCAATACAGAAAGATATATTAAGAGCATCACAGTGCGGATATTCCGCATCATCACACTTTCAATACAAGCCATCAGAAGCAAAACGAAAAGAAACGCGGAATATACTATCATCCCGGTGTCATATCCGGCATCAAGACTATTGGCAAAGAACAGTTCAAACAATCCTGCCATCTTCATCACTCCCGGAACTACTCCATAAAGCACAGCCGCGATTATCAGCATACTGACGACAAGTGACAGCAGCAACCCTTTAAGTCCTGTATTTGAGAATTTACGATAATAAGCCACTAATACAACAGCAGGTATGCACAACAGATTCAGCAGATGAACACCTATTGACAAACCTATAATATAGGCCATAAGGACAATCCACCTGTCAGAAGAAATACTGTCCGACTCTTCATCCCATTTCAGAATAATCCATACGGTAAGTGCTGTAAGGAAAGACGAGAAAGAATATACCTCACCCTCCACTGCCGAAAACCAGAAGGTATCTGTAAAAGCATATGCCAGTGCTCCGGTAAATCCACACAGCATAATCAAAGCTATGGAATCTGCCGAGTACTCACTCTTCGGCTTACCTGCATAAATTAAAGATGATGCAAAATATGTAATAGTAAGAAACAGGAAAAAGATACATCCCGCGCTGAGAAGGGCATTCATTACATTAATGCAATATGCCACATCCTGAGGCGAAGATGCAAAAAGTGAAAATACATTTCCTGCCAGCATAAAGAATGGAGCTCCTGGCGGATGACCAACCTCAAGACGCGAAGCAGAAAGAATAAACTCGGGACAATCCCAGAAACTGGCGGACGGTTCTACTGTCAGTATATAAACCACAGCAGATAAAAGAAACGCTATCAGTCCGCAAATAAGATTAACTCGTTTGTAATTACACATAACTTTCTCTGTTTTTCAGACAAAGTTAGTGTGTTCATCAAATGTCAGGCTAAAGTCGGTACGGACATAAGCATACTAATCAATAGGAACTACACATCTGTATATTAATACTTTACGCTGCATAAAGCCTAAAGAATATGCGGACATTTACATTCCGAATACAAGTTTTAAGCAACAGAATCATACTGTCTTTGGGGAAATACCGGCAGCATAAGCTGATTCTATTTTCTTTTGAATCCTGAACTTGGCTTTGGTCACAGAGCCGGGAGAAATCCCATAAAACACAGCCATCTGTCCTGTAGTAAATCCAAGTTTTGTCAGGCAGCATATCTCCCTGTCGCGTTCGGTCAGCCCACCTGCATAATCAAGAGTTTCAGAGAATCCGGGATATAATGTTTCAGCAAATAAAAAAAGACAATTCCATTCATCAGATGTTTTCACAGGCATATACGATGGCGCTGACTTCATCCTATTAATAATCGTCACTGCAGAAATATTAGTATCAGACAGTAACTGATGCTCACGCCATTTCAGCTGTTTTTCCTGTTCGTACAACTCTGATTCACGATTTTCATAATAACACTTTCTGTCAATGCTCTCCTGCTTAATATCCGTAAGACAGTCCTCAGCCTTCCGTCTGCCACGGTAAAAGAAGAAAGACAAGGCAGACAAAACTCCTATAATAAAAACCACAGAAGATATATTGACAATCATATTCATTTCGGCTTTCTCTTTCCTAAGCAGATATTTTTCATGCAAAAAATCAGCCTCCAACGACATTAGCTGCTCCCTGCATTTCAGACTACCGAGAGAATCAGCTTTCACTGTATTAACAATTGAGCTGAAATCATCTTCTTTCGTATTTAACGAATACAGTCCATAATCATCCTTGAAAATGTTTTGCAAACCTTTTGCAAAAGACATCTGCTGATACTTATTGATAAAATACATAGCCGTATCCTTCTGATTAAGCATCATATAGTCAAGACCAAGCCTTGCAGCAGACTCGCACAAAAGTTTGTCATCTTCCATTCTTCGGGCAATATTGTAACATTCACGATGATTCTCTACCGCTTTATCGTACATTCCATATCTGAAATGGAAATCTCCCAACCGTGTGTACGCCGACACCTTCTGCACCGTATCCTGCCTTTCCTTAAGCATATCTATGGCGCTAAGATAGCATATCATTGCATTTTCGGCATCACCTTCAGCCTCGTAAGCTTTTGCACGGTCGAACAATACTGCAATATCGCATGACGAATCAGTATAGCCATTACCGCCGGAATTGCATGAAACAATAACGCAGCATAACAAAAATGAAAATATAAACGATAGAATATGTTTCATAGGACACAGTACTTATTTATACAACGCAAATGTAACATTAATATCCGCATATAACAAATCATCCGACTTGATAAAGCTATCAAGCCGGATGAAACAAAAGATATTGTATATGAAAGATGAAAATGATTAAAAATGTACACCAAATGTCATTAATGCCTGATGACGCTCATTAGTCAAACGTGCAGGCGCCAGACTTGAATCACTAAATGGATAAAAGTCCGATTTATAAAGATTATATTTATATGCTAAATCCACATAAAATATACGTCCTGCATATCCCAAACCTACAGTAACAGTGTTCTGACTATACTTGTTATTATACTCTACATCAGTACGCATATCGTTGGAAGCCAAGGCCTTGTATGCAGTTTTCTTGAATGCCTGTGAAGAGAAATTATATCCGGCTCTTACACTGAATGCAGGGGTAATTCTTGTTTCCATACCCAACCTCAATGTATGCAAACCTTTTACGTCTTCATTTATAACCTCGTTCATCTCAGTCATTGCATAACCGTCATAGTAATACAGCTTACTATGATTATGTGCAGCAAACTCATACTCTGCCCCTACAGCCATAATACCACCAAAAACTGTTCCCATATTCACGTTAAACTTCCATGGTGTAGTAAGTCTGTAATCCTGCATTGTTTCGCCGCCTACATAATCATATACATTTTCATTAATTTTATCTATTTCCTCTTCTACTACATTTTTATCTTTATTATATACCTGATAGGTAATTTCAGAATAGATTGAAGAATTATACTTATCAGTCAATGTGTACCATGTAGGAGTATGTATAGCAAATCCGAAACGGAAAGCAGAATCATCTATTGGTCGGAAAATAGCACCAAGCTTTAAATCAAATCCGGTACCGGTGGTTCTATGGGTATTATTCAACTGATAAAAGCCTCCATGATTTAGAGTTATGCCGGATTCTTCAGATTGGCTATTAATTGATTCTTCATAAAGAGTAGTACGCCTGTAATCAACCTCATATACTCCCAATGTAGCACCGAAATACATTTTGTCCTGAACATTGAATGACACATTGAAATCATACTGTTGTATGCCACCTTCCTCACGGCTGTTATAGTAATTCTGGTCACCATTCCACCCTTTTAATTCTGAAGTAACAGCATCCATACCTACAAGTCCTGTTCTGACTCCCATCACTCCCAGATATGGATAATTCACATTATTATATGGGTTCTGTATTCCATCAACATCACCATAATTATATATATCATCAATCTCAGACAACGCTCCGACAGTTCCTCCTATCATGTTTGCCATCTGCCAAGTCTGCGACAATCCATCAAGAAATCCCCCTGAAGAAAAAATCTTATTCAGATTGTTGCTTTTATGATAATTGAATCCGAAGTTCAGATAACGCAGGTTTGTTCTGTTTCCAATCTTTGTTGAATAGACAAAACCTATCTGGTCGAAAGACATATTGTTCTTCTTTTCTTTCATGGTAACCCCGGTAAAATCACTTTTCACATGGGTACTGTTGAAACTGAAAGATGTTGAAACATCATGCCCTCTAAACAATGCTATACCGGCCGGATTTGTTCCTATGACAGATATATCAGCTCCCAAAGCGCCCATAGCACCACCCATACCTACAAATCTGGCAGTTCCGTTCAATTCACTTTCAGAGAAACGAAAAGCATCATATTGAGTCTGCGCACCGGCTGATACTGCAACCATCGCAGCACATAAAAATATATACTTGGTTTTCATATTCGCTTTTTAAAATTTTCTTCAACTTATCTTCTTCTTACTCCGCCACCGGACCTTGAGCTACCGGAAGTACCATAATTTCTTGAAGAGCTACCGCTTGTAGTAGTAGAACGATAACTGCTTCCACCATAATTACGGGTAGTAGTCGTAACATTACTTCTATTTGAATTATAGTTGTTTCTGTTAGAATTATAAGTTCCGTTGTTTACGTTGTAATTTCTATTCGAATTTACCCTTGTACTGCTTGGGCGTGTATAGTTACTTTCCCTGTTGTTAGTCATACTTGGGCGGGTATAAACTCTCGAAGTAGAAGTACGAGTATTAGGAGTTCCTACACGTACAGAAGAATTTGAGTTTCCGCTTCCTCTAACAACTCTACCACCTGTTCTACCGTTATTATCCCGGGTATTTACAATTCTCGAATAACTATTATTTCCTACACCGGACTGTGTATTTCTGTAACTGATATTTCTACCGGAATATCCATATTCAGCTTTTCGTGTATTGTAGTTATAATGTACCGGTCTGCTCCATCCATAATAAGGATAATGATGGTGATGATACCATCCGGCTCCCCAGTAGCCGCCCCAATAGCCTGCATACCATGGAGAATACCATCCTCCGTAATACCAAGGCGAGTACCATGATGAATACCATGGAGAGTGCCAGCTAAAGCTGAATCCCCAACCCGGGCCATAGAAACCTGACGACCATCTCCAGTCCCACCACAGGCGGTTGGTATATGTAGGGAATACATAGGCATACATTCCGTCGTCATATACATTCCAGTCCCATGAAGGCAACGCGCCATAAACCACGTCCCAATAAAGCGGACTGCTTATAGGTATGGCATAACGCGGATTACGGAAGCGCACAAGTCGCATGGCATATTCATAGTCCATATCCGAACCCTGGAATCCGTTCACCCATTCGCCACGTTCTCCATATGGTTTTTCTTCTATATAAAGAGTATCATTCTCATATGTAAAAGTATTGTCGCGCGATGTATAACGGCGGTTATACTCATCAACATCACGTACATTTCCCTTCACATCTTTCACAACTATAGCCGTATTTGCCGGCATCTCGTTCACCGTTTTGTTTGAGACTTCCTTAGGTACCACTCCAACCTTCTGACTCACCTCTGTCTTTTTCTCCTTCTTAGGGATAAAATAAAGGTCGTCAGTACTCTGCGCCATTGCCAACCACGGCAGGAAAGCAAACAGCATGGAAGCCAGTACTTTTCTTCTCATCTTCATATCTTTGTAAGTTTTTAAGTTTATAAGTTAGTAGCTTTTTTACATCATGCTTTTATTCACGTACAAATATAAGATGATAAAATCATACCATGTATAGAATTTCCCTAATATATCATAGGGATTTCCCTATTTTGAGTATCTTTGCGTCATAAATTAAACAAAAAATATCCACATATGAAATACTTTGAAGTTACATTTTCCGCTAATCCATGTAATGAAACTATTACAGACATCCTTTCCGCACTTACAGCTGAGATTGGTTTTGAAAGTTTTGTAGAATGCGAAGGAGGCATGCAAGCATATATACAACAGTCACTTTTCGACGAAGAGGCACTCAAAAACATAGTAGCCGACTTCCCTATTCCAGATACAAAGATAACATACACCATCACAGAACCTGAAGACAAGGACTGGAACGAAGAATGGGAAAAGAACTTCTTCCAACCTATAGTAATAGAAGACAGATGCGTGATACACAGCACTTTCCACAAGGACTATCCTAAGGCAGAATATGACATCGTAATCAATCCGCAGATGGCTTTCGGAACAGGACATCATGAAACTACAAGTTCCATACTTGGAGAACTGCTTGACGCAGACCTGAAAGGCAAATCTGTACTCGACATGGGATGCGGAACTTCAATTCTTGCAATCCTTGCAAGCATGAGAGGTGCAGACCCGGTAACAGCTATCGACATCGACGACTGGTGTGTAAACAATTCGCGCGACAACATAGCACTTAACAACATCAACAATATCACAGTGGAATTAGGCGACGCATCGCTTCTCGAAGGACGCAAGCCATTCGATGTAATAATAGCAAACATCAACAGAAATATCCTCCTGAACGATATGGCCGCCTACACAGCATGTATGCACAAAGGCTCGGAAATATACATGAGCGGATTCTATGTACAGGATATAGATGCCATCCGTAGCAAAGGGGAAAGCCTCGGACTCAAGTTTGTACATTACCGTGAGAAAAACAACTGGGCTGCAGTGAAGCTTATAATGGAATGATAATTTCTACCGAACAGTCAGTGAACGGTGAATGAACGCTCAGCGAACATTCTCCGGACTGATACTTTATAAGAAAATCAGAAAACGCATAATGAAAGTATTCCCTCCTTCATCATTATGCGTTTTTTCATTGTTCAGCACACGTTCACTGAGCGTTCAGTAAACGTTCACTAATAAATAAATGGACTAATTTGGACTGTACACAATACATGAATTAATCATATTTTTGAAAAAAAAATACCAACAGAGCGTAATATTAACAAAAAACGTTATATTTGCAATGTTCGACCGGAGAAATGGTTGGACGTAAAGAATGCGTTTTTTGCTTTTATCCTGCAACTGAAATCGCCAATTTCTAAAACAGAAGGATAAAGGACAATATTACGCTCATTTTCTGTTTGTATATGTACCCGGTATGGTATCTCCATATCGGTCTATACTACATTCAGGCGTGGGTTAATTGTCTTTGTTCATTTCTGTAAGGTGTTTGGCGATACCGAGTTGCGATGAACTGCATGACAAGCCTCACGCCTTTCTTTGTATAATTTAGTGATGTCGAATTCGGGGGCTTATAGGCAATAGGGATTGCTGAAAACCTTTAAAAGAGTAAGCACAATTTTAAAAATTTATTATTATGGGAATAATTAATAATTTACTTGATAATTTCAAGAATGCGGAATTTACTGTTGCCCCTCAGAAAAAATTAAAATCAATTTCATCTGATTTTAAAAAATCATTCGGTTTAACACTCGTATTTTATAAAGGTATGAAGATAGCTGATGGGGATTTAACATTAGCAGCTTTAAACAAGAAGACTACCAAAGATGTAAAAAGTTCTGCTGATGGAATGAAAATAAAAGCCAGTATGAAAATTGGAGAAGCAGAGAAACTTTTTGACACTAATTTCGGACTGAAAGTTCAAATTAAAGATTCTACTGGGACAAAACTTGTTCCTGATGATATTACGATAGGTCAAGCCGCAAGAGGAGAATATTAAAATGCAAGTTCTGTTATCATTAGTTAAAGACGATATTCTTAAGTTCTTTAATCAAAACAACGAGCTGTTTTTTAACGAAAGAGACTTACAAATGCATCTTGCATTATGGTTAAAAGAATCAAAGAACAACTATGATGATGTAGACATAGAATATTATGTACCTCAAAATGAACTTAAAGAATACATATGGGATAATGAATTACGTATAGATATAGTTGTAAAGAAAGAAGAAGAATTTCTACCTATTGAAATAAAATACAAAACAAAAAAAGTAGAACTTAAAATTAATCGATTCGGTGAAAAACTTAATCAAAACGTAACTGTAATAAAAAACCAAAGTGCACAAGATCTTGGAAAATATGGTTTTTGGAAAGATATAAAACGATTGGAACTTATATGTAAAAGATTTAAGTATGTCAAAAATGGCATTGCAGTATTCTTGACTAATGACCAGTCTTATACGAAAGAAAGTTCTCCATCATCCAATTGTTATAATTTTAACATGAATGAAGGGCTACATAGCACTAACAAGCAATGGCTTAATAAAGAAACCCAATGTGCCAAAGAGAATATCGGATTCGAACTAGACAAAGAATACCATATTTATTGGAATTGTTATAAAATCAAGAATATAAAATTTTATTACTGCATAACTGAAATTTAAAATACTATTTAAACATAAAAAGACTAATACTAACCAAATAAAAATACAATTATGGCAGAATTTAAATTGGATGGTCGTATGACCGTAAAAGGATTGAAAGAAAATTTCAAAAAATGTTTCGGAGCTTCTTTAAGAGTTTACACAACTCCTGCTTGCAAAACTTTTGCAGACGATAAGGCTACTTTAGCTTCTATACGTCAGGCTGATGCAAAAGGTGGATCATTAACAGTTGGGGGAAATCTTAAAGTTGGAAATTTTGAGAAAAAAATTGGAGAATTGTATGGTATCGGAGTACAAGTATCAGATCCTTCCGACAAAAAACTTGTTGATAATGATCTTACACTTGCAGCTGCAGGTAAATAATTATACAATAACTGATTAAAATTATTATTAAAGAATCAACATGGTAAGCTTGCTTACCATGTTTTAAAAGTTTGTTACTATGAGCAAAGAATACTATAAAAAGAAAATTATTGATTTAAGAGCAAGTATAACAAAGGAAAAAGAAGCAAAAAAGAAAGATAACGAATATTATGCAAGAATGATAAAAAATGCTTCTTCTCCCTCTTCTAAAGCAAGTTACAAAAAATCTAAGATAGATAAAGCAGCCTCTCATGACAGAAGGGTAGAAGAACTTAAAAGGCAGCTTGAAAGTGCAAAAGATTCACTCAAAAGAGCCAAATAATGTCAAAATTGAACTTAACCTTAAAAAAGCAATTTAATAAAACAAGTCATTATCATAAACCTAGTAAAAAAGTTGCTTCATAATATTATATTATAAACATGAAAATATCAAGAAAAAATAGAATTTCAAATAATGCTGATTTACTACCTGTAATTTTCAGTATTTCATTATTCGTTATAGGAGCTTTAAGCCTTTCCGGAATATCTGTTTTTGGTTCAGCTCTACTGGAAGGTGCAGCATGGAAACAGAATGTTATATATTGTATTCTTATATTTTTCTGTCTACTTCCACCAATAGTCAGAAATTCAAGGGCTACATCTATGGCGATTGGATACAGTTTAGCCTTTTTTATGTTTGGTGGTTCAAATATAATAGGAACTGTAGGAATAATTATATCTTTAATAAAAGTAGCCTTCCCTATTTTAATAATTTATCAAGGTATAAGACTATGGATTTTATCAGAAAAACACAATAAATGGCTTTTGGTATTATCCTTAGTAGCATTGGTATTATCTATTTTAATCATTCCTATTCAAGATCAAAACATTGTTCAAAGCGGAATTGATGCAATAATAGAATTTGATAGTGAGAAATTCACTGACGACAGCGGTTTTCATTATTATATAGGAGGCATATCCATAATAACTGGTATAATTGAATTCTTAATAACATACAAACACCTTCCCAATAAATCAAAATGCATAGAATCATTAGAATAATCAATCTATAAAACACTAACATAAAACTTTTTAAATAAGAAACCAAATGAAATCGAGTATAATAGATGTTCCAAGACGCCATGACCAAGAAGATCTTTTCGGTATAAAAATTTATCAGGATGCATTAATACAATATATAAAACTGACTGACACTCCTATCACCATAGCATTACAAGGAGAATGGGGATCAGGCAAGACTTCATTAATGAATCTTCTTCGCTGGAATTTATGTGATATTGACAATGCACAATTCTTTCCTATATGGATAAATACATGGCAGTTTTCACTCATGAAAACTCCAGCACAAGCTATAATTTCAATTCTTGAAGGCATTATCAATCAAATAGGTGCACTAAACCCGACGCATAAATGGGAAGAAAGTAAAAGAAAGATTGGTGGTCTTTTCAAAAAAATAGCTTCGGTAGGAACAAAAGTTGCTGCCAGTACTGTAGGAGTTGACGGTGAAGCATTAGAAGATTTATTTGGTTCTGATAATGGTCAAAGTGATATTTTACAATTAAAAGAAGAAATTTCAAAATTAGTAGATGAATCACTTAAAAACAATCCCAACAAGGCAGGATTTACTTTCTTTATAGATGACCTTGACAGAATAGACCCTCCTGTTGCTGTCGAGATTCTAGAACTATTAAAAAACATATTTGACCTCGAACATTGCATTTTCATTTTAGCTATAGATTATGATGTTGTAATAAAAGGTTTAAAACCTAAATTTGGAGAGCTTACAGATAAAAATGAACGTGAGTTCAGATCATTCTTTGATAAAATTATACAGCTGCCATTTTCAATGCCTGTAGCCAATTACAATATTGATACCTTCTTAGTTGATGCATTGTCAAAAATAAATTTCTTCTCAGAGGAAGAAATGAAAGATCATTCTATTCAAGAAGCAGTTTCAGAATTGGCAAGATTATCAGTAGGGACAAATCCACGTTCTTTAAAAAGACTGACAAATACCCTGTCATTAATCTCAATAATAAATTCAGGCATAGCAAAAGCTGGTGCAGAGGATATAGCAAACAAATATAAGGTTATAAATTTTGGATTGGTATGTATGCAAATCGCATACCCGTACATATACAATCAATTAGCAGAAGAACCTGATTTTAAGCAGTGGAACGAAACTATAGCTGCAAAGCTGAAATTACGCACACTTACACCTGATGAACAAAAAAGTTTGGATGCAGCAGAAGAGTTCGATGAAGAATGGGAAAAAATTGTATTCCGTATGTGTCAAAAAGAAACACATCTTAGCAACCGTGTATTTCAGGTTTCACAAATGCTAAATAAGTTAGCAGAATTAATAAAGGACGACAACAATATAGGAAAAGTTATTGAAGACACAATAGAACTTTCAGCTGTTACAAATCTTAAGGCATTTGATACACCTAAAAAAGCATATGTCTTTAATCGTGATACAAACAACTATAAATTTGAAGGAAAAGAATATAGTATTAAAGTAGAGCTTGTTCGTGATGTTGTAAGGAGATATTTAAAAGACCATCCAGGTACCACAAAAGCCATGTTACAAGCAGCTTTTCCTATAAAAAAGAATATGGAAACTATTTTCATGGGAAAAGACACATATACAGAAAAGCAAGCCGCAGGAAAACTGAATTTCATAAAGAAGAATGCAACAGATTCAGACTTTATAGAAACTGCTGATGAACCTATTATTATATGTTCAAACTGGCCAACAACTTCACAAGGAAAGCCAGCTGAATTTACTATCTTTTTAGAAATAGTAAACAAACAATTAGGCTATCTTGTAACACAAGCGTAATCATGTATTAAAGTGAGGAAAATACTTACAAGAATGGTATTTACCTCACAATATTTAAAACTTATCACATTATGAAAATACCAGGAGTATCTTTCTCACTCAAAAGAGCTATAGGAATTACTGCATTAAAGCAGAAAGTTGCAAGAAAGACAGGAATACCAACTACCAAACAAGGTTTGGAAAGGAAAATTGGAGGTACAATCCTAAAAATGATATTCAGAAAGTAAAATCACTCACCAGATAATTCCAAATAGAATATTATGAAATACCTTTACTATATATTATTAGCTTTTTACTGTGTTTCTTGTGGGCAAGGTAACAAGCAAAAAAATATTACAGATATTAGCATTTCGGAAAACAAAGACAACACCGTTAATGTCATCAATCAGGCAAAACCCAAACTGATGATTATCCCAAGTGACAGAATGTTAAAGGACGAGAAATGCCTTACAATCAATACTTTCAATGGGAAGAAAACTATAATAAGAGATATATCTGGATTTATAGTAAAAAGTGAAAAGTCAAATAGTATAATCTCGGCTATTCAAAAGTATTTCATACAAATAGGATATCCTCTGAATGATCTGGAACAATCACTTAAAGCAATAAATAACAGACAAATTTTGGATGAAGCTGACAATATTGTAAAAGACGCCAAGACACTTCTTCTGAATACAGTTTCACCCGATATAATACTGGAACTTGACTATCAAGAAAATGTTATAACAGGAAGGACTTCAAGAAAATCGTATATCAATATAGCATTGTCAGCCATAGATGTATATTCCGATAAAGTCATTGCCGTAGCAAATAAAAATAATCTTGATATGAGTTTAGATGAATACTTGGAAAAAGGAATTACAAAAGATTTGGAAACACTTGAGCCTCAGCTAAGAAACTATTTCACTGATATAGTAACTAATGGTAGAGAAATCTCATTTAGAGTTACTCTTAGCAATGACTGTCCAATCAGCTTATCGGACATGTATAATAATGAAGGAGATACATATTCTGACTGGATTCGCCGCTGGGTAATAACAAATGCTAAAAATGGCAGCGCAAACATGGTATCAAATACAAAAAAAGAAATGGCATTTACCAATGTAAGAATATCAAATGTAATGGATGATGGAACTCAGTTTAATGCATACGAGTTTGCAGGAAAGTTCAGAAAAGAATTCTTCAAAACATTCTCATTACAGTCAAGCAACAATTCTCAAGGATTAGGTAATGCATTAGTAATCATAAATTAATCACTTATATATGAAAAAGATTATCCTATTGTTTGGTATAGTTTTATGTGGATGTGGAGCATGTTCGGAAAATAAAAATAACAATAAGCCGACATTCAATCCGACTACACAAGAAACTGTTGTAACCAATAAAATATCCAATATCAGTAAAACTGTATCTCCAATTAATGGCAATATTGCACTAAGCGTTATTGTACAAAACAATCTGCCATCAGAAAGTGCAGAATTACTGAAATCAAAGATTATAAATATTATAACACATAATGGTATAGCATCACAAGGCGTTAATCCACAAATCATAGTTGCTCCGACTTTGACAGAAATCAGCTATGATATAACATCTACCCTACCCCAAAAACATAAAATTAATTATAGTGCCACAATCTATATTGGAAATATCCTGACAGGAGAAATATTCAATTCAATAAACAAAACGCTTATAGGAGTAGGCGATTCAAAGGAATTAGCTATAATGAATGCTATTTCTTCTATCTCTACAAATGATACAGATATTGCAAATCTCATTAGCGGAACTGAACAGAAAATCATCAATTATTATAATACTAATGGAGAATTGTTACTGAATGAAGCTGTAGGCTACATTAATAATCATAAATACGAAGAAGCATTAGCTATATTAAATTCAATACCAAAGGAATGTCAGGCATTGTACAAGAAATCTTCTAAAATGAGGTTTGATGCTATAGAAAAATATATGAAAAATAACTCCGATATAATGCTGAATGACTTTAAAGCCACATTAGGTACAGAAAGAGATAATATTGGAGGATTTTCTAAAAAAGCTATGGCTATATACAGGAATATACCATCGGATTCGAAGGCAAAAAAAGAAGCTGACAAAATATATTCTGAATATATAAAAAGCCTTAATCCGGAAGCAAAGCTAAAACATGAGCAGGACATGAGGGAATGGGATTCAACAATGAAACAGCTCGACAGACAGTATGAATTGGATATGTATAAGACAGAAATGTCAACAAAAGTAGCAATAGAAGGACAGACTGCATTGTTGGAAAAATATAAGAAAGATGTAAACTACGAGAAAATGAGCTGGTTAGGTAAATTATTCTATTTTGGAAAGGAATAAAATCATGAATAAAATTGGGTGTTTGATTGTTTTCTTTATTTTCTTAGTCGTTGCCATAATTTATGACTGTGTTGATAGTAACAGAAGAAACGAAGAAAGAGAAAAATACGATTCTTTGGAAAAAAGATTAATGGAATATGTAAATGAAAACGATTTTGAAATGGCATATAAGATTATGGACGAGGAAGGTATGAATATTGATTATGTGCCTATTGCTGAAATCGACTATATGATAAAGAACAAAGATTTCATTTTTGCTTTAAACATTTCCAAAGACAGACTAAAAGATGAAGGTTATTACGCAAACTCAGTATTGGAGAACTTAATCTATATTTATAGTAATGGAGGGGAAGAAGATGTAATAAAAGCTATGTCGCTTATTAATTATCCTATAATAAATAATGCATCTCCAAGATATTGGGCTGGTACTGGATATTCATCAATCATGCGTCATTGGGCAACAGACGAAATAAACGAAATACATAGTAAGAATAATAACGCCATAAAAAAGCTATTGATACATTTAGACTATCAAGGAGCAGAATTAAGCCCAAAGTTCAAGAAAACTTTAGTTGCTCTACTACTACCTTCTACATCTTACGATGGTGATGATGTAATATATAATTATGATGAAGCTAACGAAATATGTAAAAAATTCAGACTAAAATGAAAACATTACTCTACATTCTTGCCAATGGCATATACGCATTCCTTACCTTATCAATATTTTTAGGATACTTTGCATTAAAACATTGCAGTTACACAATATCTGATAATGGTGAAGATATAAATCTTTTAGGAAAAGTTATTTTTACTGCTACATGCATTATAGCAATAATAATGTCTATACTAATAGGTATATTTGCTTACAAGAACTTTGATGAAGTTTTATCAAGAAGTGACAAGTACAGATCAAGCAAAGTCGACCTTATGCAGAAAAGAATAAAACACTCATTTGGCATTGCTATAGCCAGCTTTTTTACTTTCGTGCTTACTATTCCAAGTATATGCATGTTTGTACTTTCCGTATTCATAAAAGAATAGAATAGATATAACATTAACACTGATTAAATATCATTTAAAGACCGTTTGAAAACCATTAGAGAAAGTATTGAAAAAGCTTTGCAAAACCCTTGCAAAAACCCATAATAAGAAGACGCATAACGAATAGCCTAAGAACTCATTCATTATGCGTCTTCTCCTTTTCAAAATTTGTTCACTGCCCGTTCAGCAGCCGTCCACTGAACAGTATATCATTTTCCGCTCTTTGTCGCCTTAGCATATATTATAAGCGCAACAGCCGAAATGGCACCAATACCCGTAAACCAGTACCAGATGTAATGCGCGTTTGCTGCATCGGCTTTCCATGCTTCTACGGAATCATACAGTGCAGGGTCAGGACAATATGCAGTAAGAAGAATACCTGACAAACCGAAACCTATTACTGAGGCAAGGAATGAGTGCAGATGGCTGAATCCTAAATAGAGCCCCTCCTCGCCTTTCGGAGCCTGGAGTGAGAAAAATTCCATGTATCGCGGAGAGATAAAACACTCGGCAAGTGCCTGAACCGCAATACCGGCTATCATCATCACTGTGATAGGGTGCATACCGAAGATATCACCTTCAAACATATTTCCAATAGCCATAATCAATGCTGAAAGAGGGATAAGGAACATACCTACCGCCATAGATGTCAGTGCCTTGCGCTTTGCCATAAGCTGGGTGATTATATTTACGAAGATTACCACCACGAAAGGATTTACATTGGCTATCCATCCCGGTTTTGCCGTTTCACCGGCCATACGGATAACGTATTTAGGCATTGTGGCATACATCTGATGCTGAATCATCCAGAAACCTGTCACGATAAATATCAGCAGAAGCAGACGGCCGTTGGTGAACACCTTGCCAAGCCCGCGGAACACTTCAGCCATGCTCTTTCCCTCGCCGGAAGTATTGGCTGAATGGAAGAAGAAAAATATGGTAAGAAGGGCTAAGAAGCACAATGTAGCCGAGAAGAAATTGATGTAGATATAAGCCTCATCGCCTACTACCGAACGCAATGGGTCGACAAAACATTTACCGGTAAAGGCTCCTATGTTAACCATCATATAGAAGATGGAATATCCGCGTGCTCGTGTTTCAGAGGTGGTTTCTCTTGCCACGGATGCGGAAATGATAGACTTGATAAACGAACCTCCGATAACCAATATAATCATCACCGGAACGATGAGCAGACGCAGGCTGCTTGTTTCAAGTCCTGTGAAATGAGTTTTTTCGCCATACTCTACCAATCCTGCCGATTCGAGCATTACAGGCAGCATACCCAATCCAAGATAACCGATAGTAAGCAGGGTGAAAGCTATCAGAATAGCCTTACGGTAGCCTATCTTGTCGGCAAAAGCTCCGGTGAACATCGGAAGGAAATAAAGTCCTCCTGAGAACAGACCGGAAATAAGACTCGCTTCGATATCGTTGAAGCCTAATGTGTTAGAAAGATAAAGTGTGATTACAATAAAGATGGCATAATAGGCCATACGTTCAAAAAGTTCCGACAGGTTGGCTGTCCAGAACGCACGAGAGAATTTTGTCATCAATTAAAAAAGTGTTATAGGTTAAAAAATAAATATCTTCAAGATATAGTCTTACCAAACGGTGTAAGGGCAAGTCCGGCCAACTTGAAATGCTGCATACCGAATGGTATTCCTATGACGGTGATGCACAGTAATGCCCCGAAAAGCAGATGGGTAAGCGCAATCCATATTCCGCCCAACAGAATCCATAGCAGATTCATAAGCACACTCAGACATCCTCCGTCAGAAGGGGTACTCTGAACTTTCACACCAAAAGGGAAAAGTGCAAGCATAGCCAGTTTAAGTGTCTGCAGTCCGAAAGGTATTCCTATGATGGTTATCATAAGAAGAAAGCTGGATATTACATATTCCAGACATACGAATAATCCTCCACAGATTATCCAAAGAATGTTCATCAGAATGTTCATGCGATAATTAGTTATTAGTTGTTGGTTATTAGTTATCAGTAACCCGCAAGTAGTAATTATTAACTGTTAATTATTAATTCTTAATTGTTAACTCCAATAAGTCGCTCATAGAGCCGTTAAATACATTAAGGTCTACCTGCTCGCTTATTCCAGGCATGGTTCCTACGTCAGTATGCTGCCAAAATTTCCATTCGCCTTCGTACCTCACAGAATCGACATAATAATGGGCAATCCAGTAAGGGTATGTATTAAAAACAGAATCGGACAGATATTTGTTCTTGAATTTATATGAAGTATATAATATAGGTTTCACCTTGTAGTGTCTTTCCACTCTGTTAAGCCATACTAACAGGTCCCTTTTTAGTTTTGCCACATCCTTAGGCTTCTTTTCTATATCGAGCACAGGCGGCAGGTCGCCGGCCTTCAGCTTAACGTTGTCTATAAAGAAATCGGCCTGTTTCACTGGGTCAGTATTGGGATTGTAGAAATGGTATGCTCCACGAATGAAGTGTGTACTGTCGGCCTCGGCAAAATTATAGTCGAAAGCCTTGTCTTTGAAATCCCCTCCCTCGGTAGCCTTGATAAAGACGAAACGTACGGGAAACTGTGCATACTGAACTGTCTTCAGAGCTCTCCAGTCTATTTCGTCCTGATGGTGAGAAACGTCTATTCCGTGTACAGCATATCCGTAGGGCAGACATACACCGTACGCTTTCATACCGTAGCATGGTTTCCACCTGTAAGAATACGGGCGGATAAAGAAATAATAAAACCCAACCACAAATATCAAAGCGCCGAGTGCCATCAGAGCATAATGTGCAGCATCCGAGAGTTTACGGGGCTGTGTCTGTTTCTTTGGAGTGGAAGATTTAGCCTTTACGGTTTTTCGTCCACCGGACTTTGCTGTCTGAGTTGGTTTACGTCTGACAACTGGCTTTCTTGCAGCCTTCTTCTCCACAGAAACTTTCGGTTCTTTGATCATTGGTTTTAAAATATAGATTACAAGTACATACACAATAGTAAAAGAATCACCACAGGAGCATACATACTCTGTTGCTTGTCTGTGGTGATTCCCGGCAATTATATCATATCAGTCATTAACCGATATTATTTAGCCTGTTCCAACTGAAGAGTCTTAGTTGGCTGGTCGCAAACTTCTGTAGGACCGAAGTACTGGATAGGACCCGGATAAACGTATGCAGTTTCCTTAGCCCAAGCTTCACGCTGTGCAGCGAATGCTTTGAAAGGAGCACCGTCAAGTTTAACAAGAGCCTTCTGTATAACAGGTTTCATTTCGCCGTGACGACGTTCCATGTTCATCATCATTGTGATAGGCACACCACCTGCAATCCATTCAGCAGCAGGAGCAGTAGTGTTGCGTACTGATGACATATAACCTGTCTTACCGCTTGCAATAAGCAATGAAGCAGTGTAACCGAGTGAGTAGCAGTAGTCAGCATCGAAGTTAGATGGAGCAGCGCAACGTCCTTCGTAACCGAAGAAGTGGTGCTGTGCAGAGAACTTACCTACAAACTTGCCTTCAGCCTTCCATGCAGCAAGTTTCTTTGCAACCATTTCAGAAAGAAGTTTTTCTGTTTCGATAAGTGATACCTGTACGTTTCCGTGTGGGTCGCGGTCGAGTGACAACTGACGAGCTACACCTTCTGGAAGAGAAGCGTAGATAGCTGAGTTTTCAGCAGAAAGTTTGCTGATGATATATTCACGCTGCTTGTTAGGCTCAATCTTGTTGAATTCTTCGCCGTTAGCAGCAAGGAAGTCGTTCAATTCAGCGATAAGAGCCTTCATAGCTGGGATGAACTCGATAAGACCTTCTGGGATAAGAACTGTACCGAAGTTGTTACCTTCAGCAGCACGGTCAGCTACAGCCTGAGCGATATAAGTTACAACATCGTCAAGTGACATGTTCTTAGCTTCAACTTCTTCAGAGATGATACAGATGTTTGGCTGAGTCTGAAGAGCACATTCAAGAGCGATGTGAGAAGCAGAACGTCCCATCAATTTGATGAAGTGCCAGTACTTGCGAGCTGAGTTACAGTCGCGTTCGATGTTACCGATAACTTCTGAGTAAGTCTTACAAGCAGTATCGAAACCGAATGAAGTTTCAATCATTTCGTTCTTCAAGTCACCGTCGATAGTCTTAGGACAACCGATTACCTGTACGCCATAGTTCTTGGCAGCATAGTATTCAGCCAATACACAAGCGTTAGTGTTAGAGTCGTCACCACCGATGATAACCAAAGCCTTGATACCAAGTTCTTTAAGGATTTCGTAACCTTTTTCGAACTGTTCTTCTTTTTCAAGTTTTGTACGACCTGAACCGATGATATCGAAACCACCTGTGTTGCGGTATTCGTCGATGATATCAGCAGTAAGTTCTTTATATTTGTGGTCTACCAAACCGCCAGGACCAAGGATAAATCCGTAAAGCTTGTTGTTAGGATTAAGTTTCTTGATACCGTCGAAAAGACCTGAGATTACGTTGTGTCCACCTGGAGCCTGTCCACCAGACAAGATAACACCAACATTCATTTCTGCAGTGTTCTGAGCCTGTCCTTCTACGAACTGAATCAAAGGCATTCCGTATGTATTAGGGAACAACTTCTTGATAGCTTCCTGGTCGGCTACTGACTGAGTAGCTTCACCTTCTTTCACTGCAACCGCACCTGTCAGGGCTTTAGGTAATTTTGGCTGATAAGCAGCTCTTGCAATTTGTAATGCACTTTTTGTCATAATTCTAATATTTATTTATATAAAGGTGTATGTATATTTTCAATATAAAAAACGCTTCGTCGTTTCACATAAAACGCTTCGTCATTTTCTCCCAAACGCTTCGTCGTTTTTTCTGAAGACTTTTTGCGCCCTCACGCGACATCGTACAAACGCATACCCGCGAGTTTTTTAACTCGTGCAAATTTCGCTTTTTTTTCGGAAATACGAAAATGAGAGATAAAAAATTTACACAGCAAGAATATTATTTGACAAAAAGGTATGGATATTTCAACAAAAACACTATCTTTACGTCAAATTCATTTTATTCACTAATTAAATACTTTGATTTATGGCTAAAAGAAGAAACTTAAAGAAACATGTAAACTATATTTCTGACGTAATGGTTGGTATGTGTATCATCGAAAGCATGAACTGCGACAATGAAAGAAGAGAAGCGATAGGCGACCTTGTAGGAAAAGTTCTTGACCTTCGTGCAGACATCGTAAGCCGCATAAGCCATACTGAACCGGGCAATGTAAAGGCTTTCTACAAGAAACTGAAAGATGATTTTAACACACAGATTGAAGAAGTTTTCAAAAAACTGAACGAAAAATAAGTCCGACGCACAAGAAATGAAGAAAGCACTTTTTAGCTTTATATATTTCAAGCTGTTGGGATGGAAAGCTGAGGTCAATGTCCCGGACTATGACAAATGCATAATCTGTGCGGCTCCCCACACCACGAACTGGGACCTTATCATCGGTAAACTATTCATAGGTGCCATAGGGCGAGAATCCGGCTTCTTCATGAAGAAAGAATGGTTCTTCTTCCCGCTGGGATACCTGTTCAGATGGATGGGAGGAATACCGGTAAACAGAGGCAAACGCACTTCGCTGGTAGAAAGCACTGTGGAACTTATCAGGAAAAGCCCTAAATTCCATTTGGCCATTACCCCGGAAGGAACACGTTCGGCCAATCCTAACTGGAAAAAGGGATTTTATTTCATTGCCAACGGAGCCGGAATACCGATTGTACTTATCGGAATAGACTATCAGAAGAAATGCATCTACGCCAATAAGGCTGTCATGCCTACGGGCGACATTGATAAAGACATGCGCGAGATTAAACTATACTTCAAGGATTTCAAAGGCAAGTATCCGGAGAAATTCGATTTAGGAGAAATATAACAGAAAAGACCGCCCGGAATCACTTCCAGACGGTCTTTTCTGTTTATCAAGATAACATTATTACAAAACAAAAAGATTACTTCTTGACAATAGGGCTGCACCTACTGCATTAGCCTTTTCCTTCAACTCTGACAATACGATATCAGAATCGCGGTACATCATATTCAGCGTGTGCTTTCTGATGGCAGATATCACAGGATGCAGAAGATAATCGCCTACTCTTGACAAATCCCCTCCTATTATAACCTGCTCCGGATTGAAGATGTTTATCAGTCCTCCTATGTGGCGGCCTAACTTCTGTCCTATTTCTTCCACAAGTTCTATGGCAAGCACATCTTCTCTTTCCACAGCATTGAATATATCATCAAGTTCTATTTCGTCAATTGATTTCTCTTTCAGCACGATAGAGCTTTCCCCGTTCTTCAGACGTTCGATAAATTTACGGTATAATGCCGAACAAGACACCTCGGTTTCGATACATCCCTTCTTTCCGCAGTGACAAATCTGCTGATTGTCATATCCGAAATTATGGCCGAACTCACCGGCGAAACCTGACATACCGTTGTAAAGCTTACCGTCGATAATGATACCCATTCCAAGTCCCCAACTGATGTTGATGAAAATCACATTTCGCGGACATTTCACCGAATGCAGCATATATTCTCCGTAAGCAGTGGTTCTGCTGTCGTTATCGACACAGGTATTGATACCTATTCTGTCGGTAATCATCTCGCTTATTGGTGTCTGTGCAAAATTGAATGTTCCGTAGCTGCATCCTGTCACCGGATTTACACGTCCGTGCAATGCCACACATACATTGAGATATTTCTCCTTGTCATACGGCAATGAATTAATGTACGACAAAATCTCATCACACATATTATCAAGACATTCTACAGTATTTTCGCGTTTAAAAGGAATCCCGGTCTTATAATCTACTATTTCTCCCTTGAAATTGACAACACAGAAAGTAAGATATTTCCTCGCCGCCTCAACTCCGAGAAAGTAACCTGCATTAGGGTTTAAGCCATATAGATTAGGATGTCTGCCCCCGTTAGTTTCCAATTTTCCATTATCGTCTACATATCCGTCTTCACACATCTCGTCTATCAACTTGGTAATGGTAGGAATACTTAAATCCATATCTTTCGACAGGTCAGTAATCGTAGCATCACCATTATAGATAAAATATGTAATTATACGACGCTTCATCGTAGCATTTTTAGTGCCTTTCTTAATTTCATCCAATAGCCTCTGTCCCATATTTATATTTTTTGTAGTATATGCCACAAAAATAATAGTTTTTTTTAATATCCCGCCTATAAAAATTCTTTTTTTTTATTTGCCTTTCTAATTTATGATAGGTATCTTTGCATAGTTATCAAAAAATCTTTGTTATAAGACATAGTTAACTAAATTTATAAACTAATAAAACCAAAAAATCATGAGAGTAATTATCGAACCAGATTATCAGTCAATCTCAAATTGGGCTGCTAACTACGTTGCAAAAAGAATCAATGAAGCTAATCCTACTAAAGAGAAACCTTTCGTATTGGGTCTTCCTACAGGATCATCTCCACTTGGTATGTACAAAGCTCTGATTGAACTGAACAAGCAGGGTAAGGTGTCATTCAAGAATGTTGTTACATTCAATATGGATGAATACGTCGGACTTCCTGAATCACACCCTGAAAGCTACCATTCTTTCATGTTCAATAACTTCTTCAATCATATTGATATCTGCAAGGAAAACATACATATATTGAACGGAAATGCTGCTGACCTTGAAGCTGAATGTGCTAACTACGAAAAGGAAATTGAAAAATTCGGTGGCATCGACCTGTTCCTCGGAGGTATAGGTCCTGACGGACATATCGCATTCAACGAACCGGGTTCTTCACTTACTTCACGCACTCGCGTAAAGACTCTTACTACAGATACTATCATCGCAAACTCACGTTTCTTCGACAACGATGTAAACAAAGTTCCTAAGACTGCTCTTACTGTAGGTGTAGGCACTGTACTTTCTGCAAAAGAAGTATTGATTATCTGTAACGGACACAACAAGGCACGCGCATTGCAGCATGCAGTAGAAGGCGGTATCACACAGATGTGGACTATCAGCGCACTTCAGATGCACCAGCACGGTATCATCGTATGCGACGAAGCTGCTACTGACGAACTTAAAGTAGGTACTTACAAATACTTCAAAGATATTGAAAAAGACAATCTTTAATTGATTTGAATAAGCTTCTAAAGAGCAACTGAAAAATACAAAGTTGACAAGGCCTCTGTTACAATGTTTCTTATTCTGACGATAAACCTTGTCAACTTTTTTGGTTTATCTTTGTTATATTAACAGAGTGAACTAAAAAAAATTCATTAACCTAACAAAAAAGGAGAAACTATGCGAACAAATCTTACATCGCAAATTTCACTGAACAATGTGTCTACACGCTATTATAAGCCTGAAAATGCAGTGGAACGTTCGGTCATCACAAGATTCGAGAAAATTACAACAAACATCTACGAATCAATGGACGAAGGCACAAAAAACATTGCAGACGAAATAATAGCCAAGATACAGGACAGACAGCGTGAGGGTAAATTCTGTACCATAGCATTGGGTACAGGCTCATCACTCCGTCCGTTGTTCACAGAACTTATACGCCGTCATAAGGACGAAGGAGTAAGTTTCAGAAATGTCATATTGTTTAATCTGTATGAATTCTATCCTGTAAATGAAGGTGCCGGAAGCACATTCAGCCATCTGATGAAACAGTTCATCTCGCAGGTTGACATTGACAGACAGAACATATTTACAATGGAAGGTAGCATCCCACAGGATGCAATAATCGACCATTGCAGACTATATGAACAAAGAATACAGACATTCGGCGGTATCGACATTGCTGTCTTGGGAATAGGCAGAAAAGGTATCATCGGTATGAATGAACCAGGTTCACAAGCCAGTTCATCTACACGTCTGATATTGCTTGACAGCACTTCACGTTCGGAAGCTGCACACAATCTTGGTGTTGACAATCTTCCTCCTTGCTCCATCACTATGGGTATCAAAACCATTCTTGGCGCAAGAAAGGTATTCCTCCTGGCATGGGGCGAAGACAAGGCAGAAATCATACGCAAGACTGTAGAGGAAAAGATTACAGACACACTGCCTGCATCATATCTTCAGATGCATACAAATGCAGTGGTTTGTACAGACCTTGCGGCTGCAGCATATCTGACAAGAATACAGCGTCCGTGGCTCGTTACAAACTGCGAATGGAACAACAAGCTTATCAGAAGCGCTATCGTATGGTTGTGCCAGACATTGGGTAAACCAATCCTGAAGCTCACAAACAAGGACTACAACGATAATGGTCTGAGCGAACTGCTTGCTCTTTACGGCTCTGCATATAATGTAAATATCAAGGTGTTCAACGACCTTCAACACACTATCACCGGTTGGCCGGGCGGAAAACCTAACGCTGACGACACTTACCGTCCTGAAAGAGCTAAACCGTTCCCGAAAAGAGTTATCGTATTCTCTCCGCACCCTGATGATGATGTTATCTCAATGGGCGGTACACTGAGAAGACTCGTTCAGCAGGGACATGAAGTGCACGTAGCATACCAGACTTCGGGTAACATTGCCGTAGGCGATGAAGAAGTGGTAAGATTCATGCACTTCATAAATGGCTTCAACCAGTTGTTCGACGACAGCAAGAACCAGACTATCAGCGACAAGTATGCCGAAATCAAGAAGTTCTTTGCAGAAAAGAAAGAGGGCGATATGGACTCAAGGGATATTCTTACCATCAAGGGACTTATCCGAAGAGGTGAGGCACGTACAGCATGTACATACAACAACATACCTTTGTCAAGATGTCACTTCCTCGACCTTCCTTTCTACGAGACAGGAAAGATAGAAAAGAACCCTATCAGTCTGCCTGACATCGAAATCGTTCTTAACCTTCTGAGAGAAGTAAAACCTCATCAGATTTATGTGGCCGGCGACTTGGCCGACCCGCATGGAACTCACCGAGTATGTACTGATGCGGTATTCGCCGCTATCGACGAAGAAAAGAATGCCGGTGCTGAATGGCTTAACGACTGTAGAATATGGATGTACCGTGGCGCATGGGCTGAATGGGAAATAGAGAACATAGAAATGGCTGTACCTTTGAGTCCGGAAGAACTACGTGCTAAACGTAACTCAATCCTCAAGCACCAGTCACAGATGGAAAGCGCACCGTTCCTTGGCAACGATGAACGTCTGTTCTGGCAAAGAAGCGAAGACCGTAACCGCGGAACAGCCTCACTTTATGACGGGTTAGGCTTGGCATGCTACGAAGCAATGGAAGCATTCGTTGAGTATAAGCCTCTATAAAGATTATTTCTAATACATTATAAAATCCTGCAAGGCTTAATGTTTTGCAGGATTTTTTTATAAAGACACAGTTATGTTCAGACATCTATTCTTTTCGATAAGCCTTGCCTCAGTATGTATGCTTTGGACAGGTTGCAATAATGAAAAACATTTCATAAACGATTCGGACTACAGACTAAAGGTAGAAAACGACTTTGCTGAAAAACAGGCAATTCTGAAAAATGGGAATTTATTCGATATATTCAGCAAGGAAATGACATCCGAAGAGAAAGAGGCATTGCAGTTTCTATATGCATATATGCCACTAAGTGATATAGCCGACAATTCGGGAGAGTTCTTTCTAAACAATATACGGCTTTCATTAAAAATAAGAGAAGCATCATCATGGGGTAAAAATATCCCGGAAGATATCTTCAGACACTTTGTACTCCCAATAAGAGTCAACAACGAAAATCTGGACAATTCAAGGGAATATTTCCAAAAAGAATTATGGCCAAGAGTGAAACATCTCTCAATGCAAGATGCTGTACTGGAAACAAACCACTGGTGTCATGAGAAAGCTACTTATACACCATCGGACAGCCGCACAAGTTCACCACTGGCAACAATAAAAACAGCCTACGGAAGATGCGGCGAGGAATCTACACTATTAGTTGCAGCACTCCGAGCTATAGGTGTTCCGGCACGTCAGGTATATACACCAAGATGGGCACATACAGACGACAATCATGCCTGGGTAGAAGCATGGGTGGACGGAAAATGGTGTTTCCTTGGAGCATGCGAACCGGAACCTGTACTTAATCTCGGATGGTTCAACTCACCTGCAAGCAGGGGAATGCTGATGCACACAAAAGTATTCGGCTCATATAACGGTAAGGAAGAAAAGATGATTCAGACTGCTAATTATACAGAAATCAACATAATCGGTAATTATGCAGACAAATCGTCTTTAGCAGTAACTGTAAAAGATGGCAATGGAAACGTTATTGAAGGAGCCAATGTAGAGTTCAAGCTATATAACTATGCTGAGTTCTTTACTGTCTATAAACAGAAAAGCAATGAACAGGGACAGGTTTCACTCTCAGCAGGACTGGGTGATATGCTGGTATATGCTTCATATGGTGACAAATTCGGCATAAGAAAAGTATCATTCGGAAAGGAAAAGACTGTCGATATAGTCTTGAAACATAATGTAAACGAAGCATATTGTGAAAACATGGATATTGTTCCTCCGGCGGAAAATGCAAACCTTCCTTCAGTATCAGAAGAACAACGAAATGAGAACAATATCAGGCTGCACCAGGAAGATTCTATCAGAAATGCATATGTAGCTACATTCCCAGACAAAGATATTATCAGTAAGTTTGCTAAGGAAAACAATCTGAAATACGAAGAAATAGAAGGATTTATAGTTAAGTCAAGGGGCAATTACGCAGAAATAATGAAATTTCTGAGCAACTCTACACAAAACCAAATGTGCAGAAAAGCTATAGACTTATTGAAAACAATAACAGACAAAGATTTGAGAGATACTCCATGCAGTGTTCTTGAAGACCATCTGTACAATATTCCGGAAGAAGCGAGTACGGAATATGTGCTTTGTCCGCGTGTAGCCAATGAACTTCTCACTCCATACCGCTCATTTCTTCAGAAAGAAATACCGGAAAGTCTGAAAACAGAGTTTACATCAAATCCTCAAACACTTGTAAAATGGTGCTCAGACAGCATTACCATAAGAAATGACCTTAACAAAGGCGCCTCTCCTACCTCACCTGTCGGAACATGGAAACGCAGGGTTGTAGATACACAGTCACGCGAAATATTCTTTGTAGCTGCAGCGAGAAGCCTCAACATACAGGCATGGAAAGATGCTGTGACAGGAAATATCTATTACATAGACAATGGTAATACTTATCAGGCTGACTTTGAAATCTCAACAATGTCAAAGACTCCTGAAGGCACACTGAGGGCCATATACAAACCTATTCCACGACTGGACAATCCTAAGTATTATACACATTTCACCATATCTAAGTACAAAAACGGAAGCTTCAAACTGCTAAACTATCCGGAAAATGCGACATGGAGTTCATTGCTGAAAAGTGGTACAAGGATAGAAGAAGGATATTATATGCTGGTAACAGGCAGCCGCCTTGCTAACGGAAGTGTAATGAGTAACGTTTCATTCTTCACTATAGAAAAAGACAAAGAAACAAAGATAGAACTGAAAATGCGCGACAATGCTGAAGAAATAAGAGTTATCGGAAATTTCAACTCTGAACTGAAATATACAGATGCTGTCACAAAAACAGAAACATCCATACTCTCAACTACAGGAAGAGGATATTTCGTTGTCGGAATACTTGGCACCGGTCAGGAACCCACCAACCATGCGCTAAGAGACATAGAAATAAAAAAAGAAGAATTTGAAAAATGGGGACGCAAAATGATACTGTTATTCCCGGACGAAAAGTCTTACAGGAAATTCTCTCCAACCGATTTTCCAAATCTTCCTTCTAATATAGTTTACGGAATAGACACCGATAATGAAGTAAGAAACGAGATTTCACAGAACATGAAACTGTCAAATGGAGGAAATCTGCCAATATTCATTATAGGTGACACATTCAACCGTGTAGTGTTCCAGATAGACGGTTACACCATAGGAACAGGCGAACAACTCATCAAGACCATTAACGGTCTGTAAGTGCACTTATTGTTTTTCGTACACGAGCGGCGGTAGTTATCGGAGTGAGATACTCATCTACTGTCACCGTCCCCCCCATAGACAGAGCCGGGTTGCGATAAAGCATCCGGCTTTCTTTATTTTCGCGCGCTGAGAAATGAAATTCAGACGCACCTGTCTTCTCTGCCAAATCTCGTATATTGCTCTCATTGACTCCACAACCAGGCATTATTATTATCCTGCCGGCAGCCTGTTTAACCAATGAGGCGAGCAAATCAGTTCCCTGTATAGCCGTAGGCTGTTGACCGGAAGTTAGTATTCTGGATACTCCCATACCGATAAGACTCTCCATCACTTCAGCCGGGCGACGCACATAATCAAATGCACGATGGAATGTTATGCTCATCCCTTCAGCAGCCTCAACCAAACGTTTCATAGCAAGCATATCAAGTTCTGCTTCCGGTGTCAGACATCCGAACACCACTCCATCCGCACCCGCTTCTTTCACAGCACGTATATCTTCTTCCATTATATCCAGTTCCAAAGGAGAATAAACGAAATCTCCTCCACGAGGACGTATTATCACATGAAGCTTTATATCCAACAATCGTCGCGCAAGTTTCACCTCTCCTATGGAAGGAGTTGTCCCTCCTTCCGGCATCGAAGCGCATAGTTCCACACGATGTGCCCCGCCCTCTTGAGCCGCCAGACAGCTTTCTACCGAATTGGCACAAATTTCAAAAGTATATTCCATAATCTATTCTATAAAAAAAGTGCGGATTACACTCACTATACTTAAAATCATCTTGTATAATCAACGTAATACGCACTCTAATACTTGTACACCCATGGGGAGTCGAACCCCAATCGATGGAACCGGAATCCATTATTCTATCCATTGAACTATGGGTGCTTGTAACCTTTTTTGCTAAAAGCGATACAAAAATAATAAGTTTATCGGAATTTAGAAATAAACTTCCATGTAAAATGCTTTCATTAAGTAGGATTTCGGCTATTCACTAATGACAATTATTCAAACAATACACTTAAAACATAAACTTTTTGATAAGTTTTTCGTAATTATAATTGCATATTTACAAAATATACCTATCTTTGCCAACAAAACTAATACCAAACAAATCATGAGTTACTTAATAAAACCAACCAACTATAAAGCCCTGCTCGACATGAAACAGACTGAGCTTGGCATTAAACAGATAAAGGAGTTCTTCCAGCAAAATCTATCATCGGAACTCAGACTCCGCCGCGTAACAGCCCCATTGTTCGTTCTTAAGGGTATGGGTATAAACGACGACCTGAACGGAGTGGAGCGTGCCGTGTCGTTCCCTATCAAGGACTTGGGGGACCAACAGGCCGAAGTGGTACACTCTCTTGCAAAATGGAAGAGAATGACGCTTGCCGACTATAACATCGGTCCGGGATATGGTATTTATACAGATATGAATGCAATACGTGCTGATGAGGAACTTGGAAACCTGCATTCGCTTTACGTTGACCAATGGGACTGGGAAAGAACCATCACACCGGAACAGAGAAATGTGGATTTCCTGAAAAGTATTGTAACCAGAATATATTCGGCTATGCGACGTACTGAGTATATGATATGCGAAATGTATCCGCAGATAAAATCATTCTTGGCTCACGACATACACTTCATACATTCTGAAGAACTCTTGCAGATGTATCCTGACAAGACTCCGAAAGAAAGGGAAAACCTTATCACAAAGAAATACGGTGCCGTATTTATAATAGGTATAGGATGCAATCTGAGCAACGGAAAGCCTCATGACCTTCGTGCTCCGGACTATGATGACTATTCTACCATTGATCCGGCTACCGGTCTGCCGGGACTGAACGGTGACCTCATGGTATGGAACGAGGTTTTAGGACGTGCCATCGAGCTTTCGTCAATGGGTATCCGTGTGGACAAGGAAGCACTGTTGCGCCAGTTGGAACTTTCAGGCAAGGAAGACAGAAAGGAACTGTACTTCCACAAAAGACTGTTGAGCGGCACTCTCCCACTGAGTATAGGTGGTGGTATAGGTCAGTCACGCCTCTGTATGCTATATCTGAAAAAAGCGCATATTGGAGAGATTCAGGCAAGTATATGGCCTGAGAGCATGAGAAAGGAATGCGAAGAACATGGCATGACTCTTATCTAAGCAACTAAACGAGATACATATAAATATTACAGCGGAGTTTCCAAACCTAAAGATGGCTTACGAAACTCCGTTGTTTTTTTGTTTATAAAATGCTAACTTTGCCGATATAAAATCACAACATCAAAACAGCAATGAACGTACAGATAGAAGAATCATGGAAGGAAGCATTGATGCCGGAATTCTCGAAAGACTACTTTATAAGACTGACAGACTTCGTAAGAAAGGAATATCACGAAACGACGGTTTATCCTCCGGGAAAACTGATTTTCAATGCATTCAACCTTTGTCCGTTTGACAAGGTGAAGGTAGTTATCATAGGACAGGACCCCTATCACGGTCCGGGTCAGGCACATGGATTGTGTTTCTCGGTAAACGACGGTATACAGCCTCCTCCTTCACTCGTAAACATATTCAAGGAGATAAACAGCGACTTGGGAAAACCAATTCCACAAAGCGGAAACTTGACAAGATGGGCTGAACAGGGTGTGCTTCTTCTTAACGCCACACTTACAGTACGCGCTCATCAGGCCGGGTCGCACCAAAGAAGAGGCTGGGAAGAATTTACAGATGCCGTTATAAGGAAATTGGCTGAAGAGAAAAGTAACTTAGTGTTTATCCTGTGGGGCTCGTATGCACAGAAAAAAGGGGCATTCATTGACAGAAACAAACACTTAGTACTCACATCAGTGCATCCGTCACCCCTCTCGGCATACAACGGTTTCTTCGGAAATCACCACTTCAGCCTTGCCAATGACTATCTTGTGAAAAACGGCAAGACAGCCATCGACTGGTAGAAGTATCAATACCACGTAACAGAACTTCCGGTATTGCTTCGCTTGTCCCACTTGAGGGCATCCGTAAGCATACTGGAGTTTGCACGGATTGTAAAGTTATACGATGTATACGGCCCGAACACAAGTCCGCAACTCATATTGAAACAATGAAGGTCGCGGGTAATGTTCAGTGTAGTCATTGACAGTTCCTTGGTAGTAAAGTCATATCCGGTAGAATAGTTCATATTCCAGCGGCTACCAATCTTGAAGTTACCGGAAATATTCAATGAGTGTGTCAGAGAGAACGGATAGCGCATACGCTTGATGTTGATATCCTTTGTTCTGTCTTCGCGGATGCTATAGCTATAGCTCAAACTTACACTCCATGGGAACTTGAACGCCATATATCCGTCAGAGCTGATTGATGCAGCCTCTGTCTTTCTGATATTAGAGTTGTTCTGTTCCTGTTCCTCCGTATTCTCTTCGGTATTCTCTTCATCCTTGTTTTCCTCACCGTCCTTCTTGTCATCTTTTTCTTCTTTCTTTCCGAAGAGTTTCTTGAACGTATCGTTATTCAGAGTATATGAGAACGAACCGCTATATCCCTGGAATCGTCCGAAACGTCCGTAAGACCATTCTGTACGGTCGCCTACTACTACGTTTCCATTCTTGTCGAACTCATAGGCATATGTAGCAAACGATGCGTTCATATTGAATGTATAGTTATTAGGGAATTTCAAACGAACGTTCATACTCAGGTCACTCCATTTCTTATTGGCAACGTCGTACGACATAGATGCTCCCAACTGGTCAATAAGACTGATTTTTCTGTAACCTGTAGAATCACGGTCAGACCTCATCTTCATTTCTAAATTATTGTCAACAGAGAATGAGATATTCTGCGACATGGTCTTTCCCGGTGTACCATATGTCATACCTTCATAGAGAGAATATTCCACTGTACGCACCTCTCCCTGTTCGTCGGTGTATGTATATGTGTCATAATATCCGAAACGTTTCGTACCGAAGTTAGGCGTATATGTATAGCTCACGGTTGGCGTGAAAACATGGCGTACCTGTATTTCCTTGCTCTTCATAAAGAGAGGCTTGTACATACCGTACAGTTTGGTATTCATCTGTACAGACATGTTATAGTCGTACACACGGTTGAATCCGTTGATTGTATCTCTTCGGATATGGTCCGAAGTGTCGAGCGTAGGGTCGTAGCTCCTCTTTATCTTATTCAGATACCATCTTTCAGTATAGTTGAACGAAGGCACAATGTTTATATACTTGAACAGGTTGAAAGTAGCAGAAACAGGAATCTTATGCTGGAAACCGTTCTTCCACTGTGTGAGCGGAGTCTTGAACAGAAGATTATCCTTTGTATTGACACTGTTGGTCATGGCTCCGGTGTACTGGAAAGAAATCTTTTCGTACCAGCGCTCATCGCCGGCAGCTTTCTTGCGCTTGAACGGATATATACGGTTCAAGGATATATTAATATCCGGCAATGTCATATTAATAGACGAGTCGCGCGTGTTCTGAGTAATGTTGAACGAACCGGAAATGTTAAGTCCTATTTCAGGGAAACTGCGCGAGTAGCTTACACTCGAAGCCTTAGTGTTCTGCGCATACTGCTGCGGATTATACAGACTGCTCAGGCTGGAGCGGTCGTAACTACTTGTAGCAAAGTTCACACTTGCCGAGAACGAACTATTAGGACTGGCCTTGGCATCCTGACGGTGGCTCCACTGTATGCGGAAGTCTTTCGACACAGAGTAGTCAGGCATGTTCTTCTCTCCAGTCTTTGTCACGATATAACTGGCATTGAACGAACCGCTGTACTTATATCTCTTGTTATAGTTCGATGCTGCAGAAAGTCCCCACGAACCCTTCGTAAATATCTCACCAAGCACTTTCAAGTCCATCTTGTCGCTTATGGCAAAATAATATCCACCATCGCGAAGATAGAATCCTCGGTTCAACTCATCACCATAGCTCGGCATGATGAAACCGGACGAATAACTGCTGTTGAATGGGAAAAATCCGAAAGGAACGGCAATAGGCAACGGAACATCTTCCACCACAAGATGCGCCGGACCGAAAACTACATTCTTCTTTGGGCGTACCTTTGCCATGGACAGCTGAAGATAGAAGTGCGGATGCTCATGATTGTCACAAGTGGTATATCGTCCGTGCTGCATATAAATCTCATCCTCAGCACCTTTCTTGGCATCGCGGCTGGTAACGTATCCCTCACCCTGCTGAGTAACGATACTGTTTATGAAACCCTTCTTGGTCTTGAAGTTATATCGCATAATCTTCGATTCGTACGGTGTCTCGCCATCCTTGAAAACCGGCAAACCGGATTCCACACCTGCTGTATCCTTAACGCCTCTGGCATACACGGTGTTACTGTCCATATTCATTGTAATGACAGCTGATGTAAGTTCAATTTTCTGATAATTGACCTTTCCTGAACCGTAAAGATGCGCAAAACCTCCTTTTGTAAAGACAATTGAATCGCTCGCTTCATATACCACAGGTGCGTCGAGTGCATCTTTCTTTCCCATTGTATCGGATGGCAACGAATCGGCCGACAGAGAATCTGCAGCCAGAGAATCGAGCCTCAACGAGTCGAGGCCCAAGGAATCCGTTTTTACCTGGGATGACACATTTCTGCCCGAACGTCTTCCCCTTACACGCTGCGCTTCGGCGTAGAAAGTGGAAACAAGTCCTAACAGAAACAATGTTATAAATATGTATGTAGTTCTTTTAAACGATGTCATTATATATCTTTTTCGCGATAAGCGATACAAAAGTAAGCATTATCACTTAAATAACACTATAGGCAGTAAGTTTTTAATGTATTTTTACGACAAAACCGGCATTAGAGAAACATCTTACACCATTTGTCGAACCTTTCCAACCCTTCTTCGCCATGTTTTTCGATACTTTTGCGTGCTTTCTCGAGCGATTTCTCATTATCGAGTTTGGTCTTGGAGAAGAACTTGTCGGCAAAACATATGATTTGTTCCTCAAGACTGACAGGAAGCATATCTCTGTGCGGGACAGGCAAATCGCGCTCCATGATAGCCTTCAATGAAAGGCCGGCACCTGTATGACGCTCACACACTAAAGCATGACGGGGGAAACCTTCTTTCCTGACCAAATCAGCACCCAAATAGCCATGGCATATATACGGATAAGTTCCATAGCAGAATATATCGTCGGCATCCGTAAGGAATATACCAATATCGTGAAGCATTGCAGCTTCTTCAATAAACTGCAGGTCAAGATTCAGTTCGGGATGTTTCCGTGCCATTTCCAGTGCCTTGTCAGCTACAGAACGGCTGTGTTTCAACAGGATTTTCTTAAGTTCGTTATCTTCCGGATAATATTTGTCTATTAATTCTATAGGATTCATTGTTTTATTTATCTTTGCGTATTATTAATTCGGTTTACAAAACTAATAAATATTATTGTCCTGACATGAAATATCTTGTTATTTTACTATTAATTTCTTTCTCCGGCATATGTAATGCCACAAATATCCAAAACGGAGCAGACCAGATTGAAACTCTGACATCAATCATAGGCAATAAAAAAATAGCCTTGGTGGCAAACCAGACATCACTTACAGGCAGCACACATCTGCTTGACACTTTATGTTCGCTGGGCAAAAAACCTGTCGCACTTTTTGCACCAGAACATGGATTCAGGGGTAAAGCCGATGCAGGAGAAACCGTGAAGGACGGCAAAGACGTAAAAACCGGAACACCGATAATCTCACTTTACGGAAAGAACAAAAAGCCTTCTGCAACCGACCTTGCTAATATTGATATGGTAGTGTTCGACATTCAGGATGTGGGAGCAAGATTCTACACATATATCAGTACATTATATTATATAATGCAGGCATGTGCCGAAAACGGGAAAGAGCTTATAGTGCTCGACCGCCCAAACCCTTGCGATTATGTTGACGGTCCTCTGCTGAAAAAGGAATACAAGAGTTTCGTAGGGATGTTGCCCATACCGGTTCTTCACGGATGTACCATGGGCGAGCTGGCCGGAATGATAAACGGCGAAGGATGGCTCGGAGGCAATCTGAAGTGCAGATATTCTGTTATAAAGATACAAGGCTGGAAACATGGTGACCCGTATTCGCTCCCTGTGAAGCCGTCGCCCAACCTGCCAAACGACCGGTCAATCGCTCTGTATGCCTCACTCTGCCTGTTCGAGGCTACATCTGTCAGTGTCGGACGCGGAACATATTTCCCATTCCAGGTTATAGGCTCACCGTTATTGCCAAAAGACAAGTATCCATTTTCTTTCACTCCGAAAGCATTGGAGGGTTTCGACAAAAACCCTTTGCACAAGAACGTAGTATGCCACGGACTCGACCTTAGAGAAACCGACATCAGCGGACTGAACGGATTTTCATTGAAATATGTTATCGAGATGTACCGTGAGTTCAAGAAGATGAACAAGTCAGAATCCTTCCTCACGCGCCCCAAATGGTTCGACCTGCTGATGGGTACAAATCAGGTAAGGCTCGATATGCTAAAAGGTAAATCGGAAGAAGAGATTCGTTCTGCATGGAACGAGGACTTGAAGAAATACAGGGAAATGCGAGAGAAGTACATTCTGTACTAAAACCAGTTCGGGCTGAACACCGTTTAAACAGTATTTAATCACCATTTAAACGGTATTCAGCCCGATTTGGTATATCAAAAAGTTGTATTATCTCTTCTTCATCTTCTGCATCATACCGGCCATCTTGCTGCCAGTCACCATCTTCATCATCTTACGAGTCTGGTCGAACTGCTTCAGAAGGCGGTTCACTTCCTGAATGTTTGTACCACTACCCTTAGCGATACGCATACGGCGCGAACCGTTGAGGATTTCAGGATGAGTACGTTCTTCAGGAGTCATAGAATAGATGATAGCTTCTATACTCTTGAACGCATTGTCGTCAATATCAATATCCTTGATAGCCTTACCTACACCCGGAATCATCGAAGCAAGTTCCTTGATGTTACCCATCTTCTTAATCTGGTTTATCTGAGTAAGGAAGTCATTGAAGTCGAACTGGTTCTTCTGGATTTTCTTCTGAAGACGTTTTGCTTCTTCTTCGTCGTACTGTTCCTGTGCACGTTCAACAAGTGATACGATATCACCCATACCGAGGATACGGTCTGCCATACGTGCAGGGTGGAACAAGTCAATTGCGTCAAGCTTTTCACCTGTACCTACGAACTTGATAGGCTTGTTAACTACAGTACGGATAGAAAGTGCGGCACCACCACGAGTATCACCATCCAACTTAGTAAGAACTACACCGTTGAAGTCAAGGCGTTCGTTGAACTCGCGTGCTGTGTTTACAGCATCCTGACCTGTCATTGAATCGACTACAAACAGTGTTTCATCAGGATTGATAGCTTTCTTGATAGCCTCAATCTCGTTCATCATCTGTTCGTCGATAGCAAGACGACCGGCTGTATCGACAATCACCAGGTCATAACCTTTAGCTTTTGCTTCATGGATAGCATTCAATGCAATCTGTACAGGATCTTTGCTGTCCGGTTCAGAATAAACAGGAACTTCAATCTGCTGTCCAAGCACCTTCAGCTGTTCGATGGCTGCAGGACGGTAAACGTCGCAGGCTACCAACAGAGGCTTACGGTTTTTCTTGGTTTTCAGCATACGTGCCAACTTTCCTGAGAAAGTAGTCTTACCTGAACCCTGGAGACCTGACATAAGTATCACTGCAGGGCGTCCTTTAAGTTCAAGCTCAGCAGTTTCACCACCCATCAGTTTTGTAAGTTCATCATGAACAATCTTAACCATCAACTGACTTGGCTTAACTGCAGTAAGCACGTTCTGTCCCAAGGCTTTCTCCTTTACTGTATCTGTAAAGTTCTTTGCAACCTTATAGTTCACGTCGGCATCAAGCAAGGCGCGACGTACATCTTTCAGAGTCTCGGCAACATTGATTTCGGTGATTTTACCCTCACCTTTCAATATCTTAAACGACCTCTCAAGTCTTTCACTTAAATTATCGAACATATATTATTTGGATTTTTCTTAATTTCTTATATTTCAACGGGGTGCAAAAATACATAAAAAAATATAAACCTCAAATCTTTTTATTCTGCCATTTAGCTTTTTTCAAATATATAATACTGAAAAACAGCATAAACGAATAATACACCACTTCGGTAGTGAAACAAATCTCTACAGGCTGACGGAGCACCATACCAACCACTATAACATAAACCGCATAAAATATCAATACCCCTGTCTCCAATACCAAAGCTGCCTGAGTATTTCCCGTACCGGATATTCCATTGAAATAAATATTGGCAAGAGAAGCAATCATCATTGCACCGCAAACAACATAAAGTGCAGGAACAGACTCTGAAATCAACGTGGAATCACCGCTATAAACGGAGAGAATCGTACTCGGAAAGAGTACTGTCAGAACAACACAAACCACCATTATAAGAAAAGACACACGGGCTATACGATGAAGCAAAGCCACTACCCTGTCCGTTCCTCCCGCCCCTATCAGATTACTGACAAGAGTATTGGCGGTAGTTGCCAATGCCTGTACCGGAATCAGTAGCACTATATATACACTCCTCACTATATTTGCTATAGCCAGTTCCCTCTGTCCCAAACGCTCCAGCGCCATAAAGAACACGAACCATATGGCCATTGCCAGGAAATATTGCACCATGGTGAATGATGATATTTGCAATATCCTGCCCACCATACTGAAATCAATCCTGAAAGAACGTCGGAAACCGTATTTTCTGAGGTCAACCTTACAATATGTATATATAAGGAAGAATACCAGCGAAGAAGCCTCAGCTATAACTGATGCCAAAGCCGCTCCCCTGACTCCCATCTGCGGAAGTCCGAGCTCGCCGAATACAAGACCATAATCGAGAACTACATTCACAAGTGCCATAACCACCGAACTTAAAGTCAGTACTTTGGTGTTGGTAATACCTATATAGAATGCACGGAACATCACATTGAGGAAAGCAAACAGAAATCCCCAGATACGCCATGTGAAGAACTGGTATGTAGCCTCGTATATAGTATCGGAAGTTATCAGCATCCTTATGAGAGGACCGGCAAAAATATACATGACAACAGCCAGTACCGCAGCCATAATGAAACTGAACATACTACCCTGCATCATGACAGGACCAACGTCGCGATAATTGCCTTCACCGTTTCGGCGTGCTATGAGTATCTGCGAACCTATACTGAAACCGAAAGCTACGGTATAGACACATATATAAAGAAGTCCTCCCATAGCCGCAGCCCCCAAAGCTACCTCGCCCACATGCCCGAGGAAAGCCGTATCAGTAACATTAATGATATTTTGGGCAAGCAGCCCAAGAAGTATAGGATAAGTAACGCGCCAGATTTCTTTATTGGAATACATACTAAACACACATTATTATATAATTATACAGCAAAGATACAAAAAACAGTCATATTTCCAATTATTCTTCGACACATAAAGCGTAACACGTACGTGTAACGCGCGGAACACGAACGTGACGCGAGCGGAACACGAACGTGTAACGGGCGGAACACGAACGTGTCACGCTAACTTTGAACAGTCAAATCCGACTATATGAACGGAAAAGAAACCAAATACGACGAAACGAAAAGTGTAAAAATAACACCTTAATGCTGTACAACATATATTTTTTTGAACAACGGAATAAAATAAGTGTTACTTTTACACCGTCAAAAAACATTTACCATAATAATATATAATGAGAAACATGAAAAAGTCATTTTTAAGCATGGGGGCAGCAATCGTAATACTCAGCGGATGTGCCTCACAGGAAAAGAAAGCAGAGTTGACACTTTCAGGACTTGATCCTGCAAAATTTGAGACTACAATCGACGGCAACAAGAAGACAGGACTTTACAGACTTACGAACAACAATGGAATGGAAGTCTGTGTGACAAACTTCGGAGGTAGAATCGTTTCAGTTATGGTACCGGACAAAAACGGTAAGATGACAGATGTAGTTCTCGGATTCGACAATATAAATGACTATCAGAATATACCGAGCGATTTCGGGGCAAGCATAGGAAGATATGCCAACCGTATCAACAAAGGTAAAATCAACATAGACGGACAGGAGATACAGTTGCCGACAAACAATTTCGGACACTGTCTGCACGGAGGCCCTACAGGATGGCAGTATCAGGTGTACGAAGCAAACCAGACAAACGACAGCACTATAGTGCTTACAATGAAATCGGCTGACGGCGACAACAACTTCCCCGGAAACGTAACAGCCAATGTCACTTATACACTGACATCTGACAATGCCATCGACATAAAATACGATGCAACTACAGACAAGACCACTATCATAAATATGACTAACCACTCATATTTCAATCTTAGCGGAGATATGTCGAAACCGGCTACAGACCATATCATGTACGTGGCTTCGGACAGCATCACACCGGTAGACAGCACATATATGACTACTGGCGAAATGATGGCAGTAAAAGACACTCCATTCGATTTCAATACACCTAAGACCATAGCTCCTGACGTAACAGCATTCGACAATGAGCAGGTGAAATTCGGAAACGGATTCGACCACAACTGGGTATTGGCTACAAAAGGTGATGACACAAAAGTGGCTGCCAGACTTACAAGCCCGGCAAGCGGCATTACTCTTGAAGTCTATACTAACGAACCTGGAATCCAGGTATATACAGGAAACTTCCTGACAGGCGAAGTAAAAGGAAAACACGGTATAGCATATCCGCAGCGCGCTTCAGTTTGCCTTGAATCGCAGCACTATCCTGACAGTCCAAACAAGACACAATGGCCTTCTGTTATCCTGAAACCGGGAGAAACATACTACAGCCACTGCGTATTCAAATTCGGAGTAGAAAAATAACAAATAGTATAATATCATAAAAAACACATCATTATGAATTGGAGTTCAAAAGAATTTATTTGGTTGGACTGGGCTGTCCTGGTCATAGGAATATTAGGAGTGGCATGGGCCGTATGGCGTGCCGTGCGTAAGGACAAACTGGCCATGCAGGGAGCAGACAGTCAGGACTATCTGTTCGGAAAAGGAGAGCCTTGGTATGTTATCGGTGCTGCGATATTTGCAGCCAACATCGGTTCGGAACACTTGGTAGGTCTTGCAGGTACAGGAGCTAAAGACGGTGTAGGTATGGCACACTGGGAAATGCAGGGATGGATGATTCTTATCCTCGGATGGCTGTTCGTACCGTTCTATCAGCTACTTAACAACAAGATGGGCAAAATTATCACTATGCCTGACTTTCTGAAATACCGTTACACTCAGAGAACAGGTTCATGGTTGAGTATCATTACATTGATTGCATACATCCTTACCAAAGTCAGCGTTACAGCTTTTACAGGAGGTATCTTCTTCGAATATCTGCTCGGACTTCCTTTCTGGTGGGGAGCTTTGGGACTGATTGCCATCACTGCCGTATTTACGGTACTGGGAGGTATGAAGGGTGTTATGACAATGTCTGCCATCCAGACACCTATCCTTATCATCGGTTCGTTCCTTGTTCTCTTCCTCGGATTATCAGCACTTGGACACGGAAGCATCATCGACGGATGGGGTAACATGATGGACTATGCACGTTCAGCTCACGACGGTTACGGTATCAACCACATGTTCCACTGGGACGAAGGCGATCCTATGTATCCTAAATTCCCCGGATTTGCAGTATTCATCGGAGCTTCTATCATCGGTTTCTGGTACTGGTGTACAGACCAGCATATCGTTCAGCGTGTTCTTGGACAGCAGAAAGGTGAATCTGACGACGTGGTAATGAAACGCGCACGCCGCGGTACTATCGCTGCAGGCTATTTCAAACTGCTTCCTGTATTCATGTTCCTTATCCCAGGTATGGTAGCTGTGGCATTGGCGCAGGACCCTAACAGCGGTATCGTAATGGACCTTACTAACCAGCACGACACAGACGGCGCATTTGCCATGATGGTGAAGAACATTCTTCCTGCAGGCGTGAAAGGTCTGGTAACTATCGGTTTCATCTGTGCTTTGGTAACTTCACTTGCCGCATTCTTCAACAGCTGTGCGACACTGTTTACAGAAGACTTCTACAAGCCTATGCGTCAGGGCAAGAGCGAAGCACACTATGTATTCGTAGGCCGTGTGGCTACAGTGGTAGTAGTTATCCTCGGTCTGCTCTGGCTGCCTATAATGATGAACATGGACAACCTCTACAGCTATCTGCAGGACATCCAGTCACTGTTGGCTCCAGCCATGGTAGCAGTATTCACATTGGGTATCTTCTCTAAGAAAATCACTCCAAAGGCAGGTGAATGGGGACTTATCGGCGGTTTCATAATCGGTATGGTAAGACTTGTTACAAACGTAATAACAAAGAGCGGTACAGCAACTATGGAAGGAGCATTCTGGGATGCTACAGCATGGTTCTGGCAGACTAACTGGTTGATATTCGAGATATGGTTACTTGTATTCCTTATGGTTATGATGGCTGTAGTATCTTGCTTCACTCCGAAACCTACTGCACAGCAGATTGAGGCAATTACATTCACAGGCAGCTATAAGGAACTTATCAGAAAGAGTTGGAACAAGTGGGACGTAATAGCAACACTCGGTGTTGTAGTTCTCTGCGGATTATTCTACGCATATTTCTGGTAAAAACTATAAATATTGTTCTACATTTGCAACCAAATAAATGTAGAACAATATAAAATCTGTATTTACATGACAGCTTATTACAAACATAATCCAAAATTCTATGTCGGCATTGACTGTATCATATTCGGTTTCGACAAGGGCGAACTGAACCTCCTCCTTCTAAAGAGAAATTTTGAGCCGGCTAAAGGGAAATGGTCTCTTATGGGAGGATTTATACAGGAAAACGAAAGTGCAGACGATGCTGCAAAACGTGTGTTGAGCGAACTGACCGGACTGGAAGATGTCTATATGGAACAGATAGGCGCATTCGGCGCTGTGGACAGAGATCCGGGAGAGCGGGTTATTTCATTGGCCTATTACGCACTGATAAACATCAATGAATACGACCGCGAACTGGTTCAGCAGCATAACGCTCACTGGGTGAACATAAACGAAGTGCCTGAACTGATTTTCGACCATTCGGAAATGGTTATGAAAGCCAGACAGATGATGAAGGAGAAGGCATCGCACAAGCCTATAGGATTCAATCTGCTTCCGGAACTGTTCACGCTAACACAACTGCAAAATCTCTACGAAGCCATATACGGCGAAACAATGGACAAGAGAAACTTCCGCAAGCGCATAGCTGACATGGACTTTATAGAGAAAACCGACAAAATAGACAAAACCGGGTCTAAAAGAGGTGCAAGCCTGTATAAATTCAATGATAAGGCTTACGAAAAAGACCCTAAATTCAAGATTTAAACAATAAAAGACTCAGATATATGTTAGAAGCATTAAAAGAAAAAGTATTCCATGCCAACCTCGATTTGGTGAAACATGGACTTGTAATCTTCACTTGGGGTAATGTTTCGGGTATTGACCGCGAAACAGGACTTGTAGTGATAAAGCCAAGCGGAGTATCATATGATGAGATGAAAGCTGACGATATGGTGGTAGTAGACCTCGACGGCAACGTAGTGGAAGGTTCTCTCCGTCCGTCAAGCGACACCCCTACCCATCTTGTACTTTACAAGGCATTCCCTGAAATCGGCGGTGTGGTCCACACTCACTCAACTTATGCCACTGCATGGGCTCAGGCAGGACTTGACATACCTAATATAGGTACAACTCATGCCGACTATTTCCACGAAGCAATCCCTTGTACAGCCGACATGACTGAGGAAGAAGTGAAAGGCGAATACGAAAAGGAAACCGGAAACGTAATAGTGAAACGATTTGAAGGCATGAATCCTGTACACACTCCAGGAGTATTGGTGAAAAACCATGGTCCATTCTCATGGGGTAAGGATGCCAACGATGCTGTTCACAATGCAGTAGTTATGGAACAGGTAGCAAAAATGGCAAGCATCGCTTATGCTGCAAATCCTAACCTTACGATGAATCCTCTGCTTGTAGAAAAGCATTTCAACCGCAAACATGGTCCTAACGCTTATTACGGACAGAAAAAGTAAAAACATCTGAATTTAATAAATACTGAAATAAACAAATTATTACCTTATTAATAAAATCAAGAATTATGAACGCATTCAGTCAGTATGAAGTATGGTTCGTAACCGGAGCTCAGCTCCTTTACGGAGGCGACGCAGTAGTAGCTGTAGACGCACACAGTAACGAAATGGTAGCAGGTCTTAACGAAAGTGGAAAACTTCCTGTTAAAGTTGTATATAAAGGCACTGCAAACTCTTCTAAAGAAGTGGAAGCAGTATTCAAGGCAGCAAACAATGATGAGAAATGTATCGGTGTAATCACATGGATGCACACATTCTCTCCTGCCAAAATGTGGATTCACGGACTTCAGCAGTTGAAGAAACCTTTGCTGCATCTACACACTCAGTTCAACAAGGAAATTCCTTGGGACACTATGGATATGGACTTCATGAACCTTAACCAGAGCGCACACGGCGACCGCGAATTCGGTCATATCTGCACTCGTATGCGTGTACGCCGCAAAGTAGTTGTAGGCTACTGGAAAGACGAAGAAACTCTCGGCAAGATTGCCGTTTGGATGAGAGTATGTGCTGCATGGGCTGACTCACAGGATATGCTTATCTTGCGTTTCGGCGACCAGATGAACAATGTAGCCGTAACAGACGGTGACAAGGTTGAAGCAGAACAGCGCATGGGTTACCACGTAGACTACTGTCCTGTAAGCGAGCTGATGGAATATCACAAGAATATCAAGGACGAAGAAGTTGAAGCTTTGGTTAAAACTTACTTCAGCGAATACGACCACGATGCAGAACTTGAAGACAAATCAACTGAAGCTTATCAGAAAGTATGGAACGCTGCTAAGGCTGAACTTGCTCTACGTGCTATCCTGAAAGCTAAAGGTGCCAAAGGTTTCACTACAAACTTCGACGACCTTGGACAGACAGACGGCAGCCACTTCGACCAGATTCCTGGACTTGCTTCACAGCGTCTGATGGCAGAAGGTTACGGCTTCGGTGCAGAAGGTGACTGGAAATCGGCAGCCCTCTACCGCACTGTATGGGTAATGAACCAGGGACTTGCAAACGGTTGCTCATTCCTTGAAGACTATACTTTGAACTTCGACGGAAAGAACAGTTCTATCCTTCAGGCACACATGTTGGAAGTTTGTCCGTTAATCGCAGCCAAGAAACCTCGTCTGGAAGTTCACTTTCTCGGTATCGGTATCCGTAAGAGCCAGACTGCTCGTCTTGTATTTACTTCAAAGGTTGGTACAGGATGTACAGCTACAGTTGTCGATCTCGGAAACCGCTTCCGCCTCATCGTAAACGATGTAGAATGTATCGAGCCAAAACCATTGCCTAAACTTCCTGTTGCTTCTGCACTCTGGAAGCCAATGCCTGACTTTGAAGTCGGTGCAGGTGCATGGATTCTTGCAGGTGGTACTCACCACTCTTGCTTCTCATACGACCTGACAGCAGAATACTGGGAAGACTATGCAGAAATCGCAGGTATCGAAATGGTTCACATCAACAAAGATACTACTATCAGTGAATTCAAGAAAGAGCTTCGCATGAATGAAGTTTACTACATGCTGAACAAAGCTCTTTGTTAATCAGATAGATTATATTGCCTTATTTAAAAGTGCTCGGCGAGCAATCGTTTGCAGCACTTTTATTGTTTTAAGACTTAAGAACCTATAAACTTAAAACTTATAATCTTAAAAACTTAAGAACTTAAAAACTTAAAACTCATAAACTTAAAATCTATGAATCTTAATGCTAAATCAACAATAGAAAGCGGAAAAGCCATATTGGGTATCGAATTCGGCTCTACAAGAATCAAGGCTGTACTTATCGACGAAGAAAACAAGCCTATCGCACAGGGAAGCCATACTTGGGAAAACCAACTTGAAAACGGTTTGTGGACATACAGTATCGATGCTATCTGGAACGGAGTACAGGACTGTTATGCAGACCTCCGCACCAACGTAAACAAGGAATACGGAATTGAAATAGAAAACCTTGCTGCAATTGGAGTAAGTGCAATGATGCACGGCTATATGGCTTTCAATGATAAAGAAGAAATCCTCGTTCCTTTCCGTACATGGAGAAACACCAACACAGGCAAGGCTGCAGCCGAACTGTCTGAACTGTTCGTGTATAATATTCCTTTGAGATGGAGCATCTCTCATCTTTACCAGGCAATCCTTAACAAGGAAGAACACGTGAAGGATATTACATTCCTCACAACATTGGCCGGATATGTACACTGGCAGATTACAGGCGAAAAGGTTCTTGGTATAGGCGATGCATCGGGTATGCTTCCTATCAATCCTGAAACCAAGAACTACTCGGCAGAGATGATTGAGAAATTCAACAACCTGGTAAAGCCTTACGGCTTCGGCTGGACTATAGAAGATATTCTCCCTAAGGTTCTTTTAGCAGGCGAGAATGCAGGCTGTCTGACAGAAAAAGGGGCAAAGAAACTCGACGTATCCGGACATCTGAAAGCCGGTATTCCTTTATGTCCTCCTGAAGGTGATGCGGGAACAGGTATGGTGGCAACTAACGCTGTAAAACAGCGCACAGGTAACGTATCGGCAGGTACTTCTTCATTCTCAATGATTGTATTGGAGAAAGACCTTTCAAAACCATACGAAATGATTGATATGGTAACTACCCCTGACGGCAGCCTCGTGGCAATGGTACACTGCAACAACTGTACTTCCGACCTCAACGCATGGGTAAACATCTTCAAGGAATATCAGGAACTGATGGGTATATCGGTAGATATGGATGAAATCTTCGGAAAACTCTACAACAATGCACTCACAGGCGATGCTGACTGCGGAGGACTCATCTCATACAACTACTTCTCAGGCGAACCTGTAACAGGTCTTGAAGAAGGACGTCCTCTGTTCGTACGCAATGCAAGCGACAAATTCAACCTTGCAAACTTCATGCGTGCACATCTGTATGCTTCTGTAGGTGTACTGAAAATAGGTAACGACATCCTGTTCAACGAAGAGAAAATCAAGGTAGACAGAATTACAGGACACGGAGGTTTGTTCAGAACAAAAGGTGTAGGACAGAGAGTTCTCGCTGCTGCCATCAACTCCCCTATCTCGGTTATGGAAACAGCCGGCGAAGGCGGTGCATGGGGTATTGCACTTCTCGGTTCATATTTGGTAAACAAAAACGGCAATCAGTCACTCGCTGACTTCCTGGATGAAAAGGTATTTGCCGGAAATACAGGTACAGAAGTATCTCCAACTGCTGAAGATGTGGCCGGATTCAACAAATACATAGAAAACTACAAGGCTTGCATCCCTGTGGAAGAGGCTGCTGTGAAATACAAAAAGTAAAGAGTATTTTTGACAATAAGTAAGCATGAAACAGCCTGAATATCTGATATTTCTATCAAATTAATGATAAAAAAAGCTCTTATTCAGGTTGTGATTTACATATAAAAGTTATATTTTTGCTCAAAAATTCAGAAAACATAGAAAAACTGATAGAAAACATTCAATAAACAATTTACTAATATGAACAGCAAACAAGTAATGAACCATGCTGCCGACAATATCCGTATCCTGGCAGCTTCAATGGTAGAAAAAGCTAAGTCAGGACACCCAGGTGGTGCTATGGGTGGTGCAGACTTTATCAATGTTCTGTATTCAGAATATCTGCAGTACGACCCTAAAAATCCTAAATGGGAAGGAAGAGACCGTTTCTTCCTCGATCCGGGACACATGTCTCCTATGCTGTATTCTCAATTGGCTTTGGCCGGAAAATTCACTATCGACGAACTGAAACAGCTCCGTCAGTGGGGCTCTCCTACTCCGGGACACCCAGAAGTAGACGTAGAACGCGGTATTGAAAATACATCCGGACCACTTGGACAGGGACATACTTTTGCTGTGGGTGCTGCTATTGCTGCAAAATTCCTTGCTGCACGTACAGGCAACCCGACTTTCGCTAAAGAAACAATCTACGCTTATATCTCAGACGGTGGTATCCAGGAAGAAATCTCTCAGGGTAGCGGACGTATAGCAGGTCACCTCGGACTTGATAACCTCATCATGTTCTACGACTCAAACGACATCCAGCTTTCTACTGAAACTAAAGATGTAATGACAGAAGACACTGCCATGAAATACCGCGCATGGGGATGGTACGTTATTGAAATCAACGGTAATGACTGTGACGAAATCCGCAAGGCTCTTGACGCAGCAAAAGCTGAAACAAAACGCCCTACTCTTATCATCGGTAAGTGTATCATGGGTAAGGGTGCACGTAAAGATGACAACTCTTCTTACGAATGCAACTGCAAGACTCACGGTGCTCCTCTTGGTGGCGATGCTTACAAGAATACAATGATTAACTTGGGTGCTGACCCTGAAAATCCATTCGTTATCTTCGACGACGTAAAAGAACTTTATGCAAAACGTGCACAGGAACTTGAAACTATCGTTGCTGCAAGATACGAAGAAGAAAAGGCATGGGCTGCCGCTAATCCTGAAAAAGCTGCTCAGCTGAAAGAATGGTTCAGCGGTGCTGCTCCTAAAGTTGACTGGTCAGGCATACAGCAGAAAGCTAACGATGCTACTCGTAATGCATCTGCAACTGTTCTCGGTGCTCTCGCAGAACAGGTTCCTAACATGATTTGTTCTTCTGCCGACCTTTCTAACTCAGACAAGACTGACGGTTTCCTGAAGAAGACTCACGCATTCCAGTCAGGCGACTTCAGCGGAGCATTCTTCCAGGCCGGTGTTGCCGAACTTACTATGGCTTGCTGCTGCCTTGGTATGGCTCTTCACGGTGGTGTAATCGCTGCTTGCGGTACATTCTTCGTATTCTCAGACTATATGAAACCGGCAGTGCGTATGGCTGCTTTGATGCAGTTGCCTGTTAAGTTCATCTGGACTCACGACGCATTCCGTGTTGGTGAAGACGGTCCTACTCACGAACCTGTAGAACAGGAAGCACAGATCCGTTTGATGGAAAAACTGAAAAACCACCACGGAAAGAACTCTATGCTTGTTCTTCGTCCTGCTGATGCTAAGGAAACTACTGAAGCTTGGAAACTTGCAATGGAAAACATCGACACTCCATCTGCATTGATTCTTTCTCGTCAGAATATCACAGACCTTCCTGAAGGTACTAAATATGCTGAAGCTGCAAAAGGTGGTTACATCGTAACTGATGCTGAAGGTACTCCTGACGTTATCATGGTTGCTTCAGGTTCTGAAGTTTCTACACTTGTTGCCGGAGCTGAACTGTTGAACAAAGACGGTATCAAGACACGTATCGTTTCTGTTCCTTCTGAAGGTTTGTTCCGCAGCCAGAGCAAGGAATATCAGGAAAGCGTTATCCCAACTGGAGCTAAGGTATTCGGACTTACAGCAGGGCTTCCTGTAAACCTCGAAGGACTTGTAGGTCCTAACGGAAAGGTTTGGGGTCTTGAATCATTCGGTTTCTCTGCACCTTACAAGGTATTGGATGAAAAATTGGGATTCACAGCAGAAAATGTATATAACCAAGTAAAAGCAATGTTATAATGAAAATAGTAGGACTCGCATCCGACCATGCAGGATTTGAACTGAAACAGTATGTTAAGCAGTGGCTGGAAGCAAAAGGATTAGAATACAAAGATTTTGGAACTTACTCTACTGACAGTTGCGATTATCCTGACTTCGCACACCCGCTGGCAGAAGCTGTTGAGGCTGGCGAATGTTACCCGGGTATAGCAATATGCGGTAGTGGCGAAGGAATTGGCATCACGCTGAACAAGCATCAGGGAATACGTGCGGCACTTTGCTGGATTCCTGAAATTGCCAAACTGTCACGCCAGCACAATAACGCAAACGTTCTTGTTATGCCGGGAAGATTTATCGACACTGAAATGGCAGACAAGATTATGACCGAGTTCTTCAACACTGAATTTGAAGGCGGACGTCATCAGAAGAGAATAGACAAGATTCCTGTAAAATAATCCTTGTCTTATAGAATATTAAGAGCAGGAAGGAAGCCGTATAGTTTTCTTCCTGCTCTTTTTTGCACATTTCGTTTTGGAGAAATCAGAAATATAATATGCCGGCGTATTTCATTTTTTGCAATTAGTTATTATAGTTTATCCTACATTATAAATAGGAAAATCTTATCTTTGCAAAAAATTATACCATAGATAATGGCTACTACACAGAAAAGACCCGCACGAACAACAAAGGTAAGCAAAGAAAAGCTTACGGATGAATACGGACACCTTCAGCCTCAGGCTCCTGAACTGGAGAAGGCTGTACTTGGTGCACTGATGATTGAAAAGGATGCATACTCGCTTGTAAGTGAGATTCTTAAACCGGAATCTTTCTACGAGCACAGACATCAGCTGATATATGCCGCCATAACAGATTTGGCCATACAGCAGAAACCTATCGACCTGCTTACAGTGACAGAACATCTGCGATTCATGGGTAATCTGGATGAAGTGGGCGGTCCGTTCTATATCACACAGTTGAGCGGTATGATGGCATCATCAGCTCATATCGAATATCATGCACGAATCATCGCACAGAAGTACCTTGCCAGAGAGCTTATAACTTTCACAAGCAACATTCAGAAAAAGGCTTTCGACGAGACTGAAGACGTGGACGACATTATGCAGGAAGCAGAAGGACGCCTGTTCGAAATCTCGCAACAGAACATGAAGAAAGACTATACGCAGATTAACCCTGTGATACAGGAAGCGTATGAGATGCTTCGTACTGCAGCCGCACGTACCGACGGTTTGAGCGGTCTTGCAAGCGGTTTCCATAAGCTTGACAAAATGACTTCCGGATGGCAGAACTCCGACCTTATCATCATTGCCGCACGTCCTGCGATGGGTAAGACTGCATTCGTGCTTTCTATGGCCAAGAACATAGCCGTAAACAACAAGGTACCGGTAGCATTATTCTCTCTTGAAATGAGTAACGTCCAGTTGGTCAACCGTTTGATTGTAAACGTGTGTGAGATACCGGGCGAGAAAATCAAGAGCGGACAGCTTGCTCCTTACGAATGGGGACAGCTTGACTATAAGATTAAGGAACTGTATGATGCTCCTCTTTATGTGGACGATACTCCTTCGTTGTCAGTATTCGAACTAAGAACAAAGGCACGCCGTCTGGTTAGGGAACATGATGTGAAAATAATCATCATCGACTACCTGCAGCTGATGAATGCCAGCGGTATGTCGTTCGGCAGCCGTCAGGAAGAAGTCAGCACCATATCACGTTCGCTCAAAGGTCTTGCCAAGGAATTGAACATACCTATCATAGCCCTGAGTCAGTTGAACCGTGGTGTGGAAAACCGTGAGGGAGTGGATGGCAAGCGTCCACAGTTGAGTGACCTTCGTGAATCTGGAGCCATCGAGCAGGATGCCGATATGGTTTGTTTCATCCACCGTCCTGAATACTACAAGATATTTACCGACGAAAAGGGTAATGACCTTCATGGTATGGCCGAAATCATTATTGCGAAGCACCGTAACGGTGCCGTGGGCGACGTGCTTCTGCGATTCCGCGGAGAGTTTGCACGATTCCAGAACCCGGAAGACGAAATGATTGTACCATTGCCTACCGAAGAGAACGCTGCACCGGTTATACGCTCAAAGATGAACAAGGGAAACGGCTCCATACCTCCCCCACCGGCAGATATGGCTCCTATGCAGGATGGAAATCCGTTTGGAGGACCGTTGCCTGACGTACCGTTCTGATTTCGTAAAAAAACTTTTACGCAGTCTTGTAAACCAAATATTTATATTAACTTTGCACATCATTCATAAAAATACATAAAACTATCTATATATGAATATTTCTTATAACTGGCTGAAAGAATATGTCAATTTCGATTTGACTCCAGATGAAGTAGCAGCCGCACTTACCTCAATCGGTCTCGAAACCGGAGGCGTAGAGGAAGTTCAGACTATAAAAGGAGGCCTCGAAGGACTTGTAGTAGGTGAAGTCCTGACTTGCGAGCCTCATCCAAATTCAGACCATATGCACGTAACTACCGTAAACTTGGGACAGGGTGAGCCTGTACAGATAGTTTGTGGTGCAGCAAACGTAGCGGCAGGTCAGAAAGTAATCGTAGCAACTCTTGGAACAAAACTTTATGATGGCGACGAATGTTTCACCATCAAGAAATCAAAACTCCGTGGTGTAGAATCAAACGGTATGATTTGTGCGGAAGATGAAATCGGTGTGGGAACAAGCCACGACGGTATCATCGTTCTTCCTGCAGACACTGTTCTGGGAACTCCTGCAAAAGAATACTACAACATCAAGAGCGAATACGTACTTGAAGTGGATATCACTCCTAACCGTTCGGATGCATGCTCACACTATGGTGTAGCTCGCGACCTTTACGCTTGGTTAATCCAGAACGGTCATAAGGCTGAATTGAAACGTCCTTCTGTAGACGCATTCAAGGTAGACAGCAACAATCTGAATATCGACATTGAAGTGGAAAACACTGAAGCATGTCCAAGATATGCCGGAGTTGCTATCAAGAACGTAACCGTAAAGGAAAGTCCTGAATGGCTTCAGAACAAACTTCGCCTTATCGGTGTTCGCCCTATCAACAATATCGTCGATATCACAAACTACATACTTCATGCTTACGGACAGCCAATGCACTGTTTCGATGCAAACAAGATTAAAGGTGGCAAAATTGTAGTAAGAACTTGTGCTGAAGGTACTAAGTTCGTTACACTTGATGAAGTGGAACGTACACTTTCTGAACGCGACCTTATGATTTGCAATGCAGAAGAACCGATGTGTATTGCCGGAGTATTCGGTGGTCTTGATTCAGGTACAACTGAGGCTACTACAGACGTATTCCTCGAAAGTGCATACTTCAATCCAACATGGGTTCGTAAGACAGCACGCCGTCACGGACTAAGCACAGACTCTTCATTCCGTTTCGAGCGCGGTATCGACCCTAATATCACTATCTATGCACTGAAGGAAGCTGCAATATTGGTGAAAGAACTTGCCGGCGGTGAAATAGCTTCTGAAATCAAAGACAACCACCCAGCTCCTATCGCTGACTTCGCTATCGAACTTTCATACGATTATGTAAATACACTTATCGGAAAGGTTATCCCAGCAGAAACAATCAAGAGCATAGTAAACAGTCTTGAAATGAAGATTGTGAACGAAACAGCAGAAGGTCTTTCTCTCCTTGTTCCTCCTTACCGTGTTGACGTACAGCGTCCATGCGACATAGTGGAAGATATCCTCCGTATCTATGGATATAACAATGTAGAGATACCTACTAGTCTGAAATCAAGCATCAACGTCAAAGGTGCTGAAGACAAGTCTGTAAAACTTCAGAACATTGTTTCTGAACAGCTTGTAGGATGCGGATTTAACGAAATAATGAACAACTCGCTTACTGCAGCCGCTTATTATGAAGGACTGGAAACTTACAAGCCTGAAAACTTGGTTCGCCTGATGAATCCGTTGAGCAACGACTTGAACGTAATGCGTGCAACTCTGCTGTTCGGTGGTCTGGAAAGCATACAGCACAATGCAAACCGCAAGAACGCCGATTTGAAATTCTTCGAATTCGGTAAGTGTTATCACTTCAACGAAGAAAAGAAAAATCCGGAAAAGATTCTTGCTGCATATTCTGAAGAACTTCACCTCGGAATGTGGGTTACAGGTAAGCGCGTAATCAACTCATGGGCACACGCAGACGAAAACTCATCAGTTTACGAACTTAAGGCATACGTTCTCAATATATTCCGCCGTTTAGGTGTAAACTTCGGTGGTCTTGTATTCGGAAATCTTTCTGACGATATTTACTCTGTAGCTATATCAGTACATACTCGTGGAGGAAAACTGTTGGCTACATTCGGAGTCTTGAGTAAAAAGATTCAGAAAGCATTCGATATCGACAATGAAGTTTATTTTGCCGACATCATGTGGAATGAACTGATGAAGTCAATCAAGGGTAACAGAGTTACTTATAAGGAAATTTCTAAGTTCCCTGCTGTTAAACGTGACCTTGCATTGCTTATCGACAAGAAAGTACAGTTCGCTGAAATCGAAAAGATAGCTTACGATACAGACAAGAAGCTCCTGAAATCTGTTGAACTGTTCGACGTTTACGAAGGCAAGAACCTTGAGGCAGGCAAGAAGAGCTACGCAGTAAGCTTCATGCTTCAGGATGAAAATGCAACATTGAACGACAAACAGATTGACAAGTTCATGCAGAAACTTATCACTAACCTGCAGAACAAGCTTGATGCTAAATTGAGATAATAATACAATAATAAAAATAACATATAAAATTATAAACCAATGGGAAGAGCGTTTGAATATAGAAAAGCTGCCAAATTGAAAAGATGGGGTCACATGGCAAAGACCTTTACACGTCTGGGTAAACAAATTGCAATTGCAGTAAAAGCAGGTGGTCCGGAACCGGAAAACAACCCTACACTTCGTTCTATCATCGCTGTCTGCAAGCGTGAAAACATGCCGAAGGACAACATCGAACGTGCTATCAAGAATGCACAGGGTAAAGACCAGAGCGACTACAAGAGCATGACTTACGAAGGATACGGCCCTCACGGAGTTGCTGTATTCGTTGATACCCTTACTGACAACACAACACGTACTGTAGCTGACGTTCGTTCAGTATTCAACAAATTTGCCGGTAACCTTGGAACTACAGGTTCACTTGCTTTCTTGTTCGACCACAAATGTGTATTCACATTCAAGAAGAAAGACGGTCTTGACATGGAAGAACTTATCCTCGACCTTATCGACTACAACGTAGAAGATGAGTACGACGAAGATCCGGAAGAAGGAACAATCACTATCTACGGTGATCCTAAGAGCTACTCTCTTATCCAGAAACACCTCGAAGAATGTGGTTTCGAAGATGTCGGTGGTGAGTTCACATACGTGCCAAACGATTTGAAAGATGTTACTCCAGAACAGCGCGAAACTATCGACAAGATGGTAGAACGTCTTGAAGAATTCGACGATGTGCAGAATGTTTACACTAACATGAAGCCAGAAGAAGAGTAATCATTCTTTAAGATACTGACTGAAACAGATTTCGCATAAAGTATTCTTCATGTGAAATCTGTTTTTTTATAATCCAATAATAAACAATAACGATGAAAATAAACTACAGAACACAAGGAACATGCAGTTCATTTATCGAAGTTGAAGTTGAGAACAATAAGATTAAGGAAGTAAGCTTCACAGGGGGATGTAACGGAAATCTTAAAGGCATCTGCTCGCTCGTAAAAGGGATGGAGGTAAACGAAGTTATCTCGCGCCTTGAAGGTATCCGTTGCGGAAACAAGAACACTTCATGTCCTGACCAGCTTTGCAAGGCTTTGAAAAGCATGTAATCTAAAATACTCTAACTATAGACTATCCAGCAATGCCTCTTATATCTAACAATAAGTGTCATTGCTTTTGTTTTATGCATCAGTTTATATTAATTGTTTTAAGGTATCACGATTTCCATTTTGTAACAAATACAATTTTTATATAATAATATATTGAAAATAGATAGTTTTTACTATTTTTGCATCAAAATACACAGAAACAACTTTCTTAAGACTTATAACGATATAAAAATGGCGAAAAATATCTACCTGATATTATTATATCCTATAATGGCAGCAGTCATTATACAATATTTTGCAGGAAATTTCCCGTTCCATTTCTTTGAGTTCCCACTGAATATTATTCTTGGGGTGATATGGATTTATTCCATTTACATGCTTTTACGCGAAAAGAGCCGTGACAATAATATATCAAGAGTTCTTGTATCCCCTAAAACCACGGCATTCAGCCTGTTTCTTTTCGTATGCGGAACTCTCGTTATCGGACTTTTTCCACAACTGTCATCTATAGAAGCAGAACAGAAAGAAGGAATATTAGGTAAGCTTGGATTCTACAATTTCATGTCCTCATGGATTTTTGTGTTGATACTGTTTATACTGCTATCACATCTTGCAGCCATAACTATAAGAGGATTTAAGACCAGAAAGAAGAAAAGATGGAGATTTCTGCTCAACCATGCCGGAGTATGGATTGCACTTTTCGGTGGTTTTATGGGTAGCAGCGACATTATCACAGCAAGAATTCCCGTATTTTTCGATAAAGAGAACAATGAAGCTCTGACCATGGAGGGCAAGCATCTCTATCTTGACTACGATCTGCAACTGACAGATTTCGAAGCCGATTACTACCAGAACGGAATGCCTAAAAGCTATGTAGCAAAGGTAAAAGTATCTGACAGAAAGTCCGGAGAATCATCACAGATAAGTCTTGAGGTAAACCACCCTCACGAATATAAATTCGGTGAAGATATATATCTGGTAAGCTACGATACACGCAGCGACAAACCACAATACTGTGTCCTGCAGATAGTACATCAACCATGGAAATATATCCAACTCATAGGTATAATAATGACAATAGCCGGAGCTGCAGGAATGTTTATCGGAGGACCACAAAAACAGACTTCAAAGCAGTAACAATAACCATTATAACTATAAAAAAATGACAATAAACTGGGATGTTTTCTATATATTCACCATCGTTTCCGTAATCCTGTGGATTATAAGTGCGGTTGCCTCTGCAGCTAAAGACGGAATCTCAAAAACAGCCGTTGCAGCAAGTCTGTCAGGTAGCATCGTTTTCATGGCATTTATCATAGGACTGTGGATTTATCAGCAAAGACCTCCGCTCAGAACAATGGGAGAAACCAGACTATGGTATTCGCTCTTCATGGGAATATCCGGCCTTATCACCTACTGGAGATGGAAATACAGATGGATACTCTCCTTCTCTACTCTGGTATCTGCAGTGTTCTGCATCATCAACATACTCAAGCCGGAGATACACGACCAGTCGCTGATGCCTGCCCTGCAGAGCGCATGGTTCATCCCTCATGTGACTGTTTATATGTTTTCATACTCAGTGCTTGGATGCGCATTCATCATAGGATGTATAGGAATGAAAAAACATAAGGAGATATACACAACTACTGCAGACGAACTGGTATATACCGGAACAGCCTTCCTCACAATAGGTATGCTGACCGGAGCTATATGGGCCAAGGATGCATGGGGTAACTACTGGAGCTGGGACCCGAAGGAAACATGGGCAGCCATAACATGGACAATTTACCTGCTATACATACACATACGGTTGCAAAGAACGTATAAAAGTAAAAAACTGCTGTACGGACTGCTCATAGCTGGATTCCTGTCACTTCAGATGTGCTGGTATGGAGTAAACTACCTTCCGGCAGCTCAGAAAAGTGTACATTTATATAATAGACAATAATCCCAAAAGGAAACTACTAATACTAACATTTTAAAAAAGTGAGATTATGAAGAAGAAGATTATCTTGGCAGCATTACTGATTGCAGCTGGAGCTGTGGCAGTTTACCGCCTTGTGAATCAGGCTCCATCAGAATCGCTTGCAGCAAACGAAAGAATGCTTGCAATACTTACTGACGGAGGATGTATGGAATGCCATTCGGCAAATCCTAAACTTCCTTTCTATGCCAACTTCCCTATTGCAGGAAAAGTGGTGAAAGAGGACATCGAGAAAGGATACAGAGAGTTTGACGTAGAGCCTATGATGACTGCTCTCAAGAATGGTGAGAAAGTAGGCGAAGTCGATTTGGCAAAAGTAGAAAAGGTAATAAAAGACGGTACAATGCCGTTGGCAAAATATTACCTTGTACACTGGGGTTCGTCTATGACTGGCAAGAAAACAGAGATTGCTCTTGACTGGGTAAAGAATTACAGAGCTCAGGCGTATCCAAATACTCTGGCTGCTGCTGAGTTTGCAAACGAGCCTGTACGCCCTATACACGATTCTATCCCTGTAAATATCCGCAAGGTTATCCTTGGAGATATGCTTTTCCACGACACACGTCTTTCTGTAGACAATACCGTATCGTGTGCAACTTGTCATGCTCTGAACACTGCTGGTGTGGACAACAAGCGTTTCTCAGAAGGTGTTGACGGACAGGTTGGAGGTGTAAACGCACCTACGGTGTTCAATGCTCACTACAATTTCGTTCAGTTCTGGGACGGACGTGCCGCTACACTGGCAGCACAGGCAGGCGGTCCTCCACTCAACCCAATCGAGATGGGACACAAATCATTCGATGATATCTGTAAGGTGCTTTCTGAAGACAAAGCTTTCGAAAAAGCATTTATGGAAGTATATCCGGAAGGATTCACTCAGGAAACAATCACTGATGCTATTCAGGAATTCGAACGTACACTGATTACTCCTAACTCTAAGTTCGACAAATATCTGAAAGGCGACAAGAACATCCTTACAGCAGAAGAGGTAAACGGCTACGAACTGTTCAAGGAATACAACTGTGCTACTTGCCATGTGGGTGAAAATCTTGGAGGTCAGTCATACGAGCTGATGGGAATCAGAGCTGACTACTTCGGCGACAGAGGTACTGAAATCACATTCGAAGACCATGGCCGCAACAAGGAAACCAAGACTGAACGCGACATGCACAGATTCAAAGTTCCTGGCTTGAGAAACATCGAACTGACAGGCCCTTACTACCACGACGGTACCAAGAAGACACTTGAAGAGGCTGTAAACGATATGGCTAAATACGAAGTAGGTATCACACTTACAGAAACTGAAACTGCCAACATCGTGAAGTTCCTGAAAACTCTTACAGGTGAATACAAGGGTAAGACTCTTACTAATGACAATCTGTAACTGATTACAAAATCCCAATTATAAATGACAGAAATCCCGATTCGGAAACCTAAAAACAATTCCGAACCGGGATTCTTCTTATATAAAAAGGCCTGGCAAAATCAAAGTCCGGCCATTTTTCATTTCTCTGTAAATTCTATAGAAGATTCATTTCCAGACAAAGTAAGTGTCATATTCTTGCCTTTTCCACGAATATCGGCAAAAACGTTCTTATATCCGTAACCGGAAGCAGTACGATACTGATAAAGCAAATAATCTACACCATTATAATTCATCTGAGCCACTCCTGCATTATTGAAAAATGTAACGAACAGATTCTCATCACCTTTTCCTGTAAATTCTGCATTAATAGTATTCTCTGTTCCAGATGTAGCATAAAGCAACTTACCTCTTCTGGTAACCAGCCATTCATCGTTATACTTCTCTACCATATAAGTATCATCATCCTCTACGTTCCATACTGCAGTACCATTAGGTCTGACACGCTTGTCCAATACCACAGCTCCTCCTGGCAAAAACAGTTCAACCTTCGATGAATCGTCAGAAAACACTGAATATGCAGCCATAGTGGCATTCGGATCTGTAGCCGACAGCAAACGGTTACCTTCCTCAAAAATCCTTATCTTTTTATCAAGTACTTTTGAATAAGTATATCCCTTGGCCGCATCACTACCTCCAATGAGTTGTCCTTCAGGATTTTCAAATTTAACATACTGAATACGATACATATCGCCTTTCCCCAAGGTCAAAGTATCATTATTCAATGAAATAACATTCAGTGTATCTGAGAACTGTATCGTCTGACCATTTCCAATACTTTCGCCTGACAATACAATATTGCACTCCTTACCATTCTTCAACAACTCCCATCCGTTATATTTCAGCGTAGCCATACCCACAGACGAAGCCTTTCCGTCTTTTTCAAACACAACACCCTGAAGGATATGCTTGTTTACAGGCATTATCTCATGCCATTCGCCAATGAACGATGTTTCATTAAATAAATTTCCCCCTTCTGCACACGACATCATAATCACTAATGATGCTGGTAAAAATAAAAGATTGTTTTTTTTCATAATACAATTCTTATTGATTACTAATATTCTTATATACTATAGACGATATTTCTGCTATTATCCTTTCAGTAGTTTCGTAGCCCTCGGCAGAATCTTTTACGAATACTGCTATCAGATAACGGTCACCGTCCGGCAAATCAATAAATCCGATATCATTTATACCAATATACCGTCCATCGGAGTTCTTGTCGCCTGTCCCGGTTTTATGACCTATCACAGCACCTGTATTCTTCAGCGGATATGGCAATCTGCAGATACCCGTGGTACATTCCGTCATTGTTCTTTTTATAAAATCATAATATTCACCTGAAACTGCATCCCCATCAAGAAATAAATTTATCAGACGTACAGCAGCCATAGGTGTAGTCCAGTTTCTGTAACAGTTGGCAAGGTTCTCATGCATATCGTTTTCATCTATTTCTATTGAAAAATCATCAATACCCAATGAGCGAATATACCTGTCTGTATCTTTTATGCTAAGAATACGGTTGAACAGAATATCACATGCATTATTGTCGCTAAGTTGGAGTGTATATTCCATAAGTTCCGATAAGCTTATGCGGATATTCCCTTCCGGAAATCTGTCGCGTAATGGACTATAAGTATTCTCCCTTAACTCTTTCTTTGATATATTAATTACAGAGTCCAATGGCATTCCTTTCTTCTGCAGATGATGACATACTGCTAATGCCTGATGAAACTTGAAGACACTCATCATAGGATATTTATCGCAATTATTCACTGTCAGAGTATCAGTATCGTTTATCATTACGGCTACACCAACTTTTGCATCGTATTTATCTATACTGTGTATGATTTCATTTCTTAGTGAAGAAAAAGGATCAGCTTTTACAATAATCGAGATAAAAGACAATAATAAAAAAGCAACTGATTTTGTTTTCATCTATGTTTTTACATTAAAAGGATACAAAAAAATAATTGACAAAATTAATCATCTAAATGATTAATCCTATCAATTATTTACATTATAACATTTGTTATGTAATTATTCTGCCGCATTCCTTTTCAGCCATCCCAGTCTGCGCATGTCCGGCAAATGTTTCACAGTGAAGTTCTCGAATCTGGCTTCAAATCCGTTTCCATCGGGAGATGCTGCCATGATACCTACCTTCATCGGAATATTGTCCTGCATCCACGCATTACGCATCATAGTGTATTCCTTGTCATCGAAAGAATAGAACACCTCAACGGCATCAAGTCTTCTCACAGCCTTAATCCAGATATAAGGAACAGGCTTATCGAGAGTAATGACACTCCAGTCGGATGTTTTATGAGTAACCACCGTACTAAGATTGTACTTGCCATCGACAAATTCAATTCCTGCCTTGATATAATTCTCATGATCTATCCTCAACATTATACCGGCCTGGTCAAATCGCGTCTTGTATTCTCCTGATATCTTTACCTTTGCTTCAAACTCACCACCATACGTAGCATAGTAGAAAGGAGCATCGTCCACAGTAAAACCGTAGTGTGATATACGCCAATAGTCACTCTGAGGAGTAACGAACATTGTCATGGTTTTACTGTCCTTTATCTCCCAACTTTCCGGTTCATTAAACCAGTTCATTTTTTCCAGACTCTGTGCCGATACCGACGAAAGAGCCATCATCCCCAATAAACTCAAAATCAGTTTTTTCATACTTATAATGCTTTATGTGTTTATTCCATTCTGTATTTGTTTTTATCCTCTTCAGTCAGTTCACGAATAACTCTGCAAGGATTGCCGGCTGCCAAGACTCCAGAAGGTATGTTTTTTGTGACTACACTTCCAGCTCCTATTACCGCATCATCGCCTATCGATACTCCAGGCAGAACGCTCACGTTTGCCCCTATCCACACATTGTTACCTACCGTAATAGGAAAAGCATATTCCAGTCCCATATTTCTTTTTTCAGCGTCAAGAGGATGCCCTGCCGTATAAAATCCACAATTGGGAGCAACAAAGACATTGTTACCGAATGTAATCTTAGCCCCATCCAGGATGACGCAGTTCACATTCATATAGAAGTTCTCACCTATTTCGATGTTATAGCCATAGTCACAATAGAAAGGCTGTTCAATCAGAAAGTTACACTTCGTTTTTCCGAACAGTCGTCGTATTATCTCAGTACGTTCGGCAGTCATTGACGGTCTCAAAGAGTTATATTCATAGCATAAATCTTTACATACTGCCCTTTCATGCAACAGTTCCTCATCGTAATTAGCGTCATAGAGCAGTCCTTTATGGCATTTTTCCTTTTCAGTCATTTCTTTAAAAGCTTATATAATTATTAAATACAATATTCATTACTTGAGAGTAATCCATGTAAGTTTCTTCCATATCCACTCCAACGGTCCATGTCTGTGAGATGAAAGCCACCACCTGCTAAATGACAACTGTATCATAAATACAAATATCGCTATAACCAAGCACAAAGTTGCTCCTGTATATTTATATAATCCCAAGCCGAAGCCATAAAATAAAGATACACCTATTATTGACTGCACAATATAGTTTGTCAGACTCATTTTCCCATAAGGGATAAATATACGTTGGAATCTATATCCGTTTCCTGCTCCAAACCACCATATCAAAACAAAGAATGATACTAAAAATGCCATAAAAAGGAAGTTGCATATAGACGGTACTGCAATATTCAACGGTACCATTAGAGCTTCATTACCGGATACCATTTCCGGATATGTCATCTTGATTATATTGAAAGTTACAAACAGGCTTACAGACCACAACAATACTTTTTTCCATATCATGACAGAATAATCAGATTTCTTGAATAAAGAAAGCCTTCCCGCTGCCATTCCAAACAGGAACAGTCCTCCTATTTGAAAAACACGACCGTTTTCTATCTGCCATAAATTACCATACAACTGCCCGTCGGTGATATTTGAACTCAGAATTTCCAGGAAACTACCGGACTCCATTACAGGCTTTGCCAGATTACCATACACTACCCAGTTATTCCCATATTCCAGAAAAGGAATGTCGCATCCGATACAAATCAGTCTTATCCATTCAACAGGCTGCATAATCATAACCGAAGCCAATATTAGCACAGATTTTGTGGAAAGACCTGATACTGATACAAGGAAAATTCCCATAACGGAATACAACAAAAGAATATCCCCATTATAAAATAAGGAATGAAGCTGAGAAAAAAGCATCAAGAGAATCATTCTCCACACAAATCTCCATCGGAAAGGAAGTCCACGTTTTTTTGCATTATCAAACTGAATAAAAAAGCTAAGTCCAAAAAGAAGAGAGAAAGTAGAAAATGCCTTTCCTCCAAACAAGAACCATACTGTATCCCAAACACCTTTATCAAGAGCCGTAAGCCAATGAGGCTGACAATCCGGCATATAATAAAGATTATAATGCTCAAAACAATGTAAAATCACTATTGCAAACAATGCAACACCTCGTAAGGCATCGACAACTTCTATTCTCTCGTTTTTCAATGTGTTATTCATATCTATAACTTATGGTTATTGTATGTCGTAATATTTGAAGATATAACAGTTTAAATATTTGAAGAATTCCCACTCTCCGTTATAAACAGCAGTTTGTCACCCACATGCAGTTCCATCTGTCCGTTCGGAATCAGAAACTCGTTTCCACGTTTGATAAGCATAACCAGCGAACCTTTAGGTATATTCATATCAGCCAGACGGTTGCCGTGTACCAGCATTCCCTCATTGAGAGTAATATCGTGCAGCTGCGAATCTATCTCGTCAGGCAGTTCCACTCCAAACTCGTTTCCTTCCTTCTCAAGAGGCAAATCAAGTTTAAGCCAGCGCGCCACAGAAGATATTGTCATTCCCTGAATAACGAGTGACAACAAGGTGATAAAGAAAACTATATTAAACAGCTGATGTGAACCTTCTATTTGAGCTATAACCGGATATGTGGCAAATATGATTGGTACAGCGCCACGCAGTCCAACCCACGAAACGAAAAGCTTGGCTTTGGCACTTATTCCCCTGAAAGGAAGCAGACACGCAAACACACTCAGCGGACGTGCCACAACTATCATAAATACGCCGATAAGCAATGCCACTACGGCTGTATCAAGCATTTCATGAGGATTTACCAGCAAGCCGAGAGATATAAACATTATTATCTGGAACAACCATGTAAGCCCGTCCATAAAAGTTATAATCTCCTTTCTGTAAGTCAGTTTCATATTACCTACAACCACGCCTGAAATATAAACGGCCAAATATCCGTTGCCCTTAAGCATGTCCGTCGCAGTGAAAGTTATGAACACCATGCTCAAAAGGAGTATGGAACAAAGAGATGAATTCGACAATCCTATCTTATTTGTAAGCCATGACATAAAACGCCCCATGGAGTATCCCAAGGCACCACCTATGAGGAATTGAACAAGCAAGTCCCTCACCAATATGGTTACGCTGAGCGAGTTTCCGCTCGAAATGACCTGTATGAGAACTATCGTGAGCATGTAAGCCATCGGGTCGTTACTTCCGCTTTCAAGTTCCAACATGGGACGGAGATTTTCCTTAAGGTTCATTTTCTGCGAACGCAGAAGGCTGAACACGGATGCCGAGTCGGTGGAAGACATCGTGGCCGCAAGAAGAAGCGATGCCATGAAAGTAAGTTCGATATTAGTACTGCTCAATCCTGATATGTAGAATATGAACAGTCCGGTAAGTAAAGTGGTAAGCAATACCCCCAACGTGGAAAGTACTATACCTTCTTTCAGGACGGGTTTAATGTCGGCAAACTTGGTCTCCATGCCTCCCGTGAACAGAATGACGCTAAGTGCCATCATACCTATGAACTGGGCATCCTCGGCACTGTTGAACTGCAATCCGAGACCGTCGCTGCCAAACAGCATTCCTACCAGGAGGAAAAGCAACAATGTAGGGATACCGAAACGATAACCGGTCTTGCTTATCAATATGCTGGTAAAGATAAGTATAGACCCAATCAAAAGAATATTCTCCGCTGTAAATACCATAGCTAAAGATTTTTAAATGAGAATTATTATAAAAACTAAAAAAACTGTACGAATTTTGCTGCCGACTGTAGTGGGCAATGGTGCCGACTGTAGTGGGCAGTGCTGCCGACTGTAGTCAGCACCAAGACGAGCAAGCACATTTTACATGATATGAAATCAATCATTCAAACAATGTACATACTTCCGCGCGGCTCACCTTAACCAAGTCGGCGGGAGCTATCTTAACCTGCAATCCGCGTACTCCGGCACTGACATAAATATAATCGAAATCATTACAAGTGTGATGGATATACGTAGGGAAATGTTTCTTCATACCTATCGGAGAGCATCCACCGCGAATATATCCCGTAAGCGGAAGAAGTTCTTTCATCGGGATAAGGTCGCATTTCTTGTTTCCGGACAGCTTGGCTGCCAGTTTCAGATCTATTTCATGTTCTCCCGGAATCACACATACGAAATATCCAGACTTATCTCCATGAAGGACAAGTGTCTTGAATACCTGTTCTATATTCTCACCGAGCGTAGCGGCTACATGCACGCAACTCAAATCATTCTCATCGACCTCGTATGGCACGAGTTCGTATTTTATCTTATCCTTGTCCAACAGTCGTGCCACATTAGTCTTGGATATTTTTTCTTTAGCCATAACCTTATATTTTATATTGTTAGAAACTTAGACAATGCTTAAATACCGTTTAAAAGCTATTTGAATACTTTTTAAAAGCTGATTAAACGGCATTCAAATATAAAACAATTTATTTCAGATTTAGTTCTTCTTTCAAAAATTTAGGTGTATATCCTTTATCAGACATAGCCACTTCCTCAGGTGTTCCGCACGAAAGAAGCTGTCCTCCACCCTTTCCGCCTTCAGGTCCCATATCAATAATATAGTCTGCCATCTTTATTACATCAAGGTTATGTTCTATAACAAGAACTGTATTTCCTTTGTCCACCAGACGGTTGAGTACGTTCATCAATACACGTATATCCTCGAAATGCAATCCAGTAGTAGGTTCGTCAAGGATGTAGAAAGTCTTTCCTGTATCTTTCTTGGAAAGCTCGGTAGCAAGCTTCACACGCTGGCTCTCTCCACCGGAAAGAGTGGTTGAAGGCTGTCCCAACTTGATATACCCCAAACCTACTTCTTGAAGAACCTTTATCTTGTTCAGTATCTGAGGTACATTCTCGAAGAACTCCACGGCACGGTTTATAGTCATATCAAGCACATCGGCTATGGACTTTCCTTTGTATCTCACTTCCAGTGTCTCACGGTTATAGCGCTTTCCATGACACACCTCACAAGGAACAAGCACATCAGGCAGGAAGTTCATTTCTATGGTCTTGTATCCGTTTCCACCGCAAGCCTCACATCGTCCTCCGGCTACATTGAAAGAGAAACGTCCCGGCTTGTAACCGCGTATCTTTGCTTCCGGCAGACCGACAAACAGATTTCTTATATCTGAGAATACTCCCGTATATGTAGCAGGATTTGAACGTGGCGTACGTCCGAGCGGCGACTGGTCCACATTCACCACCTTATCTATATTTTCAAGCCCCTCTATTCTGTCGTATGGCAAAGGGTCCTGAAGCGAGCGGTAGAAATGCTGCGATAATATAGGCTGGAGAGTGTCGTTTATAAGAGTTGATTTACCGCTTCCCGAAACACCTGTCACACAGATAAGTGTTCCCAACGGGAATTCCACATCAACACCTTTCAGATTGTTTCCTCTTGCTCCGAACAGAGAAAGTTTCTTTCCGTTGCCCGGTCTTCTCTGTGCCGGTACTTCTATCTTCATTTCGCCGTTAAGATACTGCGATGTCATGGTATGAGTCTTAAGCATTTCCTCTGGAGTTCCTGCAAATACTACCTCACCACCAAGTCGTCCGGCCTTCGGTCCCATATCCACTATGTAGTCCGATGCAAACATCATGTCCTTGTCATGCTCTACCACTATCACCGAGTTACCTATATCTCTAAGGCTTTTCAGGGAGTTTATCAGTCGGACATTATCTCTCTGATGAAGTCCGATACTCGGCTCGTCGAGGATATAAAGAACATTGACAAGCTGCGAACCTATCTGAGTGGCAAGACGGATACGCTGGCTTTCACCACCGGACAGGCTGACAGAAGTACGGTTGAGAGAAAGGTATTCCAATCCCACATCAAGCAGGAATTTAAGTCGGGTACGGATTTCTTTCAGAATCTCCTGAGCTATAACCTTCTGCTTGTTGTCAAGATGTTCCTCCACTCCCTGAAGCCATTCATAAAGCTCGCTGATATCCATAGAAGCAAGCTCGTAAATATTCTTGTCGTGCAAACGGAAATGCAATGCCTCCTTATTAAGCCTCATCCCCTTACACTCAGGGCAGACATCAGTCTTGGCAAACTGTTCAGCCCATTTCTGAGCAGTGGCAGAAGCATCCTTCTCCTGCATCATCTGTATATACTTTACTATACCTTCGTATTCCACAAAATAGTCGGATGAAGTATGAACGAGCGAACTGTCAATCTTCAGACGGTCGTCGCATCCGTAAAGAATCTCATTTATGGCATCTTCCGGCAGTTCACTTACCGGAGTTTTCAATGTAGCCTCATGACGTTCGAGCAAGGCACTCAACTGCCAGAAAATCATGGCATTCTTATACTTTCCGAGCGGTGCAATGGCTCCTTCGTACACTGAAAGCGAACGGTCCGGAATAACCTTGTCAACGTCTATCAGATTGACATATCCCAATCCCTTGCATCGCGGACATGCACCCTGCGGAGAGTTGAAAGAGAAATTGTGCGGTGCAGGTTCACGATAAGAAAGACCTGTAACAGGACACATCAGACGCTTGCTGTAGTGACGGACGCTCTCTGTCTGGGCATCAAGTATCATAAGCAGACCATCGCCCAGTCGCATGGCTGTAGCCACACTCTGGCGTAATCTCTTGTCCTCCTTTTCTGTCACTATGGTTTTGTCCACCACTACTTCTATATCGTGGTTCTTGTATCTGTCAAGCTTCATTCCGTGAGTGATTTCCCTCACCTCACCGTCAACCCTTACATAGAGATAACCCTTCTTGCGCACCTGCTCGAACAATTCCTTATAATGTCCCTTACGGGTACGCACCAGCGGAGAAAGTATGAATATACGCTTTCCCTTATAATCGCGGTTAATAAGTTCGATGATTTGTTCCTCGGTATATTTCACCATCTTCTCGCCCGAAAGATAGGAATATGCCGTAGCTGCACGGGCATAGAGCAGACGCAGATAGTCGTATATTTCGGTAGTTGTACCCACTGTGGAACGAGGGTTCTTGTTGGTCGTCTTCTGCTCGATTGAGATAACCGGACTAAGTCCCGTAATCTTGTCCACATCAGGACGTTCCATCCCCCCAAGGAAGTTTCTGGCATATGCGGAAAATGTTTCTATATACCTGCGTTGTCCCTCAGCGAAGATAGTATCGAATGCAAGCGACGACTTACCGCTTCCACTCAGCCCGGTAATGACCGTAAGGCTGTTGCGCGGTATCTCGACATCTATATTTTTCAGATTATGTACACGTGCTCCCTGCACGCTTATCGTTTCTTTTCCTTCTGTCATATCTTAATATTCAGTGAAACATTGCAAAGATAATGCTTTTTTCGTACTTTTGCCCGTAAATAATCATATAGCTGAAAAATGAAATTTATTCAATCTGTATTTCTTGCACTGGCACTCATGGCCGGAAGCAGCATAAAAGTAATGGCTCAGGCATCGGCCGAGAGCGGATATTTCCTACACACAGTAACCAAAGGCCAAAGCCTATACTCCATATCAAGCATGTACAATGTAAGCATTGACGACATTGTACGCCTGAATCCCGGAAGCGACAAACAGATTCGCGAAGGGGCTGCGCTGAAAATTCCACAGGCTGTTTCTACCAATTCGGACAAACCTGTATTCCACACCATACAGGCCGGCGAGACTCTGTATCGCCTATCAGTGAAATACAACATCACAACTCAGGCCATCTGCGAAGCCAATCCGGGACTGAGCAGTGAGAACTTCCGCAGCGGTCAGGTTATCATCATACCTATACAGTCGACATCGAAAACAGAAAAAGAAACTCCAAAGGCTACTGCCAAAGAGGAAACTACGGTAAAGATGAACGACTGGAAGGATATGCACAAGGTGGAAAGAAAAGAGACCATCTTCAGCATCAGCCGCGAATACGGAATAACTGAAGAAGAACTGATAGCAGCCAATCCGGAACTGAAAAACGGAAAGCTCAAGAGAGGTACTTTCCTGTTTATCCCATACGGCAAGAATGAACAAAAGACACAACAGACTGAATCAAAACCTACAATACAGGAACTTACCAACGAAGAGATATTCAGCCGGTTTGAAGATTCCAAGAAAGAGATAAAGACTATAAAGGCAGCTGTTCTTCTACCGTTCATGGCAGGGACAAGTACAAACATGGACGAACAAATCAGAATGGTGGAATACTATGAAGGATTCCTCATGGCTGTAGACAGTCTGAAGAAAGAAGGTGTGTCTGTAGACCTTTATACATACGACACTAAGGGAAGAGAAGCAACTCTGAACAATATACTTGTCAGGAAAGAGATGAAGAATATGGACATCATATTCGGACCGGCAAGGTCGCAGGACATTGACGCTCTGGCTACATTTGCCGATAAGAACAACATCCGCCTTGTTATACCTTTTGCCCCGAAGGTGGATCAGGTATTCAAGAATCCGCATATCTATCAGGTAAATACTCCGCAGTCATATCTGTACTCTGAAGTATATGAACATTTCAACCGCAAGTTCAGCGGATGTAATGTGATATTCCTCAATGCAAGCAACGGTGACAGAGAAAAGGATGAGTTTATCAAAGGAATGAAAACCGGACTTAAAGAAAACGGAATAAGCTATCGTGACTTTACCATGACTGACAATTTCTACGATATTACTACCGTTATGGATACGCTGAAAAACAACATATTCATACCGACATCCGGAAAGAGTACAGCCCTGGTGAAGATTCTTCCTCAACTCACACAGATACGTCGCGAAAGACCTGATTATTCGATGAATCTGTTCGGATATCCTGAATGGCAGACATACACCAACGACTATTTGGCAAGTTTCTACGAGATAGATACATACTTCTATTCGTCATTCTATACAAACAATCTTTTCCCGGCAGCCGTAAACTTTACTCATGCATACCGCCGCTGGTACAGTAAGGATATGGCAAATATCTACCCCAAATACGGTATGTTAGGATATGACACCGGTTATTTCTTCCTGAAAGGACTGTCGAAATACGGTAACAAGATGGAAGAGAATCTCGGTTCGATACACGTAACACCGATACAGACAGGATTCAAGTTTGAACGTGTAAACAACTGGGGAGGATTTATAAACCGGAAAGTATTCTTCGTACACTTCTCAAAGGATTATGAACTGATAAAACTTGACTTTGAATGATAAAGAAAACATACATATTTATACTGTTGGGTATTGTATTGTGGCTTAACACCTCCACGGCCAATGCCCAATTGCAGGAACAGAAGCACAATTTCTCCATAGGTTTGAGCGGTGGAGTAAACTTCGGCAATGTAGACTTCTCGCCACGAATCAAGCAGGGCTACCTGATAGGTCCGCAGGCCGGATTTACAGCCAGATATATCTCCGAGAAATATTTCAGCATGATATGCGGTATCCAGGCCGAAGTGAACTATTCACAACGCGGATGGAAAGAGGTGATAGAAGACGGCAGCGGAGACAGCTATCAGAGATCAATGGATTATATCGAAGTACCTCTCTTGGCACATTTAGCTTTCGGAAAGGAATACGGAAACGGAGCAAGATTTATCCTCAACTTAGGTCCACAGATAGGTTTCCACCTCGGAGATAAAGAAAAACATGCCATGCCCTCAATACAGAAAGAACAATACGGTAAAGCTGTTGAGAACGGTTTTGACTACGGTCTTATAGGTGGAGGCGGGATTGAGATTCGTACAGGAGTAGGCCACTTCCTGCTTGAAGGAAGATACTACTTCGGACTCAGCGACTTCTTCAACACTACAAAGAAAGACTATTTCTCACGCTCGGCACATACATATATATGTGGGAAAATCACTTATCTTTTTGATATAACGAAGTGAGTTTTTAGTTGTTAGTTATTACTACTATCTGTCCGCATGGCTCTAACAACTAACAACCAATAACTCATAACTTTTAATTGTTAATTTTTAATTATTAATTCAATATGCGTCTAATTTCATGGAACGTAAACGGAATCCGCGCATGCTGCGACAAGGGTTTCCGCGATTCATTCAAGGCACTTGATGCCGATTTCTTCTGCCTGCAGGAAACAAAGATGCAGGAAGGACAGCTTGACCTCAATTTCGAAGGATATACATCATATTGGAACTATGCCGAAAAGAAAGGCTATTCCGGTACAGCAATATTCACCCGTCACCAGCCACTGAATGTCACTTACGGTATAGGCATTGACGAACACGACCACGAAGGACGTGTAATCACACTCGAAATGGAAAACTTCTTACTCGTAACGGTATATACTCCAAACTCACAGGACGGACTTAAACGTCTGGACTACCGTATGACTTGGGAAGACGATTTCAGAGCATATCTACAGAATCTTGACAGCAAGAAACCGGTATTGGTATGCGGCGACCTTAATGTGGCACACAAGGAGATAGATTTGAAAAATCCTAAGACCAACCGCATGAATGCAGGATTTACCGACCAGGAAAGAGAAAAGTTCCAGACACTGCTTGATGCCGGCTTTATAGATACATTCCGCTATTTCTATCCTGATATGGAGAATATCTATTCATGGTGGTCGTACCGCTTCAAGGCACGCGAGAAGAATGCAGGGTGGCGTATTGACTACTTTGTAGCATCGGCACGCCTCGCGGACAAACTTCAGGGAGCAAAAATACACACAGATATATTCGGTTCAGACCACTGTCCGGTGGAAGTTACTATAGATTTATAATATAAAGATGAAGAACGACGGGTTTACACTAAGAAAAAGACTTAGGAGCTTCAAGTTTGCTTTCAATGGCATAAAACTGCTCATTACGCGAGAGCACAATGCATGGATACACTGCTTTGCGGCTGTATGCGTCATAGTGGCCGGATTTGCTTTCAACATATCCACAACGGAATGGATATCTGTAATATTTGCCATAGGAACAGTGCTTGCGGCAGAAGCTGTAAACTCGTCCATCGAAGCCATAGCAGACCTCGTTTCACCGGGATATAACGAAGCCATAAAACGTACCAAGGACCTTGCAGCAGGAGCAGTACTGATACTTGCCATAGCAGCAGCCATCGTAGGACTGATAATATTTGTCCCGAAAGTAATGGAAATATTCTGTTGAACAAACAAGCAGGAAATTGCGTTTCTATAATAAAACAATAAAGATATGATTAAAAGAATCAGCATATTATTTATGGTGTGCCTGCTGTCATTATCCATCAGTGCACAGACCATTGAAGTTACCGGCAGCCGTAAGGCAGTCCGTACGTCAGGCGACGTAGGAGCAGTTCTTCTCCCCGTAGCAGGACTGACGGCAATACTTATAAACAAGGATTGGGAGGGTTTGAAACAGGGAGTATTTTCAGGCATCACTACACTTGGAGTAACTTATGCGCTGAAATATGCCGTAAAGAAAGAACGTCCCGACCACAGCAATTTCCACTCCTTCCCTTCCATGCACACATCAGTATCGTTTGCCGCGGCTTCGTTCATACAGCGCAGATACGGTTGGAAATGGGGAGCACCTGCTTATGTACTGTCCACATATGTAGGCTGGAGCCGCGTTTATGGCAAGAAACATGACTGGTGGGATGTAGCAGCCGGAGCAGTAATAGGTACAGCCAGTTCGTACATCTTCACACGCCCGTTTGCCAAGAAACATAATCTTACTATAAGTCCAGTTGCAGGCGACGGACATTACGGTGTTTATGCTTCGATGAATTTCTAAGATTACTCACAGAACTTTTCAAAATCTGTTTCAAAAGCCTCAAAGCCACCGGGATAGACACGCGCTATTTTTTCCGACACCTTTGCCCTGTCTGTTTTATCCTGTAGCAGAGTTATAAAATCGCTCAGAAGCTGACGGGAAACATTTTCTAACATAAAAGTTGTAAGGGCGTGTGCCAATATATAGGCATAACGCTCATCCGTTCTCTGTTTTTTCATGAACAAGCTCCAGTCTGCATCAACGAAATTCCTTAGATTGACTTCCCCCAACATATACATGGAACGTATCCTCCCCTTTTCGTATGCTGTCATGGAATGCCTTATACCTTTTTTACCTACCTCACAATGCTCAAAATACTCGCTCAGCCCCTCCATAAGCCATACCGGAGGATTTATACCGGTTATTTCTCGGGTAAGATAGTGACTTAGCTCATGGTATATCACAGAAAGGCCTCTCTTACGGTTCTTGTCCATCTCCATGATAACAGCCTCTTTTCTTTTCGCACTATATAAACCACCGATGTTTTTAACCGGAATTTTTTTGCTTAAACCTATGGTATCCAGATAAAATTCTGCCACACTGCGTTCGTTGAATACCGTAAGTTTCACCTTCAGACTATCCTTAAGTCCGAACAGTCTGTAAAACTTTATCTGATATACCATCATCTGTTCCACCAGCTGCTGTTCCTTCTTCGGCAAGGCATCACCGGCATATTCTATCTTAAGATATTGGGCTGTAGCTACCAGAACCGACAATGATGCCATAACAAATAATATTATGCGCTTCATCTATTCTTGTTTTTCTTTTTCAAATACCTTTTCTGTTCGCGTTTGGTCATATCCCGCATTATGAGATCATCATCTGTCACCGCTTCATATTTTTTCTTCTCCTCCATAATCACATCCCCCTCTGTAGTTCTGAAAGTAGGCATGAAATGCGAATAGGCATATCCGGTAGCCTGAAGAGCATCAAATTTATTTTCATCGAGGAAGAAATATGTTATCGACACACAAGTTCTACCGGCAATCCCCACGGGCTGCCCTGTCAGTACCTGTTCGCCGGGTACAATGAAATTCTCGTCCATAACAAGATATGCCGCAAAAGTACGGTCGGCATGATATATAAGCAACTGCCTTGGATTAGTAGTCTTACATGCTATTCCGCTTCGTGTGGCATATACTGTATCACCACGGTGCATATAAAAATTCAGGGTTTTCACGCTCTCGCGCAAATCCGTTTTCCATGCTGTAACCTTTCCGTTCTTTACAGGAAGTGCATATGGAAATTTAATATCAAAGTCTTTCACAAAATTGCCACGAAAGTACATAAAAGATGAAGGCTCTTTGAACGGATTATCCACATTTGAGCCTTTTGGAATTGTAAACATGGTGTTTTTTCCCGGACGCAGATTATACGAACGGTCATCAATACGATAAACATAGTAATCGCAATAATCATTATTCGTATATACAAGTAGCAAATCCTCCTTGGAATTCCTCTCCCAATTGGATTCTATAACATTAAAAGGCCTCTGCATCAGTGTCTTTAATGATTGCGACATTCCCTGCATCGTAAATAATAACAACATTATTACAACGCAAATTTGTGTTTTTCCATTCTGCATATTAAAGTTTATTATATAAATCACTGGAAGAACAAGTCATCAAGGCGACTTGTATTCTCTTCTTCAAGTTCCGACACCTTATCCTTACATGGGTCAAACTCATCAGGAATATCAAATTTCTCTTCTTGTGAATATCCTAAAGTTTTGTCGGCATAAACCTTATTCATATATATACCCCAAATAGGAAGAGCCATTGAAGCTCCCTGCCCGTCAGCCATACGGTCGAAGTGAATATCACGTTCTTCACCTCCTACCCAGCATCCGGACACCAGACTTGGAGTAAAGCCCATAAACCAACCGTCGGAGTTATTGTTCGTAGTACCTGTCTTACCACCCATATCGGCTGTGATATGGTATAGTCTTCTTACACGTCCACCGGTACCTTCGTTTATTACCGCACGCAGCATTACAAGCATCTTGTATGCGCTGCTTTCGCTTATCACCTCGTTCACCTGTGGAGAGAATGTGGCAAGCACATTACCGTCGTTGTCCTCTATACGTGTAACAAACAATGGTGCCGTACGTATTCCCTTATTCACGAAAGCCGTGTATGCGCTTACCATTTCGCCCACCGAGATCTCACAAGGTCCGAGACACAAAGAGATGGTAGGCTGTATTTCCTTATTCAGTACACCGAACGAATGAATCAGTCTGACCAATTCATACGGATTAAGTTTACTCATCAGATAAGCCGAAATCCAGTTGTTAGAATTTGCAAGTCCCCATTTCAGAGTAACTATTTCGCCATAATGCTTCTTTGAACTGTTTCTCGGAGTCCATGCAATACCGTTCTCGTCGAAATAAGTTCCCTCAACGTTTCTTGTCTCGTCACACGGAGAAAAACCGTTTTCCATTGCAAGTGAATACAGGTACGGTTTGATAGTAGAACCCACCTGACGGCGTCCCACCATAGCCATATCATACTTGAAATTGTCATAGTTAGGTCCTCCAACATATGCTTTCACATACCCTGTAATAGGATCCATCGACATAAATCCGGCACGCAGGAAGTGCTTGTAGTATTTAATGGAATCAAGAGGAGTCATTATAGTGTCTTTCTCGCCCTGATATGTAAACACAGTCATCTCACGTGGAGTATTGAAAGCCTTCATTATTTCCGCATCCGAATATCCGGCTGCCTTCATCACACGACGACGTTCGCTTTGCTTTATGGAACGATTCAAGATAGCATCAACCTCTTCCGCTGATAACTGATTTGTGTATGGTGCTGTCTTTCTACCTTTCTTTTCCTTGAAGAAACGAGGCTGCAGATACTCAGCCACATGCTCCTGAACTGCCTCTTCGGCATATTGCTGCATGCGCGAGTTGATAGTAGTATAAATCTTTAACCCATCTGTATAAAGATTATAGTTTGAACCATCCTTTTTCTTGTTCTTTGCGCACCACCCATACAGAGGATTTGTTTCCCACGCAAGGGAATCTTCGTAGAACTTCTGCATCTGCCATCCGCGATAATTCTTCTTCACCGGTTTCTTTGCATTCAACACTCCTCGGAGATATTCTCTGAAGTATGTAGCCAGACCGTCATTATGGTCAACCGGCCTGTATCTAAGAACCAAAGGTAGTGCCTGAAGCGAATCGCGTTCATCCTCTGTCAGATAACCGGCTTTACGCATCTGGTCGAGCACCACATTTCGGCGTCCGCGTGTACGTTCATTAAATCGACGCGGATTATACAGGGAAGGATTCTTGCACATACCTATAAGTGTAGCAGCCTCTTCAATGCTCAAATCCTTAGGATCTTTTGAGAAATATGTACCTGCTGCCGTCTTTATACCTACGGCATTGTTCAGGAAATCGAACTTATTGAGATACATCGTGAGGATTTCTTCCTTGGTATAATAACGCTCCAACTTTACGGCAATAACCCACTCTATAGGTTTCTGAAGCAAACGTTCCATAACATTGTCCGCTGTAGGAGAATAGAACTGCTTAGCCAACTGCTGAGTTATAGTACTACCACCACCGGCATTTTTCTGCATGAACACACCACGCTTGATAAGGGCACGCATGAAAGCTCGCGCATCAATACCTGAATGTTCACTGAAACGCACGTCCTCAGTAGCCACAAGAGCATGCACCAGATTTGGTGACAAATCCTCGTAACCTACATACAGACGGTTCTCCTTGCTGAGTGACCATGTTCCCAACACCTTTCCGTCGTCAGAAATAACCTGTGTGGCAAACTTTAGATTAGGATTTTCAAGTTCCTCAATAGGTGGCACATAACCAATCTTGCCATCTGAGATAGCAGAAAATATTATATACGTTGCCAGCATACCTATCAGCAGCAACGCCCAAAGTACGATGATAAAAGTCTTTCTCATTGAAATTGCTTATTTATTACATATCAGTCCCCTAATTCTCCAAAAAGGGAACAAATCGACACAAAATTAGCAAAAGGTGAGCGCAAAAACAAATGAAAAATGAAGTTTTCATTAACTTCTCATAAATATCAAAAATTGGGCGGAACTTTAAAATATTTTATGTACCTTTGGACTTCGGTATTAAAAAATAAACATAAAACTGCTAATATGGAAAATAGAAGTTTAGTTACTATTGCTGGACATTCCAAAGAGAAAATACTTTACCTTCTGGAAATGGCAAGAGAATTTGAGAAGAAGCCGAACCGTAGCCTTCTGGCAGGAAGAATTGTGGCAACATTGTTTTTTGAGCCGTCAACTCGTACACGCCTCAGTTTTGAAACTGCAGCTAACCGTCTGGGTGCAAAAGTAATAGGTTTTACAGACCCTAAGGTAACAAGCTCATCAAAAGGCGAAACCCTGAAGGATACTATCATGATGGTAAGTAACTATGCTGACATTATCGTGATGAGACACTACCTGGAAGGTGCTGCAAGATATGCCAGCGAAGTGACAAAAGTTCCTATCGTCAATGCAGGCGACGGTGCAAACCAGCATCCTTCGCAAACTATGCTGGACTTATACTCCATATACAAGACTCAGGGAACTCTGGAAAACCTGAACATCTACATGGTGGGCGACTTGAAATACGGTCGTACAGTACACTCTCTTCTGATGGCTATGCGCCATTTCAATCCTACATTCCATTTCATCGCGCCGGACGAACTTAAAATGCCGGAAGAATACAAAATCTACTGCAAGGAACATAATATTAAATATGTAGAGCACACTGAATTCAACGAAGATGTGATTGCCGATGCCGACATTCTTTATATGACACGTGTGCAGAGAGAACGCTTCACCGACTTGATGGAATATGAGAGAGTAAAAGATGTATATATTCTGAACAACAAAATGCTGGAGAAGACACGCCCTAACCTGCGTATCCTGCATCCGCTGCCAAGAGTGAACGAAATTGCCTATGATGTGGACGACAATCCTAAAGCATACTACTTCCAGCAGGCACAAAACGGTCTGTACGCACGTCAGGCTATTCTTTGCGACGTATTGGGAATTACACTTGACGAGGTAAAAGCCGATACTGAAAAATAATAACAGAATATAAATACATTTTTGACCATGAACGAAAAAAAAGAACTGCAGGTAGCCGCTCTTGAAAACGGCACTGTAATAGACCATATACCGTCAGACAAACTTTTCACCGTAGTTTCACTGCTGAACCTTAAGGATATGGACAGCAATATCACTATAGGCTATAACCTCGAAAGCAAGAAACTTGGCAAGAAAGGTATCATCAAGATTGCAGACAAGTTCTTCACTGACGAAGAAATAAACCGTATCTCGGTAGTAGCATCAAATATCAAGCTTAACGTTATCAGAAACTATGCTGTAGTAGAAAAGAAAGAAGCCATTATGCCTGACGAACTGAAAGGAATTGTGAAATGCAACAACCCAAAATGCATCACAAACAATGAACCTATGCAGACATGGTTTCACGTGACAGACAAGGAAAAAGGCCTGTTGAAATGTCACTACTGCGAAAAAGAGCAGCAGAAGGATAATATTAAACTTATCTGATAATGAAACAAGACTGGAAACCAGGTACCATGGTTTATCCGCTGCCTGCCGTAATGGTAAGCTGCGGCAGCTGTGAAGAAGAATATAACATTATAACAGTAGCGTGGGTGGGTACTATATGTACCAACCCACCTATGTGTTACATATCGGTAAGGCCGGAACGACACTCCTACCCCATTCTGAAAAAGAATATGGAGTTCGTGATAAACCTTACCACAAAAGATATGGCCTATGCCACTGACTGGTGCGGAGTAAGATCAGGAAAGAACTTCAACAAGTTCAGTGAAATGAAACTCACACCTGGAAAAGCATCGGTAGTGAATGCACCTATAATAGAAGAATCACCGCTATGTATAGAATGCAGAGTTAAAGAGATAATATCGTTAGGCTCGCATGACATGTTCATAGCCGATGTGGTAAATGTAAAGGCCGACGAAAAATACCTTGATTCAGAAACCGGGAAATTCGAGCTTGCCAAATCAAACCTTCTTGTTTACGCACATGGCGGATATTACGAAACCGGAAAGAAAATAGGAAAATTCGGATGGTCAGTTGAAAAAAAGAAATAGCCTGTCAATGAAGAAATTATGCTTGTCAATACTTTCAGCTATAATGCTTGCATGCAGTTCCAACCTGTATGCACAAGATATTATGCTGCAAGACAACAGGCAGAAAAGACAAAAGGTAAGTGTGGGAATCAAGGGAGGATTCAATTCCACAATGATGTTTACCAACAAGCTTTGCTATGGGGAACAAGAAATAACAGACATTCAGAATAACTACAAGGTGGGATATATCGCCACTTTATTCACAAGAATACCGGTAAAGAACAAACACTTTCTTCAGCCTGAAATATCATATTCCATTTCGCAAGGCAGTATCAGTATGAGCAATCTGAGGGAGAACGCTACGATATTGGAAAGCAACGCACTGATAAAAACCAAGATTTCATCATTAGAAGTACCTATACTGTATGGTTATAAATTCATAGACTCCTATCCATACGGAATGTCGTTCTTCCTTGGCCCCAAAATAGCATGGACAATAAAGAAACAGAGTTCAAGCGAATATTCGGGATTCTATCAGAAAGATATCAAGGAACATATCAGACCTATCAATTACAGTGCCATTTTAGGTATTGGAGTAAATATATCGAATATATTCTTCGACTTCAGATACGAGATAGGATGTAACAATATAACAAAATCTGTTACTTACGACAAGCAACAGACCATTGAGCCCTACAATGAGAAAGATTTGGTTCTGAAAAGAAGCAAAAACATTCTAAGTTTTTCCGTAGGTGCAATATTCTAAAATTCATTCAATTATTAACATATAATTTATTTTATTACAACTATGAAAAGAGATGATTTAATTTTCGGAATTATAGAAAAAGAACATCAGCGTCAGCTCAAAGGTATAGAGTTGATTGCATCTGAAAACTTTGTAAGCGATCAGGTTATGGAAGCCATGGGCTCTTGCCTAACAAACAAATATGCAGAAGGTTATCCCGGCAAAAGATATTACGGAGGTTGCGAAGTAGTAGACCAGAGCGAACAAATCGCCATCGACAGACTGAAACAGATTTTCGGAGCAGAATGGGCCAACGTACAGCCACACTCAGGAGCACAGGCTAATGCAGCAGTATTCTTAGCCGTATTAAACCCTGGCGACAAATTCATGGGACTTAACCTTGCACACGGAGGACATCTGTCACACGGTTCAGCCGTAAATACATCAGGTATATTATATACTCCTTGCGAATATAACTTGAACAAGGAAACAGGAAGAGTTGATTACGACCAGATGGAAGAAATCGCTCTTAGAGAAAGACCAAAACTCATCGTCGGTGGTGGCTCTGCATATTCAAGAGAATGGGACTACAAGAGAATGAGAGATATTGCCGACAAAGTAGGTGCTCTCCTTATGATTGATATGGCTCACCCGGCCGGACTTATCGCAGCCGGATTACTCGACAACCCAGTCAAGTATGCTCACATCGTAACTTCTACTACCCACAAGACTTTGCGCGGTCCTCGCGGTGGTGTTATCATGATGGGCAAGGACTTCCCTAACCCATGGGGAAAGACAACTCCAAAGGGAGAAATCAAGATGATGTCACAGTTGCTCGACTCAGCAGTGTTCCCTGGTATTCAGGGCGGTCCGCTTGAACATGTCATCGCAGCTAAAGCTGTTGCATTCGGCGAATGTCTGCAGCCTGAATATAAAGAATATCAGATGCAGGTTAAGAAAAATGCCGCTGCATTGGCCCAGGCTCTTATGGACAGAGGATTTACAATCGTATCAGGCGGTACAGACAATCACTCAATGCTTGTAGACTTGAGAACCAAATATCCTGAACTGACAGGTAAAGTAGCAGAAAAAGCATTAGTTGCAGCAGATATCACCGTAAACAAGAACATGGTACCGTTCGACACACGTTCTGCATTCCAGACATCAGGTATCCGTCTTGGTACCCCTGCCATCACTACACGCGGTGCTAAAGAAGACTTGATGTACGAAATTGCAGAAATGATTGAAACTGTTCTTTCAAATGTTGACAACGAAGAAGTTATAGCATCTGTAAGAGCAAGAGTAAACGACAAAATGAAGGACTATCCTATCTTCGCTTACTGATTATAATTACGGTCCGGCACGATAATATTATGCCGGACCTTGACATAACAATATAACTAAACACTTAATAAAATGAAGACTTACAAAAACGTTGCATTAATCTTGTGTGCAGGAATGATGATGGGTAGCTGCGGTATGACCAATACAGCCAAAGGTGGTATGATAGGTGGTGGTGGTGGAGCCGCACTTGGAGCACTTATTGGAGGTCTTGCAGGTAAAGGTAAAGGAGCTGCCATTGGAGCTGCAGTAGGAGCAGCCGTTGGTACAGGAGCCGGAGTTCTAATTGGAAAGAAAATGGACAAGGCTGCAGAAGAAGCTGCAAAAATAGAAAATGCACAAGTAGAACAGATAACAGACAATAACGGTCTGCAAGCAGTAAAGGTTACATTTGCATCAGGTATTCTGTTCAGCACAAGTAGTTCTACACTTAGCACTTCTGCCAAAAACTCATTGACAGATTTTGCCAATAATGTTCTCAAACAGAATCCCGGAATGGATGTATCAATATACGGATATACAGACAATACCGGTTGGAAAAATTCTACAGCAGCCGAAAGTGTACAAAAGAACATAGAACTTTCAAAACAGCGTGCAGCGAGCGTATCCGGATATCTTATGGCATGTGGCGTATCAGGAAATCAGATAAAGAGTGTTGAAGGTTTAGGAGAAGAAAATCCTGTAGCCAGCAACAGTACTGAAGCCGGACGCCAGGAAAACAGACGCGTTGAAATCTATATGTACGCAAGTGCAGAAATGATTAAACAGGCTGAGAACGGAACACTTCAATAAAAAAACTACACTTCAGATATGAAAACGAGTCCGGTTCATTCAAAATCGGACTCGTTTTTTCATACTTGTGCCTTGGAACTGTCCTCATTTTGAGGTTCATCCTACAAATAGATAAATTCCATTATACAATTCTACCAAACTCAAGTTCATGTTTAAGCAGTTCATAATTATATGGTGCACTTTGAATATACAATCCTGTTTCTTTATCTAAAATCTTCTCATACAATTGAGAATTATAAAATGTATCCATCGCCTCCAAAACTTTCATTTCATACCCATCCATTAACATTGCAATTAGACTGCTAACTAATGAATTTCTCAAAAACAATTCTTGTTCTGACATATTTTTTTAAGTTTAGAAATTGATAACTCTGTTCCGAAATAATATTGTCTATTCAGTTTTCGATAAGTTAACTCTTTTATTAACATATCAATAGTAATCATTTTTCTCGTATATAATTCCAGTTGAAAAGCTACCCCATCATCTGCTATTGGACCTATTACTATATCAAAGTCATGCTTTATACCATTATATCTATTCTCTAATATAAATAAAGCCCATTCTTTTGAAGGTTCATCAAAAATCCTTACATTCAAAGATTTATCTACTAATAAATCCTCATTAAATTCATATGATGTCACTATAGGTTTACCCTCACCTGCGATACGAGTACGTCTATGAGCCATTTGTTTAGCCTGATCATATATATCTGTAAGATAAAAACCACGTCCAAAATCCTTATAAGGATTACACTTCTCCAAACATATATGATCTATTTCAACATTTGAACCATGATACAATGTAATCATCCCAACTTTCCTCCATTTCTTTTACATATAACAGTTAAATCTTCAACTGCATCACTTATTGAGAGTTGATGTTCTGCCTCATAACACTCATCAAGAAAATCTATGCCTTTATACCTCTTAAGGTAAGCAAAAGCCTGTTTATCACTTAAATGATAACGTTCAGCAAAAGCATTAACGCAATATACCATATATGTCACCCTATACAACAATTCCCTTTTCATACAAACAATATGTTTTTTCAAATATAAGGAATATCATATAATAGAACAAATTTATACTCAAAAAATCTTTCACATCCTTCACAAGCATATAGATAAACTTGTAATACCATAGCCTATGGTATAGAAAACGGAGAATAAAAAAGAAAGTCTTGAATCTCCAATTATTTGAAGACCCAAGACTTTCCTTATTCTAATCATTTCTTGTAATTCGGATTAACCTTTGGCATCTTAGCCCCACAATCCTTTCTCCATTCATGCAGACGCTTAAGCATATCTGCTGCGATTTCAGGCTTTTCTTTGCTTAAGTCATGAGTTTCAGATATATCCGTTCTTAAATTATATAATTCAATATGATTATCCTCATAAAACTCAATAAGCTTGTAATCACCCATACGCACAGCACCACCGGGAGTATCACCTTTACCCCCATAATGTGGATAATGCCAGAAAATAGGACCTCTGTCAAAAGTCCTGTCTCCCTTAAGTAAAGGAACAAGACTTACACCATCCATATGCTGTTCAGGTTTCAATGGTAATCCTGCCAAATCCAAGATTGTAGGATAAAAATCAACCCCTATTACCGGATTATGACATACACTACCGGCTTCTACCACTTTTGGATACTTTATAAGGAAAGGTTCACGTATTCCACCTTCGTAAAGCCAACCCTTACCGGCACGCAATGGAAAGTTACAAGTAGGTGAGCCTTCAGCAGTTGACAAACCACCATTGTCAGAAAGAAGACAAACTATTGTGTTTTTATCCATTCCATTCTTCTTCAGAGTGTCCAATACTCTACCAATATTCTCATCCATTGAATATATCAGTGCTGCATATTCTGCATCACTCTGGACCACACGCTCTTTCCAATGCCACTTTTTATGATCAGCATTCTTATACCACTCCAAATCTTTTGTAAAAGGCTGAATCTCATCAAGACGCATCTTATGAGCCTTCTTCTTAAAATATTCTACATATTCAGGCTTTGCTTCAATAGGAGTATGCACTGCATAAAAAGCCAAATACATAAAGAACGGTTTTGATTTAGAAGCATTTATTAATTTAATAGCCTCATCGCCTAAACGATCGGTAAGATATTCTCCATCAGGTCCATCAGGCAAATAAGGATTTCTGTATGGTGAAAAGTAAGCACCTTTACCACCTTGCGATCTTTTTATTCCATTAGGAGAGCCCTTAAGCCACCCACCGATATTAACATCAAACCCTTGGTATTGAGGATAGTACAACGAATCCTCTGCACAATGCCATTTACCAATATGATATGTAGAATATCCATTCTCCTTCATAGTTTCAGGAATGATAACTTCCTCAAGAGGCATATTAAGCGGCATTTCCGGAGCAATCATCTTATATTGACTTAATTGTTTCTCATTAAGTCCATACTGATAGCCGGGAATCCAGTCTGTTATACCATTTCGTGCCGGATATTTACCGGTCATTACGCTTACACGTGTAGGAGAACTAATAGATGCAGGAGCATAACCATTAGTAAATATCATACCCTCAGAAGCAAGTCTGTCTATATTGGGAGTTTCATAGAATTTACTTCCATTATACCCCACATCAGCCCATCCATAGTCGTCTATCATAATGAACAGAACATTAGGCTTCTGTTCTGCTCCTTTGGCGAAAGCACCTGCTGCAATCCCCAGTAACATCATTGATGTCTTAAATCTCTGAATCATAATTTATCTCTTATTCAAAGTTTTAATATATTGTCTGAATATCCAACTTATCTCCGGGTAAGCAAAGTTTACATTCCTTATTTCCGATGGGTCTTCTTCTAAATTATAGAGTTCTGCCTGAACACCCGGCTTTCCTGGTATAAACTTCCATTTACCCATTCTTAACGAAAGATCTCCTCCATTGTTTTGAGTACATATAAACTTACGATACAATCCGGCATTTTCTTTTATAAAAAGTTCTGAAGCATCCTCTGTATCTACCATATCAGCCTTATTAAGCTTATACCCTATTAAAGAAGGTACTGTAGCCATCAAATCCATATAGCAGAACGGTTGGCCCTGAACAAACGGTTCATCAATCTTTTCCGGCCATGAAAAAATAAACGGAACTTTTGTTCCCCCTTCATGTAAAGAATACTTCTCACCACGAAGATTTCCATAAGGATTATGACCGTTCATGTTCTCCAAAGCACCATCATCGTATCCTTCCTTAATCATTGGAGCATTATCACTCGATACTATAATAATAGTATTATCATACAATCCCTCATCTTTAAGACACTGAATGACTCTTCCCACACAATAATCAAACTCCTCTATCACATCACCATAAATACCGGCTTTTGATTTCCCTCTGAACTTCTTAGAAGGAACTCTTGGTTCGTGAGCATTCTGAGGTGCATAATACAAAAAGAAAGGCTTCTTTTTATTATCCTTTATATATTCTATAGCCTTATTACATAAATCATCCGACATTGTTTCATCATTCCACAAGGCTGATTTACCTCCTGTCATCCAACCTATTCTACCAATACCATTTACTATAGTATTGTTATGCCCCAAATGATGTTTCAAAACCAGCTTCTCAGGGTTTTCCTTGCCCGTAGGCCAATCTCCAACTTTCTTTTTATAAGAAACTTGAATAGGGTCATTATGGTCAAGCCCGACTACCCTATCCTGTTCAATATAGACACATGGAACCCTGTCATTAGTACCCGGGAAATAATAACAATAATCAAATCCTACAGCAAGAGGTCCGGCTGATATGCTCGAATTGAAATCTACCGGAACACCTTTTTCACCAACTCCAAGATGCCATTTACCTACAATAGCAGTATTATAGCCCAATCTTTTCATAATCTTAGGCCATGTAATACTGTCCTTAGATATACTCAGAGGAGCATCTGCCGGCAATATACCTACATTTTTTCTCCATGCATATTCCCCTGTCAGCATAGCATATCTTGAAGGAGAAGAAGTGGAAGCTGGAGAGTATGCATTAGTAAAACGCACCCCCTTAGCTGCAAGCTTGTCAAGGTTAGGAGTCGATATTTTCTCAGCTCCGTAACAGCTTAAATCATAATAACCTATATCATCTGCCAATATGCATACCACATTGGGGATATTCTGAGAATTAGCTCCTATAGACAATCCTCCCATTATAAGTGTTGATAATATTTGTTTATTCAGCATATAATATAATCGTTAAATTACCAGAATGATGCAAAACGGAAATCCTTACCTTCAAGTCGTAAACGGGCTACATTCATCATACTTATTACTCCCGGACGCTTTTTGTTATTGTCATAAATACGTTCCTGTTCATTTAAAGTAGGAACAAATTGTTTAGCTACATCGATATTCATTTCCAATAAAGCATTCATAGAATAAATTGCCAAATAATCATTTTTGTCCAGTAAATAACCATTCAAAACATCATAAGCCTTATCACTATTCTCAATATTCAGAATCGAAGCAGAAAGCCATATTCTTGCAGGAGCATAATTCACAACATCCAAACATGATTTCAATTGTTTTATATAAGGGATAAGTTTTTCTCTTTGTGAAAATAATCCTATAGCAGCCCAATAAGATACAATATCATTTTCATGCGTAATTCTATTCAATTGCTCCTGTATAACGTTCTCACCCATCCCACATAACATTGCAGTTTCTATAACTTCATTTATAGGATACTTTATAACATCCTGTCTTAAATCATATGGAATAATATTCCTTTGTTCTTCTAATGATAAAGTATATTCAGGAATAAAGTTGACATCTTTAGTTTCTATAAGATGTTGTTTCAAAGCCAAACGCAATTCAGTAACCTTTTCCTTATATTCGGGTAAAAACGCAAGATTCTTAGTTTCCCACTTATCCGCTTTCAAATCATATAAATATTCTACGACACGAGGTTCCATTATTTCTTTCTGTAAATCATTCATGATATTACTTTTATAATCCCTCCTCATCAATTTCTGTATATCAGCATGATCATAATAGCTTATCCACCGAACAAAAGGTTGATAATTTGTAAAAACTCGTGTATATACATATTGTCCATCAATAACAGAACGTGAAACCTCTATATTATTATCAACGGCATCACAAGCTCCAAATACATATTGTTTTTCCCTCTTTTCATTATATGGCAAAAAAGGAGTACCTTCAATATAGTCAGGCACTTGAACTCCAGCAAGTGATAATACCGTCGCACCAAAATCATCAAAACTCACCAACTCATCCGTAATTACTCCGCTTCCCCATGGAGTCAAGTGTTTATACATTTCAGGAATCCATAAAATAAAAGGAATTTTATATCCGTTACCTAAAGCACTCCCCTTTCCTCTTGGCATTCCTTCACCATGATCGGCAAAGCAGAATATTATAGTACTATCCCTCAATCCATCCTTATCCAATTCTTTAAGAATCTCTCCAAAATGCTGGTCGGTCAACGATATGGAATTATATATTCGTGAAACCTGTTTCCTCATATCCGGCGTATCACAATAGAAAGGAGGCATTTCAAATTTATCATCAGCAGATAAGATTCTTTCTTTGTCCAATTTAGACAACACTTGTTCTTTATATACCTCCCATGGATTTGTCATCGTACGCGATTGATGTGAATGCCCACTATTGAAAACTGCAAAGAATGGTTGTCCCAGTTTTCTTCCTCTCCACGAAGCCTTTCCGCTACTCTCATCCCACGAATCTCGTATCATAGTTCGATGCATCTTATGGTTATAGTCTGTTTTAGAGTTATTAGTAGTATAATACCCGGCACGACGTAAAAATTCAGGGAAACCATGTATATATGAAGGAATCTGATATTTACTGCGATGGTTGCCTGTTCCAAATTTTCCAGGTTTGCAACCTGTTATAAGGCAAAAACGGCTCGGAGACGAGACCGTTCCTGTAGAGAATGCATTTTCAAACCGAATTCCATTTTCAGCCAATTCATCCATGACCGGAGTATGTGCATTCTCATTTCCATAACAACCTACAAAATATGGAGATGTATCTTCATAAGTGAGCCATAATATATTGGGACGTTTCTGAGATAGACAAATTGAATTTGACCAAGAGGTTATTAATAATCCTACTAAAAGTTTGCCTTTACAACCTAAAATCTTCATAAAACACATATTAAGTAACTATTCAAATTTAATTCTGTAGATATGAATAATTCATGTGAATCATGACGCCAACTCATGATTCACATGAAAAATAAAAGTTCATAATTAAAAGCATCATTAATGTCCCATTAAAATCTGGACACTAATGTTTTTTCATCTTTTAAATCGAGACTTTACTGATGGTATCATATATATTGAAAATATAAATTGTTAATATGACTTTCTGAGAAACTTTTTAAATAGAGTTCAATTATTATTACTCATAAATAAATTTCCAAATATCACTTTCATTATGTGATTGATTCATTAACTCTTTAAGTTCCTCTACTTTTTTATCATTTTCAGAAGCCAGATCTTTTGTTTCACTTGGATCCGACTTTATATCATACAATTCATAACGGGTTTCTTTCTTCTTATTAACATCAAGTTGAATCAATTTCCAGTTATCTTTAATCACAGCCCTTTTGCCACCCTGCTCGAAAAATTCAAAATACAAACAGTCATGTTTCTTTTGTCCTTTCTTTCCTAACAATGTTGGTAGATAAGATACTCCATCAATATTTTCAGGTGCTTTCGCTCCTGTAAGTTCACACACAGTTGGCATGAAATCCCAAAAAGCAGACTGGTGTTCTGAAACACTTCCTTTTTTTAATATACGACTCCAATATACAATAAACGGTGTTCTAATACCACCTTCATACATATCTCTCTTACCGCCTCTGTAAATACTGTTACTGTCAAAATATTTCGGGTCATGTCCTCCTTCATGGTGAGTTCCATTATCTGAAGAAAATACTATTATCGTATTGTCAAGGATTCTTTTTTTACTCAGCATATCCACTACTCTCTGAACATCTCTGTCCAAACGACTTACCATAGCAGCAAATGTAGCTCTCGGCTTGTCCTGAGGACAATAAGACTTGGTACCTTTAAAAGGTTTCTCCTCGAACTTACCTTCATAACCCATATATTCATCGTTAGGTACTATAAGCTCTGCATGAGGAATTGTAGGTGTCATATATAGGAAGAAAGACTTATCACTGTTTTTATCAATAAAATTCAAAGCCTTTTCTACTATCAAATCATGCGAGTAAACTTTATTGCCGAGTTTCACCACATCATTATTTTCAAACAACTGTGTAGGATAATAACTATGAGCGTTTCCTTGCCCTAAATATCCGAAGAAATAATCAAAACCCTGATTATTAGGATGTCCCTCACCACCAGGTCCTCCTAATCCCCACTTACCTATACAGGCTGTAGTATATCCCTTAGTCTTCAGAACTTCTCCCACTGTCACCTCCTCATCACCCAAATTATGGTCATATTTTCTTCCATCTTCGGCTGTATAACCTTTATTTCCCCTTATATATGAATGACCAGTATGTTTCCCTGTCAACAATACGCATCTTGAAGGTGCACTTACCGTAGAGCCAGAATAATGCTGTGCAAACATTATTCCATTCTTTGCCAAATTGTCTATTGCAGGAGTTTTGATAACTTTCTGACCGTAACATCCCAAATCTCCTATCCCCAGATCATCAGCAAGTATGAATATTATATTTGGCGACTGTACATTTTCATTGGCTGCGTTCAGACTGGATATAATGCCCAATCCGAACAGTACTAAAGACGACTTAGTAATTGCATTATTCAAAAACATAAGAATACTTTTGTTAATACGACTTTTTGAGATACTTTTTAAAGAGAACTAATATATTGGTTAGTTATCTAAATCTGTTCTAAAAGAAGAAACTGGCAAGCCAGAAATACCAAACAAATCACCTACTACAAAATTATGAAAAGCATATCTAGCCTCTAATGGTTTTTGTACCTCTTCTGACCAAACAATCACCTTACTCCCTTCTATTCTCGCTTTTGCTTTATAAAAGACTTTATCTTCACCTGCAATCTCAAAATAATTTAATTCCTTTCCAAAAGATGTCAATCCCATCTCTGCCCTATCAAAATATAATATTATTTTATTATCCTTAATTTCCTTTTTCTTATAAACTGGAGGATATGCCGATAGACCTTTCATCCCATAATCATTTAATAAAGCTAAATATGCCAATCGATCACCTACAACCCTTTTTGAAGCAGGATGAATGCAATCTTTTTCACCGCTGTCAAGAATAACTGCCATTCCTGAATTTGGAATTAAAAATTCAGATTTCATTTGAGCTTCACGCATATACGGTAGATTATTATTCTTCTTATTGCCATGCGGAGCAATCTGTACATAATAAAAAGGTAAACTCTTATCTCTAAAAAGCATCCTTAAATGTGAAACAAATGCTTTTTGTTGATTTATATACTTATAATATCTAGCAACGTTAGATTCCCCTTGATACCATATAATACCTTTAATAGATACATTACGTAAAGGATAAATCATTCCATTATACAGAAGTGAAGCTTTATGCTGCGGATTTTTAGGTATAACATTTGATTTAAGATGTTTAAATGAAATACTAGAATCTTGTTTTAATGAATCATAAGGCATCCACGATTCTATATTTGATCCACCCCAACTTGTATTAATCAAACCGATAGGTACTCCTAATGTTTTATATAAACGTAAACCATAAAAATATGCAACCGCACTAAAATCTGCAACATTTTGAGGAGAATTTACCAACCATTTACCTTTCACAGTATCAACCTTCTCTATTGTCGGGTTTGGTTTAACAGTAAACATTCTTATTGGTATATCTGGAACTGCATTTGCTATAACTTCATTAGACTCCAAAATTGGCTGACCTATTTTCCCTTTTAATGGCATAGCCATATTAGACTGACCTGAGCATAACCATACTTCTCCTAAATACACATCCTCGAGAATCAATTTGTCACCATCATCAAATGTTATTTTATAAGGTCCACCAGCTGATAGCGTTTTTATTTCAGCCTGCCATTGACCATTTATATTACTTTTGGTTCTTACTACTTTATTATCCCATGAAGCTGTTATCTTAATCTCTGTATTAGGATTTGACATTCCATTCAGTTTAACAGTTCCACACTGTTGCAAAACCATACTATCACCCAAAATTGAAGATAATTTCACTTTTGCAAAAGCATTATTAGATGTATCCAAAAACAAAATCAGTATTAAAAAAAACATGCTTATTCTTCTCATAAAATTACACCCTTTACAATATCAATGTTTATAAAAATCTATTTTGCAAAAGTCATTATGAATGTAAATTCATAGTTACCATAAGGTATCCTGTACTCATCACGAGGGATTGCTCCCCAACTATTCTCACAGGCCAATCCCTGCTGAACTTTATCAATAAGGAAATTGGTCAAATCGGAAGGTTCTACCTCGTTTGAATGCCTCTGGTCTTTCTGAACACCATCATCAAGAGATTCTATTGTATAATGTAGCGCCGATGCTGAGAAAGGAGACTCAGCTATAAACATAAGTCCTTTACCTTCTTCGTTCAATATTTTCCACCAGCGTATATCTGTCTTTGTACCGTTTTCCTGTGGGCGGATATATGCATAAAACTGCTCTGTTACAGTCTGGTTATAAATACCGAGGTCTGTACTGTGATTACGATCAATATAGTTTTCCACAGGACCACGGCCATAATATGAGATATTCTCAAATGACTCAGGCATTACCATCTGCATACCGAAGCGGAACATGTCTGATACTTTTGCATTCTTGTCGGCAACCATCTTCTGAGTTACTTTTACTGCACCTTTATTGTTGATGGTATAAGTAAGATATAATCTTGCAGATACTTTCTTCATTTCATATTCTGCAGATACTATTGCCTGTTCATTTTCCGTTTTTTGTTTCAGAGAAATAAGTTTCATACCCGGATTCTTCCATACCGCATACTTGTTCTGAAGCCCGGCTCCGTAATCATTGTCGGTAGGAGCACGCCAGAAGTTCGGTGTCAATGCCGCACCTTCCTTTATCATCTGAGTTCCATTCACAGTGTAGCTGTCCATAAAACCGTTATGCTTGTTAAACTGGATATTGAAATTCTCGCCATATATTTCCATGCAATTTACATTATCATCATTCACTGCCGGAGTTACTACTGCTATATTTGCTTCAACTACATTATCCAGCCTCATTTCAGGAGCCTTGTATTGTTGCAATACAATCTGGTTCTTTGCGACAATATGTCCTGCCGGTACAAGGCTTTCACTGTTCTTCTGAACATACCTCACATTAAGCAGCCATTCACTGCCGTTACATATTTTACCATAATCAAGTCTTAAAGACACAGTCTGCTGTGGGGCAACTTTCAGATTCTCTACCACGCCACTGCGTACTGCATTTCCATCCTTCAATAATTCCCATTCCAAACGATAGGCAGACAAATCACGGAAAAAATTCTCATTATATATTTTTATCTCGCCTTTCGACAAATCACCGGAAGTAGTCCAAATGTTCTGATAGAAATAGCCTACCTCATACATATGTGGGTTAGGGACACGGTCAGGACTGATAAGACCATTATTGCAGAAATTGTTATCACTAGCATCAAAACGATTGAAATCTCCACCATAAGCATATATCATTTTACCATTTTCACCTGTCCATCGACATGACTGGTCAACGAAGTCCCATATGAAACCACCCTGATACTTAGGGTATTTGCGCACAAGGTCCCAATACTCCTTGAAACCTCCCTGCGAATTTCCCATGGCATGTGCATATTCACACTGTATAAGCGGTTTGGTGGAGTTCACATCCTTTGCATATTCTTCACAACCTTTATACCTGTAGTACATAGGACAGAATATGTCAGTCTTTCCTGATTTTCCGGCCTGTTCGTATTGAACGGCACGGCTTGGGTCTTCGGCTTTCACCCAATCATATGCAGCCTCAAAATTAGGTCCATAACCGGCTTCATTTCCCAAAGACCAGAATATAATGCTCGGATGATTGAAGTTTCGCTGCACATTACGCATATTCCTTTCCATGTGAGCTTTGGCAAATTCCTTGTTTTTGGCAAGGGTTTTATCGCCATATCCCATTCCATGAGATTCTATGTTAGCTTCTGCAACCATGTATATACCATACCTATCGCATAATTCATACCAGAATGGATCATCAGGATAATGGCATGTACGGACAGCATTGATATTGAATTTCTTCATTATCTGTATATCCTGTATCATACGTTCGCGTGATACTACATAACCTCCGTCAGGGTCCATTTCATGTCGATTAGCACCCTTGAACAATACAGGCTGACCGTTTACAAGAACCTGCGTATTTTTCAGTTCTATCTTCCTGAAACCCACCTTAACAGGAACTACTTCCGAGATATTTCCTCCATTGTTTACAGATGCCCTTAAAGTGTACAGATACGGAGTTTCTGCTGACCACTTGTTCGGTTTCTCCACATCAATGGTTGTGCTTATTTTTCCTGAACCTCTCACATCCTTCGTGGCAACAACATTGTTCTCAGGATCAAAAAGTTCGAGTGTCACATTGTTGTTTCCCTTAAGGCTGAGTTCTATATCAAGTGAACCATTAATGTATTTGCTGTCGAGATCCGGAGTTACACGTATATCGTCAATACGTTTTTTATTGCGTGTGTAAAGATAACAGTCACGTCCCACACCGCTATGCCTGAAGAAATCCTGGTCTTCAAGATAGCTTCCGTCACACCAGCGAAAAACCTGGAATGCTATAAGATTCTTCTGTCCCGGCTTGAGATATTTTGTAATATCAAATTCTGCCTCTAACTTACTGTCCTCACTGTATCCCACAAACTTTCCGTTTACCCACAGATACATATTTGATGTAACTGAACCGAAATGTGCTATTATATCCTTTCCTTTCCAATCGTCAGGTACCACAATCTCCTTACGGTAGGAACCTACATGATTCTTCTCTATAGGAACAAACGGAGGATTATTCTTGTACTGGTTACGCCATGCATACCCAGTATTTACATATATAGGATAACCATAACCGTTTAACTCCCATACTGCAGGAACCTGAAAGTCATCCCATCCCTTATCATTATAACCTACGCGATAAAAATCTGCAGGACGCTGATTAGCATTCTCTACCCAGAAAAATTTCCATGTACCGTTAAGTGTCATGAAGTTTTCAGACTTCTCCTTTACGGCTTTATTGGCAACTTCGATATTCTCATAAGCAAAGAAATTTGCATGCATAGGGGCACGGTTTATTTCATTGATATTAGGATCTTGCCACTCCTGAAATGATTGTGGCATAACCATTTGTGAACTACAAATCCACAAAAAAGGGAATATTACTTTTTTATTAAATAAGCTATTATTTTTCATTTTTTTTCAAATCTTTTGGAGTAAAAACTGTAACTTTCTCATTATTCATCAATTGTCTATGTGTTTCTAAATTGACTTCATGCCAAATTCCTTCATCCCAAAGCATAGGGGTTATTATTCCTTTTTCCCAGACTTTATATGCTTCAGTCATTTTATTACACAAATCTTTATTCTCGGCACTTAAATCTATATCTTCACCAAGATTATCTTTTAAATTATATAATCTTTGTCCTATTCCTTCAACATTAATAAGTTTGTAATCCCCCATTCTCACTGCTGATTTTCTTTCTTTTCTCCAAAATAACATTTCATGAGGATTACCTGTTTTTTCACCCTTTATATAAGGCATTAAGTCAACTCCATCAATAGGATTCTTTAATGTAGATTTATCTATACCTGCAGCCGCAATAGATGTTGCAAAAATATCCAACGAAGATGATAAACCCTCAAATATTCCTTTATACCTTCCTCCGTATGTTACAAAGAAAGGAACCCTGATTCCACCTTCATATTTATTTCCTTTAAAACCTTTCAATGGGTAATTAGAAGACTGATTATCATGTGCACCTCCGTTATCACTCAAAAAGAAAATTATAGTATTCTCATACATCCCTGTTTCCTTAAGCTTGTCAACAACAGTTCCTATACCTCTATCGACTGCCCACGTCATTGCTGCAAGTTTCTGACGAGGATGTCCTTTAAATCTTGACATATCCTCTTTAGTTGCCTCCAGTGGCGTATGGACTGCATTGAAAGCAAGATACATCATAAAAGGTTTATCTGAATCTTTTTGTTTATCCAAATATTCCACTGCTGCATTAGCCAACACATCCGTCATATATCCGTCGAACTTTAATTGCTTTCCATTAAACTGCAAATTGTGAGTATTACCTGGTTTATCGTCTTTATTTGGACGATAAAAGTATGAACGGCTACCTGCTATGAAACCATAAAAATGTTCGAAGCCTCGTTTGTTTGGGTGATATTCAGGTTCGTTACCTTGATGCCATTTACCAAAACACGATGTATTATATCCATTCCTCAAAAATACATCTGCTATAGTTTCTTCATCCAGTCCTAAACCTAATTTATTTCCTAAATTACATTCGTATCCGCATCTTTGATTATAACGCCCCGATAATATTCCTGCTCGAGATGGTCCACTTACAGAAGCAGAAACATGGGCGTCAGTAAATACCATACCATCTGCCGCTAACCTGTCAATATTAGGTGTCAATAAATCCTTACTTCCTTTAAATCCAAAATCATTATATCCTGCATCATCAAGCAGTATAACCATTATATTAGGTTTTTCTATTTTTTCACTCTGAGTACAGCTTGTAGCACAACAAATCATCATTGCTGATACTGCATAAATCATCTTTTCCATAATAAATCTATATTAATCCAAATTTGTATATTGTTTTATTAATTACAGGCTTTTCCGGTGTTATCAATATTGATGGGAAATGTTTTACATTAGGAGCATCCGGATATCCCTGAGGCTCTATAGCAATACCGGCATATTTATTCAATGGTATATCATTTTTCCCTATATCTGTTCCATCCATAAAATAAGCATTATACACTTGAATAGAAGGACAATCCGTATAAATGGATAATTTTCTACCACTTTCTTCATCAGACAAAATAGCAGTAGGAATGCCTAATTTATTATTCAAAGCATAAGCAAGAGAAATATCAGGTTCTTTTAAACTTAACATCTTTGACTTCAATATGGAATCTTTAATATTAATACTGCCATCAAATTCTATAGTATCATTCTTTATATCTAAAATATTTCCGGTAGGTAATAAATCTTCATCACACTCTATCAATTCTACATCATTAAGTTTCAAATAATGGCTTAAAACATTATTACCATTATATCCACTTAAATTAAAAAAAGCATGATTTGTCAAATTTATATAAGAATCTTTATCCGAAATAGTTCTAAAAGTCATTTCTATTGAATTGTCGTTAGTCAATAAATAAGTAACTTCAACTTCCAATTTTCCCGGATATCCTTCTTCTCCATCAATAGATATACAAGTAAATTTTATACCTTCTTCGTTTTGGCTATTTCTGATTAATTGATAATTCCATGTTTTTTTATGAAATCCATGAAATCCTCCATGCAGATGATTACGGATAGGACTTCCATACACATCATTTGATGCCAAATTATAAGATATACCATTTAAAACAAAACTTGCATTTCTTATTCTACCGCACACACGACCCACGATTGCACCATGATATTGCTCGGAAGCATTCTTATAACCTTCCAAGCTATCAAATCCGAGAATGACATCTTGAAAGACACCTTTGTTATCAGGAACATACATAGAAACCCAACGGGCACCATAACACGTAAACACAGCACGACACCCATTGGAGTTCTTCAACTCTATGAAATCCCTACTCATTGCTTATTGGCCAATAAATTTCTTCTACTTCTCCAATATTATCTATTCTAAAAGGAGGATTCTCTTCCAATCCTTTAAGCTGAATTTCATATTGCCCGTTTTCATAATATTTATGACTGTTTACTTCTGCGATATCTTCCACCACTCCATCACCCCAATGCAAAGAGGCTTGCATAGGATATGAAAAAGCAATATTGACTCCTTCATCTGTTGAGCTTATATCCATTTTTATACTCATTTGTACTGTTTCGTATGGCCCGGTATAGACGTCTACAACCTTTACTTTTTCCTCTACACATGAAGAAAATAATAATATAAATAAGACAATCGCCGAATATAATATACCACTCCGTTTCATAACAATGATTTTTCTATTTTTTACTTGTATTCAAATATATAGTCTTGGAGAAACCTCCTGTAAACTTCAAAGAAAAACTTCCAATCTTTTTACCGTTCAAATCATAAGAAGCTTCATTTGTACCATCCGGATAATCAGTTACGTTTCCTTCCGGATCTACAATACTTAATTTAGTGCTGCTGCTAATATTCTTAATGGTTAAAATCTTTTCCTTTGAAATCTCTATAGAAGGGGTAGCATCAAAAACTTCTACCAATTCAACATCATCCAAGTAGGCTACATAACCTTCTTTCATCAAGCGCAATCTTATCTTTTCCACTCCATCTGGAACGATAAATTCTCCAGTAAGTGTTTCATTCTCATTACTTGATGTAATCAGTTCAAATATCTTATCCTCTTCCTCTGTAGACTCACCTTTGAAAATCTGTCCCTTAAACTTTGCTTCAACCACCGGCTTCGTTCCACTTGCTCCTGCACCATTTGCAATACGAGCTGTAAAACTAAACTTATATTTTCTATTTGGGACTACTGCTATATCCTGATAAATTGATAAAGGATAATCTGCCGCATTACCAGTGAAACGTACAGAAGGGGAATTTATAGCATTTCCATCATTAGGATTTCCGTCATATTTGGTATCAAACTGTACTCCTGCATCAGCTGTCCAATAAGAAGTTCCTTGAGTAAAATGCATTTCCTGGAAATCTCCATTCTTCACAAGATTGTTAGTTGGTTTTCTTTTCCATACACGAACATAGTCAAATTTAGCCTGTGTCAACAAAGAGCCGACTGCTGCTTCAGCCCAATTTTGTTTAATAATCTGCCACTGACCATCATGTTTATTGTTAGTACAACCACAAGAAAGCCATAAATACTCCGGTGCTCTAACTATGTGTTGCAGCTCAGTAAACTGAACTACATTTTGATTATTTGGATAATCCCGAAGATATTCTCCGTCGTAATACACCCTCATAACATTCTCGGTCCAAAAGAATCCAAAAGTATGATATTCCCCATCGTGCAAATCTGGAGCCCAATAACGCAATCCTTTTATTCTTGCATCAGGAGATGGTGCATAACCATCCCAATATAATGTGAAATGTGAACGATCATCCAATTCGCTACTTTCCACAATATCTATCTCCGCACCATCATTACACGTTCCATCTACAATCTTTTGTCCCGGCCCCTGCATCCAGAACGCAGTATGAGTACCCATGCTTGAATCTGCAATTTTTATTCTTGCTTCAGCATAACCATACTGAAATTGATATAGTTTGCCACCATGAATACCTCCACAATACATAATATTATCAGCTTGCTTCGTTATATTCACAATAAAATTACCATCCTTCTCGTCTATATTTTGTGGCTTAAAATACCACTCGTCTATCCCCAAATCAGGTCTTGGACTTCTTGTTTTTTGAGAATTATCTATTTCCCATTTTTTAAGGTCTATTACTCCATCATTAAATTCATCACTAAAATCAAGAATCCAGTCATTACCCAAATACTTATTGTCAGGCAGTACATTTGGATTTGTATCAGGATCAATAAGAGTAGATTGTGCTGACATTGAATTTATCAATGTCAGACAAAACAATATAGTAATATATTTTTTTCTCATAAAATTCAAACAAAATCATTTAACAAACTATTCAGATATTGGCCAATTTACTTCCTCTATAATATTAATGTCATCTATATAAAAAGATGGAGTCTTATTTAATCCTTTTATTGTTATAGTATAATTAGTTTTATTCCTATACCAATGAGTTAAGTTTCCTTTTGCATCCTCCACTACTCCATCTCCCCAATAAATAGAGTTATTGTCTAAAATAGAAAACAACATATCTGTTCTTAATTCCGAATCATCTACATCAGTAAGATTTATCTTTATTTCCATTACCGTATCTTTATATGGTCCGGGAATCTCATTTATTTCTATTATTTCTTTCTCACTGCATGAAGAGAAAAATAACAGCAAGATAAAAAACAAAACTTTACCTACAGTTTTCATATCATTCATCTGTGTTTAGTGCGTTAGTATTAATGACAAAAGTCTTTTCTTGTTTTCCGGTCAACTCGAAAACGTATTTACCTAAACTTTTTCCTTCAAAATTAAAAGTAAAAGTATCAGATGTTCCTGCTTCGAATGTAACTGTTTCTCCATCAGGGGTTGTTACAGTAATAGTTGTTTCGTTATGTATTCCTCCAAGAACAAGTTCCTTAGTTTCATGCTGAAGTTTCATTGAAGGTAATCCAACAGTTTCTTCTACAGGTGGTTCCGGAGTAACTATTTCTTCTTCGTTATAAACTTTTACATCATCTATAAATGCAACACCTTTTTGAGGTTTGAAGAATTTCACTTTTACTTTATTAACACCATCAGGAACAGTAAATTCTGTTGAATAATCGGTATTGGTATTAGTATTTACAATTAATTTACACAATTCAGTCTCTCCATTAAGGATTAAAGCCTCAAGAGTGTAACCTTTACTATTAGGTTTACCACCATCTACACTAATAGCATCATGTATTCTACCAATAAATTCAAATTTATAAGACTTATTTGCCTCAACTTCTATTTCTTGTTCCATAGAGAGTCCTTCTCCTCCGGAAAATCTTACAGAAGGTGGATTTATGCAATATTGCAAATATGTAGGGGTATGAATACCCTCAACTAACACTTGGCCGGGGAAATAAGAACTTACCCAATAAAACTCCGGGCTTGAATACTCATAAATATCAAAATTACCATTCTTGACTCTATTAACATATTCTGTCTGAGCAAAGACATTACATGTAAATAATGATATTAAGATTAAACTTAATAATACTTTGATTTTCATAATCTTTAAAGTTTAAATTTTTACTTCCACATATCCACCCATTTCAAAACAGGAGTTCCGTTTTTATCAAATTCTATAGGCAACCAAATATGTCTGGAGTCTCCCAAATTATTTGGATTCCACCTGTCTGCCATAAATATCCATTTATCAGTATCTCCATCTAATTTAAAGATGAAAGTTCCTTGGGAATCAAATGTTGTTTTGGCTTTTTCACCGACGCATGGATTTTTCAGTTCTTTCCAAGGTCCCCAAATATTATCTGCAACAGCCAATCTTGCAGGATTTGGTGCCCAACCAGTACATCCAGATGCTATTAACCAATATTTCCCATCTTTCTTAAATATTGTAGGAGCTTCATTTCCACCACCGGGAAGAACTCTTACATACTTTCCAGTATGTCCTCTGTAATCATCAGACAACTCAACTATATGAAGCGTATTATTTTCCTCTGACGAAAAAATATGGTAAGCCTTATCATCATCATCAACATATATAGTCATATCTCTTGTCATCTGCCCTTTTCCTAAATCCCTATACAAAAACATTCCATCATATATACCGTTCCTCCATTCTTTTGTTCCTTTTTGAGGAAACTTCATATTCATCAATTTAGTTTTTTGAGAATCAGACATATCCATAGGCCATATTCCGGAACAAGAGCGTCCGGCATAAATAAAATTAAAAGGTCCCAACGGATTATCACTTTCAGCTACTCCATATTCAGCTGCATCATAACCCTGTCCTTTCAGTTCAAGATGAAACCACATTACAAATTTATTTGTTTTTTTATTATATATCACCTTTGGACGTTCTATAAGACAACCATTCTCAATTTTATGTCCTGAGCCATCCGGATAAACAGACAAGGCTATCCCTTCATTTTTCCAATTAACCAAATCATTCGAAGAATAAACACTAACCCCATTAAGCGGAGAAGCCTTTGAATTAAAATGCATGCTTGTTCCATACCAGTAATATTTATTCTCGTGATGCAAAATACCTCCACCATGAGCATTAATTATATTACCATCAGTATCCCTCCATTGTTCTCCATTTTTGAATACCTGAGAGAATGTCGCAAAAATATTCAAACTTAAAATCAATAAAAATATAAATTTCTTAACCATAACTTTCATTTTAGATTTACTTATTTATTTTCTTTCCATAACTGATTCTGCTCTAAAGAAGGATTTTTTCTTATTTCAGAATCAGGTATTGGGAAAAAATACATTTTTTCATCCCAACTTCTTTCTTTTGTTTCTCTGGTATATGTTAGAGTACCACCATTGTTAGAAATCTTCATTACATCAATAGACTTGAAGACATCACCTATTTTCCATCTTCTAACATCCCAAAAACGATGGCTCTCAAATGCAAGCTCTACCATTCTTTCATTTCGATAATAATCAATAAAAGCTGTTCCTAAACCGGTTGATAATTCCGGCATATCAACATCTGTCCTTTTTCTAATTACATTAAGTGCATCTACAGCTGATATTTCGAAATCGGAATCCGTCATATCAGGGTCTCCAAAATAGTTATAAACACATTCAGCATAATTGAGATAAAATTCTCCTAATCTATATATTATCCAAGAATGGAACTTTGTAGTGGTTGTCGCAGGACGCAAATCAACAGTTGCGTCACAATATTTCTTAAGATAATATCCTGTAGTAGTAGCACCAGGCAATGGATGCCCGTTTCTGCCCCCTTCATATATTTCCAATGGAATAGCATTGTAATTGGGCCATTTATTACCGTTGAATGCAATGGTCATTTCAAAACGAGGGTCCCTTCCTTTATACGGATTATTTTCATCATAACCACTTTCTTCCTCATTCCATAACTTTCCTGTGGCTTTCATTCTATAAGCATCTACCATTGTCTGTGTAGGACAATTCCCTGAATTTCCACCTTCAACTCCAATAGGAAAGTTATTTTTTTCAAACGAATTATTGTTGCCTGTTCTCCTCGCTAAAATCATTTCCGAGGACTTATAACTGTCATTACCCCATAAATCAGAATACTTGCCTAACTGAATTCCATTTTTCAAACATTCTTCGATAACTTTCTTATTTGCCAATGCAGCTACCCTCCATGCATCTTTATCATTTGACTCATTAAACAGAGGACTTGCTTTATACATCAAAGTACGTCCTTTTAATGCTAATACCATCATTTTGGTTATTCTACCTGTTTCCTGATATGGAAGTTGAGAATATGATACCGGAAGTTTGCCATCAATTGCATCGCATTCATCAACAATAAATTGAAAGATTTCGTTTTTAGGAGTACGCTTCAGTTTATTGGCATCATCTTGAGATATTGTTTCATCAATAAAAGGCACATCTCCAAATGTTCTAACCAAATTAAAATAATGATAAGCTCTCAAAAATCGTACCTCATACTGATAACGGTTATATCTTTCCATCTGATCATTATAATCTTCATTGAATTGATAATCTTCAAACTTGTAGTTAGCAAAGTTTTCAAGAAAGAAATTACATGCTCTTATCGCAGCATATGAATCTTCCCACTGAGATGTCAAAGGTTTAAGAGGACTCCAAGCTCCATTATAAAAATAATGTACGTTAGAATTTGCCCATGCACAATCCGATTCGTCACTTGCTGAAGCCAAAATTGCTCCATTGTTATAACCTACAAATCCGTTCTCTAAAGTTGAATATATATTAGTAACAAACTGCGCCGCTAAATTGAATGAAGAAAATATAGCGTCCTTGTCGTATTCTGTCACTTCATTATAATCCATCCTATCTTGGCAGCCACAAACAAAAAAGGTTAATGAAAAAGCCAAAATTGTTTTGAATATTTTTTTCATATAACTAAAAATTAAAAAGTAAAATACATAATTTAAACTTTTATCAAAAATCTATTCTTGCACCAACATGAAACGATCTATCTACCGGATATGAAACTCCTACTACTTCAGGATCCGTCAATTCCATTTTATCAAATGAAAATAAGTCCATTCCACGTAAATATATTTTTACAGCTTTCATTTTAGCTTTTGATACCAAGCTTAAAGGCAGTTTATAATATACTTCACAATTCCTTAGTTTCAAGAAAGAAGCATCGGCAAGCCACAATGAGCTATTTTGATTATTATTGGCATTTGCTTCACTTGTCAATCGTGGAAATTTCGCGTTCTGATTATCTTCAGTCCACCTATTTTCATAATAATAATTAGAAATTGTTGTGTTATTAACAAGAGGTCGATAAATACTCTTAGTATCAAGCCATACACTCTTATGACCAATTCCCTGGAACAAAGCATCGATACCGAAACCCTTATATTCAAAGCCTAAATTAAACCCATAATAAATCTCAGGCACTGATGTGTTATATCCCATTGCAACCATATCATTTTCATCAATAAAACCATCTTTATTTCTATCATTATATTTTATATCTCCAGGTTTTACTTCAGAAAATAATTGTTTTGGACTATCTATTATATCTTGTTCATCCTTAAAGAAGCCAATCGCCTCAAGCCCAAATGGTTGATTAACCGGACAACCTTTTTTTGATAAATAATCGTATGGAACAGGCGTTTCAAGATTTTCTATAATCTCATTCCTTGTAAAATTAAATCTTGCACCTGCATTAATTACCATATCTCCTATTTGTTTTTTATAATCTAAACCTAACTCTGCCCCATAACTATCAACAATTCCCATAGGTAAATAAGAGGGTAATACACCAAGCGCATTTGAAGTTATACCACCGGCTGCCACCATTTGCTGATCACGTCTTTGATAGTAAACATCACCTGTAAATGATAAAGAATTAAAAAATCCGGCATCAATACCAAGATTATACTTAATAGCTCTTTCATGTTTGAAATTACTTACAGGTAAACGTCCTTCAGTCATTCCTCCATATGGTGTATAGTTATCAGTAAACCAATATCCTCCACCAGATACAAAATTTTGAGAAGTCATATTCCATTCAGGAACATAATCAGAATATAATATACCTGCTGAAGCACGTAACTTCAACAAATCCAACCATGATATATCCTTTAAGAAAGTTTCATTATTAATATTCCAGGCTAAAGAAATTGTTGGAGAAAATGCAAACTTATTTCCAGATGGCAATCTGTTAGAACCAGACATTACCAAAGCTAAGTCAGCAAAATATCTATCTTTATATCCATAATGTGTATAAGATGTAAGATATTGTTGATTCAAAGTATTATTTCTATCATTCTGCACATCCCTAAAAAATCTCCAACTCAAAGAAGTATATATTTTACTATCTGAAAAATTCTTTTTATAATCTACAAGTCCCTCAAAATTAAATCTATAATACATAGGACCATTCATATTTTTCGTAAAAGTCAACTCCTTATCCTGACCTGCCTCATACTTTAATAATTCAGATGGAATACCATTATCAAATAATACACTCTCGGATGCATACTTATATGATTTTGCCCTACTCTCCCAAAATGTACTCTGATTATCATATCCTAACCTGATAGAAGCATTAAGACCCGGAGTAATAAAATTTAATTCTTGCGACAGTTTCATATCAGCCATCAAAGTTCTTGAATGAGACCTGGAATAACCTTTGGCCTGGAGATTGGCTACCGGATTTATACCAGGCCAAGTAACATTACCTCCCCAAATTCCATCTTCTGTCTTTACAGGATAGGCAGCAGATGGTAATGTATATATATTATCCATTATCTGATTAGGAGATGAATGATTGTACTCAACTAATATACCCAAAAGGTTGACCTGAACTTTAGTAGTAGAACTTAAATCTATATCAAGATTTGTCCTTATATTAGCCTTGGAATACTCATTTTGGTTGGAATATCCTTCATTGGTATCTGTGTTACGGAAAAAACCGGAACTATTCTCCAAATTAAACATTGTATAGTACCTCATTTTGTCACCGCCACCACGGAAACTTATATTGTAAATATTAGAATGAGCCAAATCACCTATAACTTCGTCAACCCAGTTAACATTAGGATACAAATCAGGATAAGTCCCATTTCTAAACGCATCCAACTCAAATTGATTATATCTTGGCATCTTTCCATCGTTTACATAAGCCTCGTTAATAGCATTAGCATAAGTATAAGAGTCTGCAAAATCAGGAAGATACATAGGCTGGTGGAAACCATGCTCATAACTTATATTTATTTTTCTTTCATTATACTTACCCCTTTTGGTTGTAACTAAAATTACTCCATTTACACCTTTATAACCATATAATGCAACAGCAGCGGCATCTTTTAAAATGGATACATTTTCCACTTCTTCAACTGTAATCTCATCAATCGGCCTTTCAAATCCGTCAACTAATATCAATACTCCATTATTAGAGAAAGATTGTAATCCTCTAATAGAAAAAGAAGTTTTTTCATCCCATATTGAGCCTGATCCCTGAATAGACGACAGCCCTAAAACATTTCCAAATAGTGCATTTCGTAGATTCAATGCAGAACTTTTCATCAATTGTTCTGAATCGACAGTAGATATTGCTGAAGTTCTTTCCCAAATATTACAGCTGTCATTCTCAACAGTTTGTGCACTAATAAAACTATAATTGAACAGTAAAAAAACTACTGTAAAGACTTTATGTTTCATAAATAAATTATTTTTTAATTACCAACCTGGATTTTGAGTCAAACCATAATCTTTATTTAATTCATCTGTTGGGAATGCAGACAAATACCATTTTGTACTAAAAGTTTCCCACCATATTCTCGAAGCATTACGCAACTCAAATATTTCATATGTAAATTCATTAGGTCTATCGCCTCTTGACGCTGCTGGTTTATCATTCCAAGTATCCTCAATTCCATCTGCTCGCTTAATTCTTAAACCATGCAATGGCGTGGTAAAATTATCTTTTAATTTATGTCGTATCATATCAAATAGACGTACATCCTCAAGCCCTAGTTCGCAAGCCCTCTCTCTAAGTATTTCCTTTAATAATATATCCTTATCATTCAAGTCCAGATTTGGATTACATTCTTTCAATCCTTTAAGTCCAACACGAGCTCGCACTTTATCTATTTGAGCAATGGCCTCATCAAATCTATTATTCATCATCAAAGCTTCTGCATATATCAAATACAACTCAGCCATCCTTAAATACGGCCATTGTACAGTTTTTCCATTACTGGACTGATAGTCAAGAATATATTTATAACATCCGTAACCTGTCGCAAATTCACCACTTTCCGTTACAGAGTTATCTTTCATTTCCAATCCTCCTACCCACATTTCAGCAGCGTGCCCTTTATATGCAGCATCTGCAACTAGGATATTTTCATAAAGTCGAGGGTCTCTTGAAGGTTGTGATGGGTCATTATCATTAAAAAACATATTTTTTTCTGTAACAGACTTATTAAAATCAAAAGGTGTACCATCAGCCATTGGAAACATTACAGCAAATTCATGAGTTGGAGTATAAGCTCCTCCTGGAACAGAACCATTCCTAAAATATTGAAGATTATTATAATTCTTACATCTCGTAAATATTAAAGCTTCCGGATTATCATACCCACTTCCTCTCTGACTGTATGCATTTCTATACCTTTGTCTATAATCATTTCCATTATAATTCAATGAATAGAAACCTTTTTGTTCTACTTCATCAAAAAACTCTTCGCAAGCATTTAAACAATCTACCCACAACTGTTGCTTGAATTCACCAGTCCATACATGATGATTAATTACAGCATCTTGAGGAGGCTCTGTACAATATGGTTCATTATCATTAAACAAAGGACTTGCTGTAAATAATAAAATTTTACATTTTAGTCCTAACGCAGCTGCACGCGTAAATCTACCATCCCAATTCTGGTATTCTTCTTGTGGTAAAACCCATGGCAAATAACCGGAAGCTTCATCAAGAAGTTTAAGCATAAAAGCATTAGTTTCTTCTATAGTGGCTCTTGGATATGTCATTTCCTCACCTACTTTCAAAGAATGTTCCAATAAAGGTAGCCCGCCAAAATGCCTGTATAAATCAAAGTATTGAGTTGCTATAATAACTTTTGCCTCAGCTTTCAGACGTTCTTTCTCATCAGAATCCATATCCGGCACTTTATCAACTTGTTCTATAAACAACCAACATTTTCGTATTGTTTCCCAACATCCTTCTCCATTATACTTAAAACGCACATGAGCGTTTGTTTGCTCCAAAGAAGCATTATATGTACCGGTATAATAAAAACGATTGACTCCATCCCAATTCATATGTGAATGCCAACAGTCAGACAAAACTTCAAAAGAGCACATATTCATCTTAGCCTCTATTGCAGACCAATTTAAAGGAAGTCCATAATATAACCCGGAATAACAATTCCATAAAAAATTTTTAGCATATTCTGCCTTACTAAATATCGTATCAGCTGTAACATCAACTCCCGGAGCCTTTTCCAAAAATTTATCTCCTATCTTAAAATCTTCAACACAAGCTGTCAACCAAGTACTTAGTATTAAAAGATTTAATATTTTAAAAAACGATCTCATAGTATATAATTTTAGAAGTTTAATTTTAAACCGACATTAAATATTCTCATAAGCGGATAATCAGGTCTGTTGCTGGTCTTTGACTCTGGATCAGCAACCTTTAACTTATCAAAAGTCAACAAGTTATAACCATTCAAAAATATTCTCATATTGTTAAGTTTTACCTTTTTCAAAAAGTCTCCTTTAAAATTATAAGATATCTCTATATTTTTCAATCGTAAATAACTTGCATCTACGAGCCATAAGTCAGAAGATTTTTTATAATTATTAGATATAGAAGCAAAAGACGCACGTGGGTATTTCGCTGTTTCTGCTGTTTCTAATGTCCAATGATCTGTATAATTATCAAGTAATACACTTGCATTCTGAGTTTCACCAAAAGGGATTCTGAATGATTCATTTAATGTCCTTGATGCATTCCACGCATAATTCCACAACATACTAAAACTAAAATTCTTCCAACTAAATCCTAAAGTTAAGCCTCCTGAATATTCCGGATTGTTTCTGTAACCAATAGGTTGTTCATCATCACCATCAATAACACCATCCTTATTTACATCTACATAAACACAATCTCCCGGTTCTAATTTTACACCGTGATCTGCAATATCTATACCATATTGACTTTTATACCTTTCATTTGCAGAATCATCATAGAACCCCCAAAATTCCAAAACAAATGGCTGACCTACAGATTTTCCTGTTCTATACAAATAATCTTCGTTACGTTTAACTTCATCCATTTCAACTATTTTGTTTTTGGCATATGACAAATTGAAATTAACATAATAATTGAAATTAGAATTAATCTTATCATTCCATTCAATTGCCAATTCATATCCATGATTATCAACTATACCATAATTCTCAACCGGCATAGTTTTTCCTATAATTACAGGAGCATTTCTTGTAAGAAGTATATCAGTTCTATGCTCAAAGAAATAATCGAAATTTATTTTTAGTCTATCATTAAAGAAATATGAATCAATACCGTAATTCTGCTTATATGCTTTTTCCCAAGTTACATTTGGATTATTCAATGTTCCTTCATAAGCACCAGGTTGAAATTTATTTATATTAGTACCAAAATTATATCCACTTCCTCCAAATAAATAAGAATCCGGTAAATATAAAAAACGTTTATAGTTACTATTATTACCAAATTTATCATTACCGACAACTCCATACGATGCCCTTAACTTAAGATAAGATATTATTGATTGATTCTTCATAAATTTTTCTTCAGAAACTACCCATCCTATTGAAGCAGCAGGAAACAATCCATAACGATTTCCAGGAGCAAAGTTTTCAGAACCGTTATATCCTACATTCAAATCAAATAAATACTTCGTTGCATAATCATAAGTTAAACGTCCGACTAAGCCTACATAACCTGTAGGAATCTCAGGATAATTGGCCGGATAATATTTCTTTGATTGGTTATACAATGCTAACGCACTAATGTTATGTGAGCCAAATTTCCTTTGATAATTTAAACTGAATTCTGCATACCAATCACGGAAAGCATCACGACTTTCATTATAATTTAATACAGCATCATCTCCAAATTTTCTCAATACGGCTTCATTTTCTTTTTCTACAGCCATGTAATATGGCATAGATGTTGCTCTATTCTTAGTATGTACAAAATTACTATTGTAAGCCCCTTTTAAATTCAAAGATAAACCCTTTGTTATAAAATCAAGTTGCTGAGTTAGTTTTAAATCTGTATTTAAAACATTATTTACTGATGTCCTGAAACCACGTCCATAATATGCATCCAATCCATCAACTGTCGTGTCATCACTCATTGCAGGCAAATAATCAGGATTAGCCTTAATCCATTTGCCATCTACAATCCCGGCACCCGACATAGGAGACGCTCTATAAAGAAAGCGGAAAAGTTGATCATCAGAATCTTTAGATATAGGTCTATTCTTATCTTCTACTCTACCACCAATACCTACAGCAAGTTTGGTTGTTTTTGATAAATCAAAATCCAAATTTGCTCTATAATTGTATCTTTTATATTTAAAATTAGAATTATAATCTGCATCAAATCCTTCCAATATTCCATCTTGTGTTAAAATACCTGCAGATACAAAATATCTAACACCTTCCGTTCCCCCTGAAATGCTTACATTATGCTGACTTTGGATAGTAGCTTCTTTAAATAAGTAATCTTGCCAGTCAACATCCGGATAAAGCAAAGGATTAGAATGATTTTTAAAAGCATTTAATGCCTCCTCACTAAACATCAAGTTTTCTGGTTTTACTCCATCATTCAATTGAGCTTCATTATAATAAGAAGCCCATTGATAGCTATTTGCATACTCCAACAGACGAGTAGGCATCTGAACACCAACAGAAGTTGAAACAGAAACTTTTGCTTTTCCCTTTTCACCACGTTTTGTGGTAATAAGAATTACACCGTTTGCACCTCTCACACCAAAAACTGCAGTTGCAGATGCATCTTTAAGCACAGTAATATTTTCTATTTCATTAGGATCCAACTGCGAAAAACTACGTTCTACACCGTCAACAAGAATCAATGGAGAAGAATCCCCTGTCCCCAAAGTACCTGTACCTCGTATAAACAACACAGGATCATCCGCACCAGGCTCACCAGAATATTGCACAGATGATAACCCAGGCATACGACCAGAAAGAGCATTTCCAACTGAGGCGACTGGAGTCTTTAATAACTCATCATTCCCCATAGAGGACAATGCACCTGTAATAGTAACTTTTTTCTGAGTTCCATAAGCTATTACCTGTACTTCATCAAGCATCTGATTATCTTCATCTAATATGATATTAAAAAATTTTTCTTTACCTATAGATATTTCTTTTTCCTGATAACCAATAAATGAAACTAACAAAGTCTTTGCTCCTTCCGGTAAATTAAGGCTAAAAGCACCATCTAAATCAGTTACAGTTCCAACTGTGGGAACTTCCTTTACTACAACATTAACCCCTATCAAGGTTTCACCATTAATATCTTTTACAACTCCCTTTACTACTTTGCTTTGATATACTGATGATAATACCTGATTAGGACCAATAATCATCATAGCCAGTAGAAAAAAGTAAAATAAGGAAAACTTTCTTCCTGTAGTGTTATTAATTCGTATCATATATTTATGTATTAGATTATAAAATATTATTCTAATGATTTTTTATTTATTTCGCGGATACATACATTGTCAATACAAGCTAAATCATTCTTCCAAAACGTTAATCTGATTTTATTACTTGTAGCGGTATACTTTCTTTTATAGAAGTTGAGGAAAGAAAGCCTTTCATTATTCTTCCTATAAATTCGAAATTATAACTTTTACCATTCTCTGTATTAGGATCAAACATAGCAGATACTACAGAAGGAAGATCTTCACCTGTATCTACATACTCATTCTTATTATCAAATAATGAACCAGACTCAGACGAGCATCCGGCCAATAACAAAGCTGAAAAGACAAACAGTTTATTCATAAATTAAAAATCAAGATTAATTATACTACAAAAATAAATCAAAGTGGTATTATACAAAATGTAAAATACCACTAAAATAATGTATATTAAAATGAATTTACTATCAAATCATGTCACACATCGCAAGAAGTCTTGCTCCTACCTGATGATTTATATCAAGACGAACTACTTCTGAAAGGAACTTACGAGCCTGTTCCTTGTCACCAAGACCAAGATATCCGAGTCCCATCACAAGGTTACAGTGAATCAAGTTGCGAACATTCAAATCGTCATCCCAAATCAGCAAGTCAGGAAGTGATACTGCAAAGTAATCAATCTTAACATTATCAAACAAATGCTGTTCTCCATGCTTGATAAGTTTGTTGAAACGGCTGCGAGCCTTGTCTTCATCACCAAGCTTGCGCCATGCAAGACCTTGATAGAAAATCTTGTCAGGCTGCTGGTCGTTATAGAAGAATGCGATAGCTGGTTCTGCAGAGCCTTTAGTTGCTCTCTCGAAATATTCTTTTGCAAGTTCTGCCTCGCCAAGACCTTCGTACGCACATCCCATCCAGTAGTGAATATCATTTTCTTCTGCCATTGAAAGCTTACCTTCACCCAAATTATCAGGATATTTTTCTGTTTCCTTCAACAATCGTACTGCATCAGCATAACGTCCTTCTTTCAAAGCAATTTTGGCAAGTTCCACACGACAGAATACATACTGACTTGTAATCTTTCCTTCACCACCTTCCCACGGATGGAACTTACGTGAATTAATCAAATCGTATGCTGTCTGGTATTCTCCAAGCTGATTGTAAAGAGTTATACGTTCGATACACAAGTCATCGCGCTGTTCCACAACCTCTGCGTGTGCATTGAGGAAGTCAAGACGCTGACGGTGTGAGTAACGGAGTTTCTTATACAACTGGTCAAGCTCCATAAGGATACGTGCATCAGCCTCGTCAAGCTTGTATGCCTTTTCAAGTGTAGCAAGAGCTTTCTGCGGGTCATTCTGCTTATTGTAGTAAGCCAATGACAGGTTACGCAATACTGTAGGATATGTATCATCGATTGATACTGATTTTTCCCAGCAAGCAACCGCTTCATCATAGATACGTGCAGCATAATGGAAGTTACCAAGATAATAAGGAGCTTTTGCACCTTCCGGGTTAAGTACCATAGCATCGTTAATCATAAGAACTTCTTCTAACTTGTTAGGGAAGCAATAGTCAGGACACATTGTCTCAGCTTTCTTATATAGAGCTACAGCCTCATCCTTTTTGCCCATCTTTGATGCAAAGTAACCAAGAGCAAAGTAAACCATTGGATAAGTCACTTCAGCATCTTCTGTTACGAACGACAACAACTGAGTAGCTTCGTCATACATTCCTGCAGATGCATAGTCTATTGCATATTCAATATAGCTGTGAACAGCACCACGCATCAGAGTCTTCATTTCAGCCTTAACAGCAGATGCTTCTTCTGCTTTTCCCTGAAGAGTATTGATAAGGTAAGATTCAAAGCGGCATCCCATATTGAACTTATCCATCAGCAGTGATTCATTGATAAGAGTTTCTGCCTGTGCAAAATCTCCTATCTTTCGCAAGAATGAAGCCTTCAACTGACGGCCCTTATGGTTCAACCAGTTACGGTACAATGAACGGTTGATATGGTCAATACCGTTTGCATAATCCTCACGAATCATATCAATCTGAGCCAACCCCATATAGCCTGAATCCTGCCATGCAGCATTCCATGTAGCCTTGAAGAATGCATCGTATGCTCCGTCAATATCACCTTGCATCTTCTTGCTCCATCCAAGATTGTAATGTGGTTCGCCTTCGTATGGATTAGGATTACGTTCTGTCTGAGTCTTGATTGCACGGTCGAAATATTTCTGTGCTTCAGCAAAACGTCCGCGACGCATCAGCAGCAAACCTACTGCATTATTACAACGGATATCGCTTTCATCGCGGCTCAACGCTTCCATATAATAGTCCATTGGAAGATATGTAGCGTGACGATACTGTTCCAGGTGATGGCCTGTCAGGAACAACTGTTCCATGCTTGCAATCTTTTTGGGGTCAAGAGCAGCCTTTGCCGGTTCCGGAATAGGTTTGATTTCCGGTTTTGCAGCCTGATAACTTACAAGCACTTTACCCTTTTCATCAAGAACAGTAAGTTTAAGTTCTTCAAGTTTCTGAGTGTCACAATCAACAGTATTGATATATGAATTATCCGGTGCCACAGCTGTCAGTGCATCAAGATAAATCTTTCCGCTTTCTGTATTTGTGAGCATTACGCGAACTTCCTTGTGAGCAGCTGTAGTATAAAGGATAACCTTCATCTTGCCACCTTCTTCAGGAATCATATTTATAAGAGCATCACGTGTGGCATTCTTAACCATACCCACCTTCTGATAAGGCATGAAATACTGTACCCATGATTTTTCTTCGTATGGCTGCAACCATGTAAAGTCAGGCTGGTTGTCACAGTACATACCTGTCATAAGTTCAATGTAAGGTCCGTCTTCGTCTGTCAGGTTGCGGTCCCATGCCTGACCGAAGTCACCATGTCCCCATGTCCACTGTTTCTTACCGGCATTAACATGATGATCTGCCACGTGGAGAAGTCCTGATTCGATATGTTCTTCATAACCACCTACGAAATCAAACTTAGAGTTGATAGCCATGTATGAAGTTGGAACAGGGATGTTTTTATAGCGTGAAATATCCACACCTGCAGAATAGTCCACCTTGTAGTATTCTCCTGTTGCTATAGGGAAGCTTGATACGGCACGTTTACCGTGGTCGAACACTGCATTTACATCAGGTGGGAATACTGAATAATAATCCTTATTTACAACTACCGCAGGATTAGCCCACCACAAGAATGTCTGTGGGAACGGAGTACGGTTATATACCTTTGCCTTGATTTCAATATATGCTTTTCCAGGATAAAGAGTAAATCCGGCCATACCTTTGGTGCGGAACATACGTTCTACCTCACTACACCAGATAGTCTTACTTCCGTCCGGGAATTCTTCTATCATACAGTCAGTCGGAAGATATGTACTTGGACGGTGATGCTGTGGCCAGTTGAACTCGATACCACCAGAAATCCATGGACCTGTCAGACCAACCAATGCAGGTTTGATAACCTGGTTATAATATACGAAATGACGTTTCTTCACCTTGTCGTAAGCCATCTGAATACGTCCTCCCAATTCAGGTAGGATCATCAATTTGATGTATTCATTCTCTATAAAGAAAGCTCTCCAAGGACGGTCGTGTTTTTCATCTTCAATTTTTTCAATCACAGGGTAAGGATATACCGAACCGGAACTACCCTGATAAACACGTTTTTCAAGGAATATTGGATTTTTCTCTTCTTTGCCTATCCCGTATGTAGGCAACATTACGGTTTCTTCCCAAGCTCTTACTTCAGAGGTATTTACCGTACTTTGAATAAGGTATTCGGTTATTTTTTCCATATTAAAAGGTAAATGAATTTGTAATTATTTATGATGCAAAAATCGCAAAAATGAATTGATTTAAAAATGTAATAAATGTTCGTTATGATGTATAAAAACTCGTATTTATTCATTTAATAAAACCAAGTCATCAGTTCTGCAGCTACGCTACTGTGGCCTGCCGGATTTGGATGATTATTTTGACTCATATATTTCTTAAGATCTTCTCCATTTTTGGCTTTGTCGTAAAATATCTTGTATGAATCAACCAACCCTACTTTATATTCCTTTGCAAGTTTTCTAACCATTTCTGCATGTGCAGCCAATGGAGTATTTTCATCAAGTATATCTTCTTTTAAATCAGGTGTTGGAGTCAGCAGAATAACTTTAATACCCTTTTTCAATGTAGTTTCAATCATCTTTCTCCACGCTTTCTCTGCCCTTTCCAGACCTATTCCCCTGTCATTCAAAGCATAATCTATAAAAAGTACATCCGGACGATGAGTAAGTACTTCTTTCTTGAATCTTTTTTCTCCCTGTTCTGCCTGCTCTCCTCCTATGGAAGTTGTAATAACATTTACTACAGCAAAAGGATATTGTGTTTTAATACCATGGAGCAGCATATGAGGATATGCCTGCAATGTATTAACTATTGGAGTACGGGCATATCCGGTAGGTACACTGTGACCATGAAATACAATATTGAGAGTTCTGTTCTTAGGCCATTTCTTTACTAATTCATTTTTAAAATCTGAAAGATAAGTTTCTTTATCCGCAATTTGAGCTGATAACGATACTGAACAAAAAAATAATACTGTTAACAAAATCTTTTTCATAATACAACAAATTATAAATTAATACAAATAATAACGGTTTATGAAATGATATTCATAAAATCCGTTATTATATCCCTAAAAAAACAAGTTTCCCCTAAATTTAAACCAATGTTATCCCTAAACAATCTTTATTAGCCCCAAACAAAAAAAATTACTTAACCAATTCTTTTTCAAGTTCCTCCAACGATTTTCCCTTAGTTTCAGGAATACGGCGAAGCACAAATATGAAACCGCAGAAACAGATTACTGCATAAAGCATAAATGTTCCTCCTGTACCAAGACCAGAATTCAGGAACGGGAATGTGTAAGTAAGCAGGAACGATGCTATCCATAATGCTGCTGTACATACTGCCATTGCTACACCACGCACCTTGTTCGGGAATATTTCAGAAAGCAATACCCAAGTGACAGGTCCCAACGACATGGCATAGAAACCTATGGCAAGAACTACGAATATAATCATTATAAATCCTTTGAACTCAAAGAAATAGCTCAGTCCTAAAAGAGTATAGATACCTGCCAGACCTATAGAACCTATCATCATCAGAGTCTTGCGTCCCAAACGGTCTACAGTATAGATTGCAACAAATGTAAATACTAAATTGGCTATACCGGTCACCACTATATTCATCAGAACGTCTGATATACCGTAACCTGCAGCCTGGAATATTTCCTGGGCATAGTTGAAGATTACGTTTGTACCGCTCCACTGCTGGAACATCGCCACTACAATACCTATTATCAACACATTACGCATTTTTGAAGAGAACAGAAGTGACAACGCTCCCTTCTCTGAATGCGATGATGCACCTGCCTTGGAATAACTTTCTATTTCTTCATCAGCGTATTCCTGCCCACCTATTGATGCAAGGACTTTGCGTGCCTGTTCATAGCGCTTAACGTTTGCAAGCCAGCGTGGACTTTCAGGTATGAACATCGACAAAAGGAAGAACAGGCCTGAAGGAACACATACCGCCCAGAACATCCATCTCCATCCAGTCTGACCGTTCCATGAATTGAAAATGTCTGCTGATGTAGCATCTGCCGCAACCGGATCGGCTATCAGCATATTGACTATCTGTGCTCCCAAAATTCCAAGCACGATAGTGAGCTGATTGAGTGTCACTAATTTACCGCGAATATGTGTAGGGGCAACTTCGGCAATATACATAGGCGACAGGTCGGCTGCCAACCCGATAGCCATACCGCCTACAAGGCGCGCAATTATAAATGCAGGTATTGATGTAGCCGCTCCTGTAGCCCAAGACGAAACGTAGAATACGAAAGCTGAGAATATCAACAGTTTTTTTCTACCGTATTTATCGGCAAGAAATCCGGCCATAGTAGCACCAAGAAGACATCCTAACAATGCTATACTCATAGTGAGAGCCTGCATGCCTTCATTACCCGCAATATCAAAATATACTTCGTAGAATGGTTTTGCACCACCTATCACTACCCAATCGTAACCAAAGAGCAGACCTCCCATGGCCGAAACAAGGCATATGAAATAAATGAAAAGTTTATTATAAGTTTTCATGGTTTTGTAAGTTTTTCTTATTCATTATGTTCTTTTGTTCTTATGTCGAAATCAATAAATTCCGCTTGCCGACTGTTTTTTATTGTTTGCCGTGCCGAAAACATTCTTTATTTTCTCAAGACCTGTCATCTGGGATGGATTGAACTCTGCACTGTTCATATAATCAAGTATAGAGCACAACATCTGTTTTGCCACAGGACGTTTGTCAAGCGATTTTTCCAAATCGAAAGTAGCGAGCATAAGCTTTCCTTTTCCTACACTTCCTTCATACAAAGATGCCAAACGGCGGTTATTCACAAAATTGTCCACCATCTCGACTACAGGCTTACCTCCTTGCAGACTGTCTACAACCAAAGTAGTAGAGTTTATGTTCAAATCCCACCACTGCCAGTCGGTATGCATTTCTGTAGGGAAATCATCCAAAGCAGGATGTTCAGGATTGCATAAAACTCCCATTGTGCTTGCCTGGTTCGGGAAATGAACAGGACTCCAGAACACCGGTACGAATTTTCCCTCTATACCCTGAAGCGTACGCCAGTCAGGATTGAACAGGACTTTATCTCCATTCTGAAGAAGCTTCACAGCTTCAGCATAATTTCTTGTGTATTTCACATCTCCCCATTCAGGTGTTATATCAGAAGGATATACCCATATATTCCAGCGGTTACGGTATTCCGTTCCTTCAAGAGATACACATACTTCAAGCTGTGAAGCTTTCTCTATCTTACCGAGAGGCAACTCTATCTTACCGATTCCTCCATTATGACCGATAATAAGTTTTTCAGCCGGAACTCTGCCCTCACCTATTACTTTATCTTCCGATGTAACCTTCCATGACAATTCCTTATTGTTCAATTCTTCAGCTCCATAATTGCACAATTCTATATCAGCCGTAAATGTTTCATTATTTGTATATACAGCTTTAGGGAAACGGAGCAACGGAACTATAGGCGAACAGAATTCACGGAATTCCTCTCCTGTTATAATACCCTTACTTTCCCAGAAAGCATTTAGCAGACCGACCAATGCTGTTCCCTGTCCCGGGAAGTCATGAAGGTCAAGCAACTGGAATCCGCTGTTTCCCGGAGTTTTCAAAGCACGTTCTATCTCCTCCTTATATAATATAGAGGCAAGTTTACCTGATGCCATCAGATAGTCATGAGCCTTGTTTATCAGACCTTTCTTTTCAAGGTCAGCCTTTACAGCCATGAAATTCAATGGAATAAGCGTTCCTGTATATTTGGAGATTTCATTTATGTCGGGATAAACAGAGTACTGTCCTACCTCGTGTGTAACCAACGGTACATTCATGTCTTTTATAGCCTTACGGAAGTCCTTGTTAAATGAAGGAAGCTGGTTGTTGAACACTCCTTGCCCACGAACCCAACCTTTCTTTGTCCACTGAGTAACAAAGAAATCATCGTTAGGCTCAGGCCATACTCCATGTCCTTTTTCAAAAGTAAACGATGTTGTGGTATACAGATGTCTTGAATCCGCCTCTTTCATTTCCTTCAGCATATTTCCCATGACATTGAAATCATACTGCAACTCGTTACCCAAAGCCCAGAAGCAGAAGGAAGGATGATTTCCATATTCCTTACTGATACGCTTGGCCTCGGCACGAAGGAAATCTATTGTAGGCCGGTCTTTTCCTAAAGTAACACTCCACACCGGAAGCTCTATCTGAATATAGAATCCCATTTCGTCAGCCACATTGAATGCCGCTTCAGGCGGACACCATGAATGGAAACGCAAATGATTCATTCCATATTCACGGGCAGATGAATAAAGTTTTCTCCATGATTCTTCATCTGTAGGAGGATTTCCCGTAAGAGGGAAGATACAACACTCCAAAGTTCCTCTCAAGAACATCGGATTGCCATTCAGCATGAGTTTGTTTCCCTCATTAACCAAATGGCGCATACCGAATGTTTCTGTCTTTCCTGAATTTATCTTTTTACCTTTAACCTCTACCTTAGCCGTATATAGATATGGATTAAATTCATTCCACAACGGAGCATCCTCGCCAAGACTGTATTCAACCTCGATTTCAGACATTCCGGGTTTTACTGTAACATTTTTCTTGTCCGACACATATTTCTTGCCATCCGATTTTCCCTTCACATCCACTGTAAGAGATAATTCTTCAGCTTTATCCAATGTATTTGCCAATGCTACAACTGCTCTGACTTTTCCTGAAGTTGCATCCGGATATATCTGTACATTGTCAATTCTGATTTTATCCACCGCTTCAATATACATATCGCCGAGAATACCGTTCCATTTCACCTGAGTATCTTCCGTATATGCATGAGCCAATTCCTTGACTGAGATATCATAGCGTTTTCTGTTGTCTACTCTTACTGTTATAAGATGTTTGCAGCCGCTTTTAAGATAAGGAGTAAGATTATACTCATGAGGTGTAGTAAGGCTTTCTTCGTGTCCTTCCACCTTCTGACCGTCTATCCATACCTGAGTATCCCACATGACTCTTTCCAAATGTAAAATATAATCTTTTCCATCCCAGTCCGACGGAACCTGTATTTCTTTTGAATACCAGGCCGGACCAATATAACTGTACGCTCTGGTGAGATGCAGAAGCTGAGGCTTTGTCAATTCCGGCTGCAAAGTACATTTCGTACCAAGCTTTGCCGCATCAGTCGTACCGGGCAACATGATTTTGTTTTCATACAGTTTTCCTGACCATGACTCACTTATACCTGCATCTGCGCTATCAAGTCTGACTGTCCACTCACCTGAAAGGTTCAACTGTTCTACGGGATTGCTGCATGATGCCATCTGTAAAAGCATTAAAGAAGCTAAGAATGCATTTTTCATGATATTATCGTTTTTTATTATATTTTTCTGAATGCAAAATAACATTATTTCCAATTTATACAAAATGTATTTTATATCTTATTTGATGTAAAATAACTCTATTAAAATAGAAAATACTATATTTGCACAAAACTTAAAAGATAAATACAATGGAACGCAAAAAAGACGGTTTTGACGGGCAAAGAGCTATTGTACTCCCTCAAACTATCAAAGAAATATTGAATACCAACGAACTTACCTCATTATTATATATTACCGATATAGGATTTTATCCCAATGCCAACGGGCACTACCGCATACGCAAGGAAGGGGCCGAACAGCATATACTTATTTATTGTACCGACGGAAAGGGATGGATAAGTACCAAAGGAGAAAAACATAATTTGAGTAAAGGAGAGTTTTTCATAATAGAAGCCGGAACGCCGCATTCGTACGGAGCTTCGGAAAAAGAACCGTGGAGCATCTACTGGCTACACTTTACAGGGGAAAAGAGCCATCTGTTCAAATCTATATATAATATGGTAATAAGAATAGACGAGGCACCGGAAGCCAGATTCAAGGACCGTCTGCTGATGTTTGAAGAAATATACCGTAATTTAGAGATGGGCTACAGCTCCGAAAATTTAGAATACGTCACTTTATGCCTCTGGCATTTTATAGCTTCATTCCGTTTTATATCACAATACAGGGAAATAAACAAATCAAAGAAAGGCGATATAATACAGGATGCCATAAACTATATGCGAAGCAATATAGAAAAAAGACTGTCGCTTGAGGAAATAGCAGGATGTGTAAATTATTCGGCCTCACACTTCGGACAGATATTCCTTAAAAAGACAGGGCACAGCCCTTTGAACTATTTCAACCAGCTGAAAATCCAAAAGGCGTGCCAGATGCTTGACTTCTCGGATATGAAGATAAAGGAGATAGCCAATGAACTTGGTTTCTATGACCAATATCATTTCTCGAAAACTTTCTTTAAAATCACGGGAGAAACTCCGTCGCAGTACAAGAAGAGAAACAAAGGATAATCTCCTACCGATATCAGTCTTTATTATTCACCCCATACCCGAAGAGGGAGAAATCGCCCATACAGGGGTCGCCCGGGAATATCTCTGCCAGGGCATTTGTTATTCTTTTGGCATTTGTGAGCGAGAACACAGGTTTGTCCGTAAGACCGAGAAGATGTGCCACACGGCATACGTGGGTATCAAGAGGTATAATCAGCTCGGCAGCAGACATCCTTTTCCACACTCCGAAATCTACCGGAGAGTCCTGACGCACCATCCAGCGCAGGAACATATTGAGTTTCTTCTGAGGAGAACGGTCGGACACCTCAAGAAAAGCACAGAGTTTCTGCATAGGTGTACCGGGATATTCTAAAAGTCTGTCTTCCAAAGTCTTTCCTTCGGAATAGACGGAATAGAGTTTTTCGAGATAGAAACGGAAGTCGGAATGCGACACCATTCTGTAGAAACTGCTCTTGTCGTCGGCACGGAAATCATCTTTCCATTTTCCGGACAGTATGTATTCAAGAGGTGAATGTCCCATAATGGCATCCAGTTCGTCCGCCTTACGGAGTATCATCTTGCGGTTTCCGAAGCTGAGAACAGCCGTAAGCAAACCGGATATTTCAATATCTTTCTGTCCTGTATATCTGTGTGGGAACTGTACCGGGTCGTCAGGTATAAATGAGGCGCAATGATAGGTTTCAGCCCAGTCGCGCAAAAGTTTTATTGTTTCTGTATTCATAGTTTTAAAAGGGATTTTCCGCATCAATAAAAACGCTTCGTCGTTTGGACTAAAATGACTAAGCGTTTTGTCCAAAACGACGAAGCGTTTTATTTTAACTTGTTTTTCATTATTCACTCAAAGCTTCTCCTGCGTTTTTCACCAACAGAAGAACTTCATTATTTTCTGCATCCATTAGAGATAAAGTACCATCTTCATTCACGACGAATGATGCTACCTTGTTCATAGCTGTAAGAACCTTTCTTTCTGTTTCCATACCCGGTCCGGCCATCATGGTGCTTATCATATGTCCGAACTTCAGAGATGAAGGATTACCTTCTTCCTGCGAGAATGAACCGTTGATGATGTTGCATCCGCCATTGCCGTGTACCGCATTTTCAGCTACATTGAATGAAAGGAACGGAGTCTTGTCGGCCACCTCTACAGCAGCTCCCTCAACCTTAGAAATTTTCCATTCGCCGTTGATATCGTTTACAGATACTGCCGGAGCCTCTCTCTTTTCGAGCGAGATAAGAACTTTTCCGTCCTTGTCTGTAAGTTCCACACCGGTTGCAGATGATTTGAAACCTGTCACCTCATTCAGGGCTTCAAGAACTTTCTGTTCTGTTTCCATATCAGGACACATCATACGTGTAGATGCTACATTAGTAAGACCTATATGTCCCGGGTTTACTGAATCAATCTCAAATCCACCCATGATTCTGTTACATCCGGCATTACCGTAAAGTCTTCCGTTTTCTGTATCAAAACCTATATATGGATTTCCTGTAACTTGCTTACCTTCAACTGAAACTACATTCCATTCGCCGGTAATATCTACTGATTTAGTTGTTGTTCCGCAAGATGACAATAAAACTGCTGCAAATGCAGCCGCACTGATAAAATTTTTCTTCATGTTTTATTCCTCCTATTGTTCTACATATTTAAAACAACAAAAGCCGTCTGCCTTTGTTCATGCAAAATTAATAAACTATTGTATCAAATGTTTCATTCCAATATAAAAATTGCGATATTTGAATAATACTGCATGCAGTTTTGAAAAAAGTCTTATCTTTGCATACTGAACGGTAACGTTTACCGGGAATTAAAATTTCACATTAATAAGTTAAATGAGTAAAGTATTGATTATCGGTGCAGGCGGTGTAGGTACCGTTGTTGCACACAAGGTGGCTCAGCATCCTGAAGTGTTCACAGAAGTGATGATTGCAAGCCGCACCCAGTCAAAATGTGACGCGATTGTAAAAGCAATCGGTAACCCAAACATCAAAACCGCTAAGGTAGATGCAGACAATGTGGCCGAACTGGTGGCTTTATTCAACAGTTTTAAACCCGAAATCGTTATTAACGTAGCTCTTCCTTATCAGGATTTGACAATTATGGAAGCTTGCCTGCAGGCAGGTGTGAACTATCTTGATACAGCCAACTATGAGCCTAAAGACGAAGCTCATTTTGAATACAGCTGGCAGTGGGCTTACAAGAAACGTTTCGAAGATGCAGGTCTGACTGCAATCCTCGGATGCGGATTCGACCCGGGAGTGAGCGGTGTATATACTGCATATGCGGCTAAACACCACTTCGACGAAATGCACTACCTCGACATCGTGGACTGCAACGCAGGAAACCACCACAAGGCATTTGCAACTAACTTCAACCCTGAAATAAATATCCGCGAAATCACTCAGAACGGACGTTACTGGGAAGACGGAAAATGGGTAACTACAAAACCTCTGGAATTCCACAAGGATTTGACTTATCCAAACATCGGTCCTCGCGATTCATATCTGCTTTATCACGAAGAACTTGAATCATTGGTCAAGAACTTCCCTACTATCAAGCGTGCACGCTTCTGGATGACTTTCGGTCAGGAATATCTTACTCACCTGAGAGTGATACAGAACATCGGTATGGCAAGCATCGAGCCTATCAACTACAACGGTATGGAAATCGTACCTCTGCAGTTCCTGAAAGCCGTATTGCCTAACCCACAGGATCTTGGCGAAAACTACGAGGGAGAAACTTCTATAGGTTGCCGTATCCGTGGTGTGAAAGACGGAAAAGAACGTACATACTACGTTTACAACAACTGTTCTCACCAGGCTGCTTACAAGGAAACAGGTATGCAGGGCGTAAGCTATACTACAGGTGTGCCGGCAATGATTGGTGCAATGATGTTCCTGAAAGGATTGTGGAAACGTCCGGGAGTATGGAACGTGGAAGAATTTGATCCGGATCCATTTATGGAAGCATTGAACATGTACGGATTGCCATGGCATGAAGTATTCGACGGAGATTTGGAACTTTAATACAATAACATAAAAAGTCCGCTTCGGAATATGTATCCTCAGTATGACTTATTCCGGAGCGGGCTTTAATTATCTTTATAAATACCATGAATGTAGGAGACAAAGCACCCGACTTTTTGGGACTGAACGAAAAAGGCGAAGAAATACGCCTGAGCAATTACAAAGGAAAGAAAGTAGCACTCTACTTCTATCCTAAAGACATGACCAGCGGATGTACTGCACAGGCATGCAACCTGCGCGACAACTACGAAGCTCTGCAAAATGCAGGATACGAAATTATAGGTGCAAGCATACAGGATGCAAAATCGCACCAGAAATTCATTGAAAAGAACAGTCTGCCATTCACCATCATTGCCGATACAGAACAGAAACTGGTTCAGGAATTCGGCGTATGGGGCGAAAAGAGCATGTACGGCAGAAAATATATGGGAACATTCCGTACTACGTTCATTATCAATGAAGAAGGCGTGATAGAAAGAATCATTTCTCCTAAGGAGGTGAAGACAAAAGACCACGCAGCACAGATTTTGAAATAATAAAATAAATAAGAAATATGGCAAAAAAAGACGAACTGGAATTTGAAGGCGGTATCGACAGCCCTTCAAAACCTAATAACTCGGAAAAACTGAAGGCGCTGCAGGCTGCCATGGACAAGATAGAAAAGAACTTCGGAAAAGGTTCAATCATGAAAATGGGTGATGACCATGTGGAAGAAGTTGAAGTTATACCAAGCGGTTCGATAGGACTTAACGCCGCACTCGGTGTAGGAGGTTATCCTAAGGGACGTATCATCGAGATATATGGTCCTGAATCATCAGGTAAGACAACTCTGGCAATACATGCCATTGCAGAAGCTCAGAAGGCCGGCGGTATAGCTGCTTTCATCGACGCTGAACATGCGTTCGACCGTTTCTATGCAGCAAAACTTGGTGTAGACATCGACAACCTGCTTATATCGCAGCCGGACAACGGTGAACAGGCTCTCGAAATAGCCGACCAGCTGATACGTTCATCGGCTATCGACATCATCGTAATAGACTCTGTAGCAGCTCTTACTCCTAAGGCTGAAATAGAGGGCGATATGGGCGACAACCGTGTGGGACTTCAGGCACGACTGATGTCACAGGCTCTGAGAAAGCTTACATCGACTATCAACAAGACAAACACTACATGTATCTTCATCAACCAGCTGCGCGAGAAGATTGGTGTAATGTTCGGTAATCCTGAAACTACTACAGGTGGTAACGCGCTTAAGTTCTACGCTTCTGTAAGACTTGACATCCGCCGTGCCACTCAGCTCAAGGACGGTGAGGAAATCATCGGTAACCAAGTAAGAGTGAAAGTTGTGAAGAACAAGGTTGCTCCTCCTTTCCGCAAAGCAGAATTCGACATCATGTTCGGTGAAGGTATTTCAAAGAGCGGCGAAATTATTGACCTCGGCGCAGAACTTGGCATAATCAAGAAGAGCGGTTCCTGGTACAGCTACAACGATACAAAACTCGGCCAGGGACGAGATGCGGCAAAAGTTTGCATCCAGGACAACCCTGAACTGGCAGAAGAGCTTGAAGCACAGATTTTTGCAGCTCTGAAAGATAAGGAATAACAGATTTATTCTATACCAAAAGCCATCCACAGCCACAGTATCTTTTGCTTTGCAGTACAAAAAAAACGTAAAAGATACATCAGGATAAGTGTGGATGGCTTTTTTTTGTTTAATTTTACAGTGTGAGTATAAAATAAAGACACATAAACCATCAAAATATTAAAGTTATGAGATTATCGCACTGGATTCTATCTGTATTATTGTGCTGTATTTCATTTACAGCATCTGCTCAGAAAAAAATATCATACCGCTTTGCCACACGCGCTGAAGCACAAATGCTGATTACTGATATCGACAATTTTACAAACAGGCTTAACAGCTTCGACATCAATCTGCGCCTTGGCAAAGAAAACGGCAGAAAATCGGAACTCCTCAGACTGGCAATGAACGAAACTCTGAACTGGAGCGAAACCGAGAAAAAGAAAATAACAGCAGCATTCAAATCCCTGCAGGCAAAGATAGACAAGCAGAAACTGAAAATAAAATATCCGCAGGAAGTGATTTTGGTGAAGACATCAATGAAAGAGGAAATGAATGTGGCAGCATATACCAGAAGGAACTGGATTGCATTGGGAGAAAAGTACATAAACGAATCTACACCGGAAAGTCTTGAATATCTTTTAGCTCACGAAATGTTTCATCTTTTAACAAGAAGCAACAAGGATTTCAAAAAATCTGTATATTCTGTCATAGGATTCAATGTTATCGACAGAGAACTGTTCTTCCCTATAGACATCATAGAAAAAAGAATTTCGAACCCGGATATTGAAATGTATGACAGCTATGCTGAATTTACAATAAACGGACAGAAACAGAAATGCTCGATGATGATTTACTCGGCTATCCCTTTTTCTGCAGAGAAAACGCTTTCAGACTATCTCAGTGTAGGTCTTATTCCTCTGAACGAAAGCCTTATTCCTTTGCAGGAGAACGGTCAGACAGTAATTTACAGCATAGACCAGGCTGAAGATTTCTATCAGAAAATAGGTAAGAACACAGAATATATCATCAATCCGGAAGAAATACTGGCTGACAACTTTGCCTATCTGGTTACACAAAAGAAAAATCTGCCTAATCCTGAGATTATACAGAAAATAGCAGCCATATTGAAATAACGCAGACGGCAAGAAAAATGAAAAGAATAGGATTGCTGTCGGACACTCACGGGTATTGGGATGACAGGTATCTGAAATATTTTGAGGAGTGCGACGAGATATGGCATGCCGGCGACATAGGCTCTACAGAAGTGCTGGAAAGGCTTATGGAGTTCAGACCATTCAGGGGAGTTTATGGCAACATAGACGGACAGGACATACGGAAAATGCTGCCTGAGATTAACAGATTCAGGATTGAGGGTGCGGATATAGTGATAAAACATATAGGAGGATATCCGGGCAAATATGACCCTAAGGTAAAGAATCTGATAATGACAGAAGCACCTAACCTGCTGGTATGCGGACATTCGCATATTCTGAAAGTAAAATACGACCAGAATTTCGGACTATTGCATATCAATCCGGGAGCTGCCGGAAAGTATGGATTCCATGCAGTCAGAACATTGGTGAGATTCAGTGTCGACAACTGCAATTTTTCCGACTTAGAAGTGATAGAACTGAAAGATTAATTACAAAAATATTTGTCTGTTCAAGAAATCTTTCCCAAATTTGCACCAGAATTATAAACACTTTTTATGAAAACGTATTTAGTCACAGGAGCTGCAGGCTTCATTGGTTCAAATTACATCAAATACATTCTGAAAAAACACGATGATATTAAGGTAGTTATATTAGACGCGTTGACTTATGCCGGCAATCTTGCAACCATAGCCAACGACATTGACAATGAACGCTGCTTCTTCGTAAAAGGGAATATATGCGACAGCGAACTGGTAGAACGCCTGTTTGCCGACTACAAGTTTGACTGTATAGTAAATTTTGCAGCAGAAAGTCATGTAGACCGCAGTATAGAGGACCCTCAATTATTCCTGCAAACCAATATTCTTGGTACACAGAATCTTATGGATGCCGCAAGAAGGGCTTGGGTGACAGGAAAAGATGAAACAGGATATCCTACATGGAGAAAAGACGTAAGATTCCATCAGGTTTCTACAGATGAGGTTTACGGTTCATTAGGAGAAGAGGGATATTTCACAGAAACTACCCCACTATGCCCTCATAGTCCATACAGTGCTTCAAAAGCAAGTGCAGACATGATTGTTATGGCTTATCACGACACTTACAAGATGCCGGTTACAATAACAAGATGCTCAAACAATTATGGACCATACCACTTTCCGGAAAAGCTTATACCGCTGATAATAAAGAATATACTCGAAGGAAAAAGACTTCCGGTGTATGGCGATGGTTCCAACGTGAGAGACTGGCTCTATGTGGAAGACCACTGCAAGGCTATCGACCTCGTTGTAAACAAAGGTAAAGCCGGAGAAGTATATAACGTGGGCGGACATAATGAAAAGAAGAATATCGAAATCGTAAAACTGACCATCAGCACTATACATAACATGATGGCGGAAAAGCCTGAACTGAGAAAGGTTCTGAAGAAAAAGGAACTCAATGAGAACGGTGAGATTTCAATCGACTGGATTAATGATTCGCTTATCTCGTATGTAAAAGACAGATTAGGCCACGACCAGCGTTATGCCATTGACCCTACAAAGATTTCTGAAGAATTGGGATGGACTCCTGAAACAAAATTTGAGGACGGTATAGTGAAAACTATCGAATGGTACCTGAACAACCAGGAATGGGTGAAAAACGTAACAAACGGTGACTACCAGAATTATTACGAGAATATGTACAAGAACAGATAAATAAAGTAGAGAATACCAATAAAAAAACAGCGGAGCAGGATTTTAATGAATTTTGCTCCGCTATTTTTTTATTAGAACTGGAAGTATATGAACGGCTGAATGTCGCTGCTCTTCACCTGAATGACTATAAATATGACTGCTATTATCAATATGGCCTGTACGGGCAATGGCATTCTTACAACCATATCAGAACATCTGTTCTGCCAGCTGTCAGGACACCAGTGTAATGCAAATCCCAATCCCATGAGCAGGAAGACCTTCCAGTAACCGGTAATCAGCTGTACGAAAAGCTCAGGATGGAATGATGTGAATATCTGCTTTATCATCGACACAGAACCCTCGAATGTGGTATTGCGGAAGAATATCCAGCAGAAACATACGAAATGGAAGGTTATGACAACGGCAAAAATACGTTTTATACCACTGCTGCGGTAATTCTTTTCTCTACCGACAAGGCTACGGAAGAATTTGTGCAGGGCAAGTGCCACACCGTGCAGACCTCCCCAAACGATGAAATTCCATGATGCTCCGTGCCACAAGCCGCCCAACAGCATGGTAAGTATGAGATTAAGATATGTACGGAACTTTCCCTTGCGGTTACCGCCCAATGATATGTAAAGATAGTCCCTGAGCCATGTGGAGAGCGAGATATGCCATCTGTGCCAGAAATCGGTTACACTGTCGGACTTGTAAGGTGAGTTAAAGTTGATAGGGAAACGGAATCCCAACAGAAGGGCAAGACCTATGGCCATATCGCTGTAGCCTGAAAAATCGCAATATATCTGAAGGGCATATCCATACACTCCGAACAGATTCTCTATACCGGAATACAAGGACGGATTTTCAAAGATTCGTTCTACAAAGTTCACACTGATATAATCGGATATGACTGCTTTCTTGAACAGTCCGCTCAATATGAAAAACACTCCCTGACCGAACATCTCATTACTGACAAAAAGCGGCCGGCGTATCTGAGGGATGAAATCGCGTGCACGGACAATAGGCCCTGCAACAAGCTGCGGAAAGAATGATACATAGAACACATAGTCAAGCAGATTGTGCAACGGCTTCAGGTCGCCACGATAAACATCAATAGTATAACTGAGCGACTGGAAAGTAAAGAACGATATACCTACAGGAAGGAATATATCGAAAGGACTGAAATTTCCTCCCCAAAGCGGAGACAACATCTCATAGAAGAAGTTGGTATATTTGAAATAGCACAAAAGTCCAAGATTGACACACAGGCTCAGCAATACGAGCAGTTTGCGTTTTCCCTTTGCCTTGGTATGTTCCATCACTCTGGCTATTATGAAATCAGTTACGGTAACTATACCTAAAAGGAAGAAATAGAATCCGCTGCTCTTGTAGTAAAAATAATATGAAAAGGCTGAAACAAACAGCAGTCTGAGTGCTGTCTGCTTACGGAGAGCTACATATATAAGACTGAAAGCAAGAAAAAGGAACACAAAGAGTCCGCTACTGAATATCAAAGGCTGCCGAGGGTCGTAGGTCAGCACATCCAGTATCTTGTCAGAATCGAATCCCAGACTGTTTATAGTATCAATGAATTTTTGTTGCCACATAATCGTTATATGCTTTAATGAATGCTTCGTGTAACAATAGTCCCTGAAGGGTATATCCTTCGCGGGTGAAATGTATCTTGTCGCGCTGGTACATACCGGCTGTAGTCCAGTTCTTGCATGCGAAATTCTCTCCTCCCACTACATCATAAAGATTCCACACGGCAAAATCATTTTCCGCAGCAAAGCTCTTTTCCGTTTCAACCACTTTTGGAGTTCTCACATTTATCACTCTGCTCCTTCTACCGGACCTTACATATGCGCCCGGAGGTGTGGTTATAAGGAAATCTGCATTGGTACATCCCTTTTTCAGCTCGCCGATAAGATTCTTAATCTGAATACGGTGTTCGGCTGTATTGTAGTTTCTGCCATGGGCTTCATTGGTTCCAAAAGACATGATAACCAAATCAGGATTGAGGGATGTTATCTCCGTTATCCTTTCAGGCTTGTTGAACGATTCGCAAGTTGCACCGTTTACTCCAAGAATGTGATACACGATTCCCGGTTTGCCTGTTTCCTCTGCCAGGCCTGAAGTATGGTAAGAAACATTATAGTCAATTACAGCTTCATGGCCGAAATCTTCTTCCAACGACTTACGCATGATATACGGAAAGACATGTCCTCGCACGTGCGAATCGCCTATGTGTACTATTCTTACAGGACGGTCCATAACAGACAGTTTCTCCCAGAACCTGTCAAGACTGCCGTTGGGGTCCGTTATGACATTCTCTGTTGTATCTTTAAAACACGAAGGCATGGAACATGATACAGGAATAAACTTCATCAGATTTTCCATGGCTGTGCTTGAATATACCGGACCGGAGTTATGGTCGCGCTTAGCTTTCTCAGGCATTATATCCTGTGCGTGTAACACAGAAAAAAACCGGAACATAAGGATTAATCCGAGAGCCATATTCCGGTATGACATGAAACTATTCCGCCTCGTATGCTTTTCTCTTTTCATATTGTTCCTTTCCATACATTAATGCGTCAAACAATAAAGAAGCTATGTGTTTTCCACCACGGAAATTAATGTGGGTATAGTCATAATTGGCCATAGCCGGTTTGGCATTAACCATTTCGGACATACTGCCGTCACCTCCCATGGCATTGAACATATTCCAGAAAGCAACACCGGTTTCGGCAGCAAGCATCCGCTGGCTTCTGATAAGGCCTTTCACTGCCGGCATAGTTCTGAGATTACCGTTTTCATCCTTGGTTTCACGGTCGCCTATACTTACTATCAGAATTGAAGTTTCCGGGAAACAGTTCTTTAAATGCGAAATAACGGATTTCATTCCATCCTTATAGTAAGTATAATCAATTCCACCTTCGAAGACTACATTCAACCCGTACTGTATTACTATGAGGTCGTATTTACGCAAACGGTTGTATTTTCTCAATATGGAACCGGGTATGCCTGAAAGTTGCTGGCCGCTACTGCCTCGTGTACTGAAATTGTCGAGTATTATCCCATGGTCGGAATCCATGGTAGCTGCATAAAAGATTGCATCGGAAGAAGCATTCCTTATATTCCATTTTACTGACTTAATATTACCCTTTACAGTTACACACTGGAGCGTGCTGTCGCCCTTCAAACGGAAATCCTGTCCGGCTGCTCCGTTCAGCTGTGCCGTAACATGCAATGAATCCGAAGTAAGATAGTATAAAGATGACGATGTGCAGGATTCGAGGTTTGAAGCATATTTCCCTGTTCCCTCAAGGGATATATACGCTCCTTGAGAGGCATTAAAGTAATTATTTGATATATCCTGCCTGTTTCGTATAAAGCCTATTGTATCTGTGACATTATGTGAAGTCCATCCGGCAAAACTGTGTCTTACGGTAGGTCTGAAACCGGGGAATTTGGATGTGACAGGAACATAACCTACCCCACTGCCACCAAACTCTTTCTGCAACATATTGCGCAAATCGGCAGTGAGGATATCGCCTTCAATGAACGAATCGCCGAAATAGGCAATTCTTACAGGACGTTTCAACTCCTTAACAGAGGCCAGCGACTGATAGAAATGTGACATGCCGTGGGAAGTTGAATCGGAATAATCCTCTATACATTCTATTCCGGCTTTGCATGAATCCACAAATGCCGGTTTTACTACAGGCAGTGGAGGAAGTGTATCAACAGAAATTGTGTCAGAATCCGAGACTTCACTTCGGATGTCTGACAACAAATCAACTTTTCTTAAAGACTTGCCTCCGAATTTTATCTCAGGCAAATAGTGAAGGACAATAAGTCCGAATGTCACAAGAAAAGCAAGAAAGAATGTATAATGCAATTTGTTCTTCATGAAAAAACAGTTCTATGTAAAAAAACGCTGCAAATATACACTTTTATATCAATATATAAAAAATGCCGGTACTGACATTACTGAAAGTACCGGCTATATTTATTTACTAATGTATAATACCAAGCTTGGATGAAGCTACAAAATCGATAATCATATCAATATGTTCGCTACCAGGAACCTGTTCCTTTATTCTCAGAAGTGCATCGTGTTGAGATGTATTTGCTTTATAAAGGATTCTGTAAGCCTGGGCTATATGCTTGATTAATGTTTCGGAGAAACCTTCATGCTCCAGTACATGTGTATTTATACTGTAGAATGATATAGGCTCGTGGGCAGCCACAATGAAAGGAGGTATATCCTTGGTGAAACGGCATCCGCCCTGTACTATGGAATAACTTCCCAGACGTGTATTTCCCTGCATAAGAACATTCGACGTGAGTATGGCACGGTCGAATATCTTACAGTTGCCTGATACCTGGGAACCATTGCCTATGATACATTCGTTGCCGATTTCCACATCATGCGAAATACGGACACCCTGCATAATGAAGTTTCCGTTACCCAGAACAGTGTCATGCCCAACATGCGTACCACGTGTTATAACGGCATTCTCACGTATAACATTGTTATTGCCAATTTTAGCTATTGTTTCTTCACCGGTATAGTTGAAATCCTGTGGTACTGCAGCTACTACGGCACCCTGATATACTGTATTACCGTTTCCCATACGTGTTCCACTCATCAGACTGGCGTACGGCATTATAACATTATTATCGCCTATTTCCACATTCTTGTCGATATAGGCAAATGGATGAACTGTTACATTGTTGCCCAACTTTGCAGAAGGGTCAACATAAGCTAAAGGACTAATCATGTGTTTATCTGTTTTTAAGGTTTATTATTCACGTCCACCACCCAAAGCACTGTACAGGTTTATCACAGCCTGTATACGCTGGAAGTTATCGGCTACCTCACTCAATTCAGCACTCAGAAGGTTCTGCTGTGCTGTAAGAATCTCAAGGTATGTAGCCTCGGCACTCTGGAACAAAGCTTTAGTATAAGTAACGGCTCTGTCCAACTGTTCTACCCTGCCTCTGTCCTCAATGAGTTTCTTGTCGGCTGTTTCATACAGGCATAAAGCATTGCTTACCTCCTGACCGGCTTCGAGTATAGTCTGCTGGTAATTCATACGAGCAATTTCTTCTTCAGCCTTTGTTACCTTCAGATTGGCAACGAGTTTACCATTATTAAATATAGGCTGTGCCAAAGAAGCCAATGCCTGGAACATAAACTGTCCAGGATTTACCACCTGTATTCCGGAACCATTTGTCCATCCGGCATTACCACCGATTTTAATACTTGGATAAAAAGCCGAACGTGCCTGGTTTGTAGTATAGTAAGCACTTGCAAGTGTCATTTCCGCAATCTTGACATCCGGACGGTTTTCCAGCAATTGCAATGGGACTCCGGCAGTAAGTTCTTCGGGCATTATCTGATCGGCCAGTTTTCCACGTTCGATAGTCTGTGGAGCCTTTGCAAGAAGAACTGACAAAGAATTTTCCGTTTCACGAACCTGGCGTTTCAGGTCAAGCAATGAAGCCTCAACCTGATGGCTTGCTGCACGCATCTGAGTCACAGCTGCCTCGTTTACATATCCGGCCAACTTCATAGCTTCCATGGCACGTACGTTTTCCTTATAAATAGCAGCTGTTTCTGTAGTAATCTCTACCTGACGGTCGAGCATCAACAGTGTGTAATAAATATTTGCTATACCACAGATAATCTGTGAACGGACTGCCTGCTGGGCGTATTGGCTCTGGAGATATACTGCCTGCTGGTTTCGCTTTGCATTAAGGACTTTTCCGAAAAGGTCTATTTCCCAGCTTGCAGCTATCGGCAACTGGTATGCCTTGACCATATCACTTTCTCCCATAGTTGTCATAGTACCCTGAGGAGCAAGATTGATTGATGGCAGATAAGACAGACGGGCTGAAGTAAGCATAACCTTCGCTTCTTTCACACGAAGTACAGCAGCCTGCATGTCAACATTATTTGCAAGTCCTTCTTCAATAATAGCCTGAAGTCTTTCGTCTTTGAAGACTTCCTTCCAAGGCAGATTTCCCATATTGGCCGTATCGGCAGCCAAAGTATCAGTAACAGATACAGGATCTCTGTAGATGCCTGAAGCATCTATTGAATCAGGACGGTCGTAAGCTTTGTAAATGTGGCAACTGCTTAAAGCAGCAGCTGCACACATTGTCAATATGATTTGTTTCTTCATTATAGTCTTAATTATTTAGTATGAGAATATTGTTCAATTTCAGCTTCCACTTCGCTTTCATCCAAGCTATCCCACTCGATAGGCTTAAATTTCTCCTGAAGCCACTGGAATATTACGAACAATACCGGAACAATGAATATCTGGAATATCATACCTACCAACATACCACCAATGGCTGAAGCACCAAGTGTACGGTTACCATGTGCACCTACACCCACTGCAAGCATCAACGGGATAAGTCCAACAATCATTGCAAGTGATGTCATAAGGATAGGACGCAGACGGGCAGAAGCACCAAGCACAGCAGCCCATGCAATACCCATACCCTGCTTACGGCGGTCGAGGGCGAACTCAACGATAAGGATTGCATTCTTAGCCAACAATCCCATAAGCATGATAAGAGCAATCTGCATATAGATGTCGTTTGACATTGTACCAATTATCATCTTTAATGCAGGTATGCTACCCAAAGCACTGAAACCGTTTACGAACAAGAAGCTTCCCAACAAACCGGCAGGAACTGAAAGCAATACGGCCAATGGCAATATGTAACTTTCATACTGAGCACTCAACAGCAAATATACAAAGACGAAACACAGAACGAAGATAATGGCAGTTGTACCACCACTGGTTTCGGCTTCCTCACGGGCCATACCTCCAAGCTCGTAACCGAAACCTGTAGGAAGGTTTTCCTTGGCAACCTCAGCAATAGCCTGAAGTGCCTGTCCTGAAGTATAACCTGATGCAGGTGCAACCATCACCTTAATAGAAGTATAAAGGTTGAAACGGCTGATTACGTCAGGTCCGTATATTTTCTTCAAAGATACAAACTGAGTAATAGGAGCCATCTCGTTTCCGTTACGGATTTTTATACGGTTCAATGATTCCATATTCTTCGTAGCCTCCGGAGATGCCTGTATCATTACACGGTACATCTTACCGAAACTGTTGAAGTTTGAAGCATACAAACCTCCGAAATATCCCTGCATAGTAACCAAAATATCCCTTGGACTTATACCTGCTTTCTTACATGCAGCAGCATCAATATCCATCATGTATTGTGGGAAACTTGGGTTAAATGTAGTCTGTGCAGAGTTGATTTCCGGACGTTGCTTCAATGCGTCCATATAGCTATGTACTACATCATTGAACTTGTTCAAGTCACCACCAGTTCTATCAAGCATGTTCAACTCGATATCACTTGAAGCCGAATATCCAGGAATCATAGGCGGTGTAAAGAACAATACCTGGGCATCCTTAATAATTTTTTGTGCACGCATGAACAATGTTCCTACTACTACACTTGAGTTTTGCATCAAAGAACGTTCTTCCCAGTCTTTAAGTTTGATAATCACAGAACCGTATGAAGGACCCTGTCCACCGATAAATCCGAAACCGGAAACAATAGTTCTTGAACTTACAGCAGGTTCTGCGGCAATCAGACTATCAACCTTATCCATGATTTCCATCGCGCGTTCCTGTGATGTACCAGGAGGAAGTGTCACTGCACCCATAATAGTACCTGTATCTTCTGTAGGCACCATTCCTGTAGGAGTAGTGTTCATGAAGAATACCAATAATACTATAGAAACAGCTACCAGTCCCATTGAGAACCATTTCTTATGTATAAAGAATACAACACGCTTCTTATAACTGCTCAACAAAGAATCGTATGCAGCATTGAAGGATGTATGGAAACGGTCTATCATAGACATTTTCTTCTCGCCATGTTCAGCATTATGTGGTTTCAAGAATAAAGCACACAACGCCGGTGACAGAGTCAACGCATTCAATGCAGAGAAACCGATTGAAATAGCCATTGTCAAACCGAACTGACGATAGAATGTACCGGCAGTACCACCCATGAAACTAACAGGAATGAACACTGACATCATGACCAGTGTAATAGACACGATAGCTCCACCAAGTTCACTCATGGCATCAATTGAAGCCTCTCTTGCCGACTTATATCCCTGGTCAAGTTTAGCGTGTACACCTTCAACCACCACTATGGCATCGTCCACCACTATGGCAATAGCCAACACCATGGCAGAAAGAGTAAGCAAATTGACACTAAATCCGATAAGTTTCAAGACGAAGAATGTTGCAATCAAAGCAACCGGAATTGCAATAGCCGGAATAAGTGTTGAACGCATATCCTGCAAGAACACATAAACCACGATAAACACAAGTACGAATGCCTCAATCAAAGTCTTGATTACCTCATGAATTGAAGCGTAAAGGAAGTCGTTGGCATTCTGGGCTATATTGATTCTCAAACCTGTAGGAAGTGACTCCTGTGCCTTGGCAAGAACCTCTTCCAAGTCAGAAATAGTCTGTGTAGCATTTGTTCCGGCCATCTGGTAAACAATGACAGATACAGCCTTATGTCCGTTAACCCTATTATTAAATGTATAAGCCAGACGGCCAAGCTCTATCTCTGCGATATCACCCAAACGTAAGATTTCACCGTCAGGCAATGCCTTTACAACGATGTTCTCAAATTCCTCTGCTTTCTGCAAACGTCCTTTATACTTAATAGTATATTGGAATGTCTGGTTTCCGCGTTCACCGAACTGTCCCGGTGCAGCCTCGATGTTCTGTTCAGCAAGAACAGCAGAGATATCGGAAGGTACAAGTTTATATTGTGCCATGATATCAGGCTTCAACCAAATACGCATAGAGTAGTCCATACCCAACACATTGGCATCACCCACACCATTTACACGCTTGATTTCAGGCACGATGTTAATGTTGGCATAGTTTTCAATAAACTCTACATTATATTCGTCTGTCTCATCGTAAAGAGAGAAAACCATCAACATTGAGTTCTGGCGCTTCTGTGTTGTAACACCAATCTGTGTAACTTCAGCAGGCAGCAAACCTTGAGCCATTGACACACGGTTCTGTACATTGACAGCCGCCATATCAGGGTCAGTTCCCTGTTTGAAGTAAACACTGATATCAGCAGAACCTGTATTAGTGGCATTTGATTGAATATACATCATGTTTTCAACACCGTTTATCTGTTCCTCCAAAGGAGCGATGACAGAATTCAATACGGCAGAAGCACTGGCACCCGTATAAGTGGCCCTTACGGACACTGTAGGTGGTGCGATATCCGGATACTGAGTAATAGGCAAAGTTGCCAAACCTATAACACCCAAGATAACCATCAAGATAGAAATCACCGTTGACAGTACCGGACGATTAATAAATTTATCTAGTTTCATTCTTTTATTCTTTTTAAAATCTCATTAAATAAGATTGATACATCTGTTTCTGACCAAGATATGCAATTAATTGAAGGCAGTCTGTATATTACCATCACGCTGGTCTTGCAAATGTTTCTGATACTTTGTTTCCTTCTCGGCAGTTGTAATAGGTACAATTTTCTGTCCGTCAGTCAATATCTGAACACCTTCTACCACAATCTGGTCGCCGGCCTTCAAACCGCCTGTCACGATATAGTTCTTTCCATCGCTAAGATTTGATATCTGAATTTCAGTATGTTTCAAAGTGCTGTCCGGCTGCAATACATAAACAAATTTCTTATCCTGAATTTCCTGTGTTGCATACTGTGGTATCAAAATAATGTCCTGCATTTCATAAGGGAAGATAATATTTGCAGTTCCACCACTTCGCAAAATATTTTTACTGTTAGGGAATATTGCACGCATACTTACAGAACCTGTAGTCTGGTCAATAACACCGCTTACAGCATCAATTTTTCCTGCTGATTCATAAATAGAGCCATCAGCCAATTGAAGTTTCACTTCAGGCATAGCAGCAAGCTGCTCCTTCAGTGATTGTTCAGATTTTGTCATTTCCAGCAACTGTTTCTCTGTCATTGAGAAATACACGTACATGTCACCAATTTGCGAGACAGTAGTCAAAGGCTGCTGTACTGAAGGGCTTACAAGACTACCTACCCTGTATGGGAAAGTTCCGATAACACCATCAGACGGACTTGTAACAGTACAGAAATCCAGATTCTGTTTTGCTGCAGTATATGCAGCTTCGGCTTGTGAATAATTAGCTTTTGCAGAAAGCAGATTATTCATAGCTGTCTGATATTCGAAATCACTGATGATTTTTTGTTCATGAAGCATTTTCTTGTTCTCAAGAGTTGAAGTCACAGTTTCAAGACTGGCTTTTGCAGCTTCTACTCCAGCTTTAGTCTGATCATATGCAGCCTTATACTGTGTAGGATCTATTTGAAACAATGCCTGTCCACGTTTGACTGTAGCTCCTTCATCAACACAAAGCTTTACGATAAAGCCTGATACTTGTGGACGAATTTCAATATCCTGAAGTCCCTTTATTGTAGCAGGATAAGTTTTTGTCTGATGACTTGAAGTATAGGCTGTTGTCATAACAGCAAACTCATTGTCACCCATTTTCATACCGCCCTGACCACCGCCACAAGCAGTAAGAATAGAAACACCCAACATAGCTATGGCTACACGGCCATTGCTAAAATTCAATTTACTTTTCTCGCTCATTTTCATATAAAATTATTATATATTTTCCAAATACATTAGTTCGCTAACTATTATAATCAAAAACACACGTGCAAAGATATAAAATTCAGACTATCTAAAATTAACAATTAACTAAGAATAACCAAGTAAATCTGAGGATATTAAAATTGTACTACTGAATATGATTATTAGACAAGAAAAGAAGTGTTTATAGAGAAACTTTTTCAGAAAAAGAAAAACAATTTAGAGATTTTAATTACAAATAAAATCAATATTAGATTTTTATTCATACTTTTGTGCATGATAACTTTCAATTAACAACAAAATGTAATAACCATGGTAAAGATAACAAAAGAAGCTGCCCTTCTTTATCACTCACAGGGCAAACCGGGAAAGATAGAAGTTATTCCCACTAAACCATACCAGACACAACGTGACCTTTCATTGGCTTACTCTCCGGGAGTAGCAGAGCCTTGTCTGGAGATTCAGAAGAATCAGGAAACAGCATACGACTATACAGCCAAAGGTAATCTTGTAGCCGTAATTTCAAACGGAACAGCAGTATTGGGACTTGGAGATATAGGTGCCATGAGCGGCAAACCGGTTATGGAAGGTAAAGGTCTTCTTTTCAAGATATATGCAGGTATAGACGTATTCGATATAGAAGTAAACGAAAAAGACCCTGAAAAATTCATTGAAGCAGTTAAGGCTATTGCTCCTACTTTCGGAGGTATCAACCTGGAAGACATCAAGGCTCCTGAATGTTTTGAAATAGAAAACAGACTTAAGGCTGAACTTGACATTCCCGTAATGCACGATGACCAGCACGGAACTGCTATCATATCAAGCGCCGGTCTTTTGAATGCACTTGAAGTTGCCGGCAAGAAAATAGAAGATGTCAAGATTGTAGTAAACGGTGCCGGAGCATCGGCTACATCATGTACAAAACTGTACATTGCATTAGGAGCACGAAAAGAAAACATCCTTATGCTTGACAGTAAGGGAGTCATCACGAGCGACCGTCCAAATCTGACAGAGAGCAAGAAGTTCTTTGCTACAGACCGCCGTGACGTACACACCCTGGAAGAAGCTATCAAGGGAGCAGATGTATTCCTCGGTCTTTCAAAAGGTAACGTCCTTACTCAGGACATGGTACGCAGCATGGCTGCAAACCCTATAGTATTTGCACTTGCAAATCCAACTCCTGAAATTTCATACGAAGACGCCATGAGTGCGCGTCCTGACGTTTTGATGTCTACAGGACGTTCCGACTATCCAAACCAGATTAATAATGTAATCGGCTTCCCATACATTTTCCGTGGCGCATTGGACACACGTGCCAAAGCCATAAACGAAGAAATGAAACTGGCTGCCGTACACGCCATTGCTGATTTGGCAAAGAAACCTGTTCCTGATGTAGTAAACGAAGCCTACCACGTAAACAATCTTTCTTTCGGCCCTGAATACTTCATACCAAAACCGGTAGACCCACGACTGATTACAGAAGTATCAATGGCTGTAGCCAAAGCTGCAATAGCTTCCGGTGTTGCACGTAAGGAAATTACCGACTGGAATGAATACAAGAATCATCTTCTTGAACTCATGGGCCAGGAAAACAAACTTACACGCAAACTCTATGAAACAGCGCGCAGCTGCCCTCAGAGAGTTGTATTCGCGGAAGGTATTCACCCTAACATGCTTAGAGCTGCAGTTGAAGCAAAAGCAGAAGGCATTTGTAACCCTATCCTTTTAGGAAACACAGAAAGAATACAGAAACTTGCAAAAGAACTTGACCTGAGCCTTGAAGGTATAGAAATAATCAATCTCCGCCATGACAGCGAAGCTGAAAGAAGAGAAAGATACGCTCGCATACTTTGCGAAAAACGCGCACGCGAAGGAGCCAACTTTGCGGAAGCAAACGACAAGATGTTTGAACGTAACTACTTTGGTATGATGATGGTAGAGACAGGCGAAGCTGATGCTTTCATCACCGGTCTGTACACAAAATACAGCAACACTATCAAAGTTGCCAAGGAAGTAATCGGCATACAGGAAGGCTACAAGCACTTCGGAACCATGCACATTCTTAATTCAAAGAAAGGTACATATTTCATTGCAGACACTTTGATTAACCGTCATCCTGACACAGATACATTGATAGATATTGCACGCCTTTCAGAGAAAGCTGTACGTTTCTTCAACCATGAACCGGTAATGGCTATGCTTTCATATTCAAACTTCGGTTCAGATCAGGAAGGTAGCCCAGCAAAAGTACACGAAGCAGTAGCATATATGCACAAAAACTATCCGGAACTGGCAATTGATGGTGAAATGCAAGTTAAATTCGCTTTGAACGACGAGTTACGCGATGAAAAATACCCATTCACAAAACTGCTCGGCAAACAGGTAAATACATTGGTATTCCCTAACTTAAGTTCTGCGAACTCAACTTACCAGTTAATACAGAACATGAGTGAAACAGAGGTTATAGGCCCTATCCAGATGGGATTGAACAAACCTATCCATTTCACCGACATTGAAAGTTCTGTACGCGACATAGTAAACATTACAGCTATTGCCTGTATTGATGCCATAGTCGACAAAAAGAAAAAAGGATGCTAATTATAATATGACGAAGTTTTAATTTGACGAGTTGACAAGGTTTACATTTAGGACTATAAATCTTGCCAACTCGTCTTATTATAAACACATTACAAAAACACACTTCACCATGCGAAAGCCACTCACCAACACACAATGCGTTCTGCTCACATTATTCTGGGCCGCCCTCTGTTTTGTGGTCATCACCTCTTCACCTAAAATAGATGGTCCACTAATTGTCACAATAATAATATCCGGAGCACTTGTTTTCATACCTATCGGTAAGTCAATCAACAGCCGTAAGAAATAAGCATTTCAACACATTTTATGCACTAAAAGTATAAAAAAGATATTTTTCCTATTTTTTTTAATCAAAATGTTGCATAAACCAAATCTTTGATATATTTTTGCATCATCTACAAGAGAGATAAAAAACAACAAATAGTAACAACCAATTAATTTAAGGTAAAGATTATGAATGCAGCTAAAGTATTGGAAGATCTTAAAAGAAGATTTCCTAACGAACCTGAATATCATCAGGCAGTAGAAGAAGTTTTGGGAACAATCGAAGAAGAATACAACAAACATCCTGAATTTGATAAAGTAAACCTTATTGAACGTCTTTGTATTCCAGACAGAGTATATCAGTTCCGTGTAACTTGGATGGACGATAAAGGTAACATCCAAACTAACATGGGTTATCGCGTTCAGCACAACAACGTTATCGGCCCTTACAAAGGCGGTATCCGTTTCCACTCTTCAGTAAATCTTTCTATTCTTAAATTCCTTGCTTTCGAGCAGACATTCAAAAACTCTCTTACAACACTTCCTATGGGTGGTGGTAAAGGTGGTTCAGACTTCTCTCCACGTGGAAAGTCAAATGCTGAAGTAATGCGTTTCTGCCAGGCATTCATGCTTGAATTATGGCGTCACATCGGTCCTGAAACAGACGTTCCTGCAGGTGATATAGGTGTAGGTGGTCGTGAAGTTGGCTACATGTTCGGTATGTACAAGAAACTGGCTCACGAATTTACAGGTGTACTTACAGGTAAAGGCCGCGAATTCGGTGGTTCACTTATCCGTCCTGAAGCTACAGGTTATGGAAATATTTACTTCCTTCTTGAAATGCTTAAGACACGTAATATCGACATTGCAGGTAAGACTTGCCTTGTATCAGGTTCAGGAAACGTAGCACAATACACAGTTGAAAAGCTTATCCAGTTGGGTGCAAAAGTTGTTACAATGTCAGATTCTGACGGTTACATCTACGATCCGGACGGTATCGACCGCGAAAAACTCGACTATATCATGGAATTGAAAAACTTGTACCGTGGACGTATCCGTGAATATGCAGAAAAATATGGTTGCAAATACGTTGCAGGTGCACGTCCATGGAATGAAAAAGCTGACATCGCTCTTCCATCAGCTACTCAGAACGAAATCAACGGTGACGATGCAAAAGCACTTATCGCAAACGGTGTATTCGCTGTATCTGAAGGTGCAAACATGCCTTCTACTCCGGAAGCTATCCGCGTATTCCAGGATGCTAAGATTATTTATGCTCCAGGTAAGGCTGCAAATGCAGGTGGTGTATCAGTATCAGGCCTTGAAATGACTCAGAACTCAATCAAGTTGAGCTGGAGTGCAGAAGAAGTTGACGAAAAACTTAAGAGCATCATGAAGAATATCCACGAAGCTTGTGTACAGTACGGTAAAGAACCAGACGGATACATCAACTACGTTAAGGGTGCAAACGTAGCCGGCTTTATGAAAGTCGCTAAAGCTATGATGGCTCAGGGTATTGTATAATATACAAAGAAAACATAACAGTCAAGTTTTCATATAAAGGAAAGACTGCCTCAAGGAAATTGGGCAGTCTTTTCTTTTTATAATAAATCAAGTTCTTCAAATGATATTTAAATGGTATTTAAACAACATTCGAATAGTGTTTGACATCAAATAAACATATAGTGAACTAAGCATTCTGCAAGACAGATATCCCAATCAGAAGAATCCCTGTTCCTTCAATATTTTTATCAAACCGGAAGACATAAACTCATTGTCAGCCTTCTTATATCTTATATCAGTAAATATCTGAGCCAATGTTTCCGTATTATTAATCTCTACAAAGTTCTTATTTTCAAGTAATGATTCTTTATATTCGTAAATATCATCAATATCTTTCTCTGAGTATTGAGAATATACTTCATTGTGAACAATTCCTTTTAATGGCAGTCTGTCCGGTTGCGTTGGCATTTCATCAGGATAACCGACTGTTATAGTCACTACAGGAACAACTAATTTCGGCAACTTCAACAATTCAATAATCGGTCCCGGATTATAGATTGTAGTTCCAAGATAACAAGTTCCCAAACCGGCATCCTCAGCCAACGTACAGAAATTCTGTGTAAAGAGCAATGTATCTGAAACTGCATTCATGAACGACAGAAAATTGTCGTAGCCTGGCTCAGCCTTTCTCTGCTTACACCACAGACTGAAACGGTTGAAATCGGCACAGAAAGTCAAAACCACCGGCGCATTCTTCACCATAGGCTGATTGAAGTGCATTGGCGATAATTTAGATTTCATTTCCTCACTTCTTGTCACTACTACACTGTACAATTGCATATTTCCCATTGTAGCAGCTCTTGAAGCCTCTTCAAGCAGAGAGTTCAGTAAATTTTCAGGAATATCCTGCTGTTTATACTTGCGTATAGTTCTGCGATTTTTTATAGAATCCATAGTTAAACTTTTATTAATTCCTTTATCGACAAAGATAATATAAAAAAACAAGACATCATATTTTTTTATCAATCTAATATTAAATAGGTAGAACGCAAGTTTGACAAAAAGTAAAACTTTGCAGAATCATAAAATCAATATCAATCTAAGAATCAAGACATTAACAAGTAGAAATGGAAAACTTTCAAAATTTGTTGATAACTTTACTTGTTTTTTCTTTGTTCATTAAGAAAACATTGATAGCTTTGCACAACCTACAAAAAAGAAACAAACTTATTCATTATAATATCGTGGAAAAAAAAGTTTACAGCTACAATGAAGCATACGAAGCTTCATTAGAGTATTTCAACGGGGACGAACTTGCTGCGCGTGTTTGGGTAAACAAATATGCGGTGAAAGATTCGTTTGGAAACCTCTATGAAAAATCCCCAAGGGACATGCATTGGCGTCTTGCCAATGAAGTGGCAAGAATCGAAGCGAACTATCCTAACAGCATGACTTCGCAGGAATTGTTCGATTTGTTCGACCACTTCAGATACATCGTTCCTCAGGGCAGTCCTATGACCGGTATCGGAAACGAATATCAGGTTGCTTCTTTATCAAACTGCTTTGTTATCGGACTCGACGGAAAAGCCGATTCATATGGTGCAATCATCCGTATTGACGAAGAACAGGTACAGCTTATGAAACGCAGAGGCGGTGTAGGTCACGACCTTTCACATATTCGTCCGAAAGGCTCACCTGTTAAAAACTCAGCCCTTACATCTACAGGTCTCGTTCCATTCATGGAACGTTATTCAAACTCTACAAGAGAAGTTGCACAGGACGGACGTAGAGGTGCTCTTATGCTGAGCGTATCAATCAAACATCCTGATTCTGAATCTTTCATTGATGCAAAGATGACTGAAGGCAAGGTTACCGGAGCTAATGTTTCCGTAAAACTTGATGATGAGTTCATGCAGGCAGCTGTAGAAAACAGACCTTATGTACAGAAATTCCCTATTGATTCTGATAAGCCACAGTTCGTTAAGGAAATCAATGCAAACGAACTCTGGAGAAAAATCGTACACAATGCATGGAAATCAGCAGAACCGGGCGTCCTGTTCTGGGATACAATCTTGAGAGAATCTGTTCCTGACTGCTATGCAGACCTTGGATTCAGAACAGTATCTACAAACCCATGCGGTGAGATTCCATTGTGTCCATACGATTCTTGCCGTTTGCTGGCTATCAATCTTTACTCATACGTGGTAAATCCATTCACAAAGGATGCATATTTCGATTTTGACCTGTTCAAGAAACACGTTAGATATGCTCAGAGAATAATGGACGACATTATCGACCTTGAGCTGGAAAAGATTGGACTTATCCTTGAAAAGATTGACTCTGACCCTGAAAATGATGAGGTTAAAAATACAGAACGCCATCTTTGGGAAAAGATTTACAGAAAGTCTGGTCTTGGAAGACGTACAGGAGTAGGTATTACAGCCGAAGGAGATATGCTGGCAGCTATGGGACTGAGATATGGCACCGAAGAAGCTACTGAGTTCTCTGAAAAAGTACACAAAACTATTGCTATCGAAGCATACCGTTCGTCAGTTATTATGGCAAAAGAACGCGGTGCTTTTGAAATATATGACAGCGAAAGAGAAAAAGACAATCCATTCGTAAACCGTATCAAGGAAGCCGACCCTGCACTTTACGAAGAGATGGTAAAATACGGACGTAGAAACATTGCCTGTCTTACTATTGCTCCTACAGGTACAACAAGTCTTATGACTCAGACTACATCCGGAATAGAACCTGTATTCATGCCTGTATATAAAAGACGCCGCAAAGTAAATCCTAACGATGAAAATGTCAGAATAGACTTTGTGGATGAAACCGGTGATGCATTTGAAGAATACATAGTATTCCATCACAAGTTCCTTACATGGATGAAAATCAATGGATTCGATACTACCAAGAACTATACTCAAGAAGAAATTGACGAGTTGGTAGCCAAATCTCCTTACTATAAAGCCACATCAAACGATGTAGACTGGCTGATGAAGGTAAAAATGCAGGGACGCATACAGAAATGGGTTGACCATTCAATCAGCGTAACCATTAATTTACCTAATTCGGTTGATGAAGAGCTGGTCAACAAACTATATGTTGAGGCATGGCGTTCCGGATGTAAGGGATGTACAGTCTATCGCGACGGTTCGCGTTCAGGAGTTCTGGTTTCTACACAAAAGACAGACAAGGAAGAAAAACGCAAGGAACAAGAAGAAGAATGCAGATGCAAGCGTCCTGAAGTTGTAGAGGTTAGACCAAAAGTGCTTGAAGCAGACGTGGTACGCTTCCAGAACAACAAAGAGAAATGGGTAGCATTCGTAGGATTGCTTGACGGACATCCTTACGAAATCTTTACAGGTCTTCAGGATGATGAAGAAGGTATAGTATTGCCTAAATCAGTAACTTGCGGTAAAATCATCAAGAATATTGATGAAAACGGAAACAAGCGCTACGACTTCCAGTTTGAAAACAAACGCGGTTACAAGATGACTGTTGAAGGACTTTCAGAACGTTTCAACAAGGAATACTGGAACTATGCAAAACTTATTTCAGGTGTCTTGCGCTGGAGAATGCCTATCGAGCAGGTTATCAAGCTTGTAGGTTCACTGCAACTTGACAGCGAAAACATTAACACATGGAAAGTCGGTGTAGAACGTGCCCTGAAGAAATATGTACAGGACGGAACAGAAGCAAAAGGCATGAAATGTCCTAACTGTGGACAAGAGACACTTGTTTATCAGGAAGGTTGCCTGATATGTACTTCTTGCGGTTCTTCAAGATGCGGATAATATACTTAAAACATAAATGACAAACCTAAGGCGAAGAATATATGCGTAAAAACAGATTCTTCGCCTTTTCTTTTAAAATAATATCGTATATGAAAGCCCAATCTATGAAAATCATCCTTAACGAGATGAAATTCTACTCATATCACGGTGTACTCCCACAAGAAAATATCGTAGGTGCAGAGTATAAGGTCAGCCTGAATCTGGAAACAGACTTCAGCGAGGCTGCTGCTACTGACAATTTTGAAGGAACTATCAATTATGCAGAAGTACACAAGGCTGTAAAGGAAGAAATGAATATACCGGTAAAACTCCTTGAACACTTGGCTTACAGAATATCAAAACGTCTGTTAGATGACTTTCCAACCATCAAAAGCATAGAGATTACCATATTCAAGGAAAATCCGCCAATGGGAGCCGACTCTAAGAATGTGGGAGTCAAAGTGAAATATTTTCGATAAAAAAACGGTCAAATATTTGGATTATAAAAAATAATGCATACATTTGCCGCAGAAACAAGAAATAAAATAACATTTATGACAAATTCAATGGTAAATACATTCTTCTGGTGGCGCCACTTACAACTCCAAAAGTCGTAAGGGCATCAGTCGCGTGTATATACCAAATTAAAAGATATTAGGAATATTAAAAGCAGAACGGGCTGTCGTACTTTACGGCAGCCCGTTCTGCTTTTTTTGCATTTTCAAAAACAATTAAAACATTATCGATATGAAATCTTATCAAGTAAACGAAAAAGGTTATTACGGAGAATTCGGTGGAGCATACATCCCCGAAATACTTCACAGATGCGTAAGCGAACTACAGGAAGCATATTCAAAAGTTCTTGAGGACGAAGGATTCAAGAAAGAATATGCACAGTTGTTGAAAGACTATGTGGGACGCCCTTCCCCACTCTATTTTGCCAAGCGCCTTTCAGAGAAATACGGCTGCAAGATTTATCTGAAAAGAGAGGATCTGAACCACACTGGAGCACACAAAATCAACAATGCCATAGGTCAGGTACTGCTTGCAAAACGTATGGGAAAAACCAGAATCATTGCTGAAACGGGAGCCGGCCAGCACGGTGTGGCTACAGCTACAGTCTGTGCACTGATGGGAATGGAATGTGTAGTGTATATGGGCAAGACCGACGTAGAACGACAGCACGTAAACGTGGAACGAATGAAGATGCTCGGAGCCACTGTCTGTCCCGTAACTTCCGGCAATATGACTCTGAAGGATGCCACAAACGAAGCCATACGCGACTGGTGTTGTCATCCAGCCGATACCTACTACGTGATAGGCTCGACAGTAGGTCCTCACCCCTATCCTGACATGGTGGCAAGACTTCAGTCAGTTATCAGCGAAGAAATCAAAAAGCAGCTCATGGAGCAGGAAGGACGCGATTACCCTGACTATCTGATGGCATGTGTAGGCGGTGGAAGCAATGCTGCAGGAACAATATTCCACTATCTGGACGATGAGAGAGTGAAAATAGTACTTGCCGAAGCAGGCGGTATGGGACTGAACAGCGGTATGTCGGCTGCCACAATCCAATTAGGTAAAATCGGTATCATCCACGGATTCAAGACTCTGGTGATGCAGGATGCCAACGGACAGATTCTCGAACCTTATTCCATCTCTGCCGGTCTGGACTATCCGGGAATAGGTCCTATGCACGCAAATCTTGCCAAAGAACACCGAGCTACAGTTTTGGCTATAAACGATGACGAAGCAATCAAGGCTGCTTATGAGCTTACACTTCTGGAAGGGATTATACCTGCCCTGGAATCGGCACATGCCCTGGGAGCTTTAGAGAAAATGAACTTCAAGCCTACGGATATTGTTGTACTGACAGTGTCGGGAAGAGGCGACAAGGATATTGAAACTTATTTGAAGTATAAGGATTGTTAGTCTTTAATTATTAGTTTTTAATTCTTAATTATCCAAAGATGAATACAAAATACAAATACACCACCATCCACAAATCAATACTTGGCGATCTACATACGCCGGTAAGCACATACCTGAAAGTGCGCGACCTTTTCCCTCAGAGTGTACTGATGGAAAGTTCGGACTATCACGGAACGGAAAACAACAAGTCCTTCATCGGTCTCAACCCGATGGCAAGCATAAGCGTCAACCACGGGAAAGCCATCGCCACTTACCCCGACGGAACTACAGAGGAAACTTATGTTAAGGGTAAGGAAAGTGTGGAAGATGCCATAAATACCTTCCTCGGACATTTCAGTATAGAAGGTGAATACTCGTCATATTGCGGAGTGTATGGCTACACTACTTTCAATGCTGTCCGCTATTTTGAAAACATAGACGTTCCGGACAGTATCGACGAGAAGAACGATGCTCCGGAGATTTTATACATATTATATAAATACCTCATCGTTTTCCACGGATTCAAGAGTGAGATGGTATTACTCGAACTGCAATCACCAGGAGAACCGAGCCATATAGCCGAGATAGAAAAAGCCATAAACAACCGCAACTTCACAGCATACGAGTTCAGGGCTGTAGGAGAAACCACCAGCACACTGACAGACGACGAACATCGCGAGAACATACGCCGCGGTATAAGCCACTGCATGAGAGGCGACGTATTCCAGATAGTAATGTCAAGACGGTTCATACAGAGATACGAAGGCGACGACTTCAAACTCTACCGTGCCTTGAGAAGCATAAACCCGTCGCCATACCTGTTCTATTTCGATTTCGGTGGATTCAGAATCTTCGGCTCGTCACCTGAAACTCATTGCAAGATTGAGGACGGCATAGCAAGCATCGACCCGATAGCAGGAACCACAAAAAGGACAGGCAGCAAGGAAGCTGACCGTAAGGCTGCCGAAGCCCTGCTTGCCGACCCAAAAGAGAATGCCGAGCACGTCATGCTGGTAGATCTGGCAAGAAACGACCTTAGCCGCAACTGCCACGATGTGAAAGTGGATTTCTATAAGGAGCCACAATATTACAGCCACGTGATACACCTCGTAAGCCGTGTGAGCGGAAAAGTAAATGCCGGAGCCGATGCCGTAAGTACATTCATCGACACCTTCCCGGCAGGAACACTGAGCGGAGCACCAAAAGTAATGGCTATGCAGCTTATCAGCAAGTACGAACCACACAACCGTGGCGTGTACGGAGGATGTATAGGTTTCATCAGTTTAGACGGAAAAAACATTAATCAAGCTATAACAATTCGTACATTTGTAAGCCGCAACAACGAGCTCTGGTTTCAGGCAGGAGGCGGCATAGTGTCAAAAAGCAATGTAGAAAACGAACTGCAGGAAGTAAACAATAAGCTCGGAGCACTGAGAAAAGCCATCAAACTGGCAGAGAAATTATAAAACACTAAAAACTAAACAAAATGAAAATAGTAATAATAGACAATTACGACTCATTCACATACAACCTCAGCCACCTCGTAAAGGAGCTTGGCGCAGAAGTGACAGTACTCAGAAACGACTGTTTCAGTATGGAAGAACTCGAGGAGTTCGACAAGATACTCCTCTCCCCCGGCCCGGGAATACCCGAAGAAGCAGGACTCCTTCTCGACGTGATACGCACCTACTCCGGCCGCAAACCTATCCTCGGTGTATGCCTTGGCGAACAGGCCATAGGCGAAGTGTTCGGAGGAAAGCTGGTAAACCTGAAAGAAGTATATCACGGCATACAGAGCAAAATCCGCATCACGGCCGATGACTATATCTTCAAAGACCTTCCAGAAGAAATCCCCGTAGGAAGATACCACTCATGGGTAGTGGACAGAGATTCGCTCCCCGACTGTCTGGAAGTGACAGCCGTAAGCGCGGAAGGCTACATAATGGCAATCCGACACAAAGAATACGATGTACGTGGCATTCAGTTCCACCCGGAATCGGTACTTACACCAGACGGAAAGAAAATGATTGAGAACTGGATTGGGAATTATTAATTTAAAAAAGCTGCTACAATGAAAGAAATACTTAAACGACTCTTCAATCATGAGGAACTAACACGCGAGGAAGCATGTTCGCTCATGAAAAACATAACGGGAGAGAAATACAACAACACCCAGATAGCATCACTCCTCACGGTCTTCCAGATGAGGGGTATAACAGTAGAGGAACTGATAGGTTTCCGCGAAGCGCTCCTCAGCACACGTGTCAATGTAGATTTGAACGAATACAGACCAATCGACATTGTAGGCACGGGAGGCGACGGCAAGAACACATTCAATATCTCCACATGCGCCTGCTTCGTAGTGGCAGGAGCCGGATATAAGGTAGCCAAACACGGCAACTACGGCAGTACTTCCGTGAGCGGAGCAAGCAACGTAATGGAGGAACACGGAGTGAAATTCACCAACGACAATTCCCGCCTGAGAAAGTCGATGGAAGAATGCGGAATGGTATATATGCACGCACCTCTCTTCAATCCGGCTATGAAGACCGTGGCATCCGTAAGAAAGGAACTCGGAGTAAGAAGCATCTTCAATCTGCTCGGTCCTCTCGTAAATCCCTGCATCCCGGCATATCAGTTGCTCGGAGTGGCCGACCTTACACTGATGCGCCTCTACACCAACACACTGCAACGCCTCGGAATAGGTTTCGCCGTAGTAAACAATCTTGACGGATACGACGAAATATCCCTCACCGACGAGTTCAAGGTAATGACCAACCGCTATGAAACCATCTGCAAACCTTCCGATATAGGTTTCACCATAGCACGCCGCGAAGAACTCTACGGAGGAAACACCATCCGCGAGGCAGCAGAGATTTTCGACAATGTACTGGACAACCGCGCCACAAAGGCACAGACAGAATGCGTACTGATAAACGCATCATTCGCCATACAGGCCATAGAGCCGCAACTGCCGATAGAGGAATGTGTAGCCAAGGCACGCGAATCACTCGAAAGTGGACGCGCGATGCAGACACTCAAGAAATTCATCGAGATAAACCAATAACCACTCCACCAGTATGAAAGAAGATATTCTCACACAGATAATAGCCAATAAGCGCAAGGAAATCAGCCGGCAGATGGAAGCCGTAAGCATGAAGCAGCTCGAAGCCATAGTAGCCATGCGTGAAACACGAGAACCTTTAAGCCTCAGTCGTTCGATAATGTCATCACCCACCGGAATAATATCAGAATTCAAAAGACGTTCTCCATCAAAGGGCTGGATAAACCGCGAAGCCGAAGTCCGGCTGATAACCGGAGGATATGCCGAAGCCGGAGCGGCAGGACTGTCAGTCCTGACAGACACAGATTTCTTTGGAGGCAGCGAAGGCGACCTCGTCAAAGCCCGCCTTTCAGCCCCATCCACCCCTATCCTGAGAAAGGACTTCATCATATCGGAATATCAGATATTGCAGTCCGCAGCCATTCAGGCTGATGCCATACTGCTGATAGCTGCCGCACTTAAAAAGGACGAATGCAACCACCTTGCAGAAATGGCGCACAGTTTAGGACTGGAAGTATTATTGGAAATACATTCGGAAGACGAACTGGAATATGCGACAGACTGTATCGACCTTATAGGAGTGAACAACCGGAATCTCGGCAGTTTCCACACCGATGTGGAAAACTCATTCCGCCTTGCCGAAAGACTTCCGAAAGGAATACCGCACATATCGGAGAGCGGCATCTCAGGGGCAGAAACAATCATCAGACTCCGACAGGCAGGCTACAACGGATTCCTCATGGGAGAATCATTCATGAAGACTGCAGAACCGGCCGGTGCACTGAGAACGCTCATAGAAGAACTGGAAACAAAAATAAGATAATGAAATTCTTCGACGCAGAAAGCGTAACACTGACGTGTAACGGGTGGAACACGAACGTGTAACGCGCGTAACACGGACGTGCAACGGGCGTAACACGAACGTGTAACGCTAACTCCAAAAGAGAATCTTCTAAAATAAGACTCCAAAGATTCCATTCTGATTAAGCCCGAAAAGCAAATGGAGATTACAGGCTGACAATACATAATTAATAAATACACAAAATGATTATAAAAGTATGCGGCATGAAATATGCCGAAAATATAAGAGCATTGGACAAACTGAAACCGGACATGACAGGTTTCATCTTCCACCCTTCCTCTCCGCGTTTCGCAGATGCAGTGCCGGAATACATGCCGGCTTCATCGCTCCGAGTCGGAGTGTTCGTAAACAGCGATACGGACTATATATTATATAAGGTAAAGGAATTCGGACTCAACCTGGTACAGTTACACGGAAATGAATCGCCCGAGCAATGCAGAACCATACTAAGCAAAGGCATAGACATAATAAAAGCCTTCTCTCTGAAGGCCGGCAATGCCGGCAATGCCGACACTGTAACAGCACCATACGACGGACTGTGCCGATACTATCTCTTCGACACTCCTTGCGCAGCATATGGCGGTGCAGGAAAGACATTCGACTGGACTCTTACCGAAAGCTATCACGGCAAGACACCATTCCTGCTCAGCGGCGGAATAAGACCGGAAAGCCTAAAGCAGATTTCATCATTCCGCCATCCGTCGTTTGCCGGAATAGACATCAACAGCGGTTTCGAGACTGCTCCGGGACTTAAAAACACCGAAGCAATCGGCGAATTTATCAAACAATTAAGGACACTATAAAAACAGATACAACTATGGACAGAATAAACGAACTCTTCAGCAACAAGAAACATGACATCCTCTCAATCTATTTCTGTGCGGGCGCACCTAAAACCGACAATACAGCAGAAGTGATAACCTCGCTCGAAAAGAACGGAGTGGACATGATTGAGATAGGAATACCCTTCAGCGACCCTCTCGCCGACGGTCCGGTGATACAGAATGCATCCTGCCAGGCACTCCGCAACGGCATGACACTGACCGGACTGTTCGCGCAACTGGAAAACATCCGCAACACTGTAAGCATACCTCTCATTCTTATGGGTTATCTCAATCCGATAATGCAATACGGAACAGACTCGTTTTTCGAGAGCTGCCACCGTACGGGAATTGACGGAGTAATCATCCCCGACCTGCCTTTCGCCGAGTACATGCAGTCCGTAAAACCCGTTGCCGAGAAGTACGGCATCAAAGTTATAATGCTCATCACTCCAGAAACATCGGAAGAAAGAATACGCCTTATTGATGAGAATACAGAAGGATTTATATACATGGTATCTTCGGCTGCCGTAACTGGAGCACAGAAGGATTTCGATACTCAAAAACAGGAATACTTCAGACGAATAGAAGACATGAACCTCCGCAACCCGCGCATGATAGGTTTCGGCATATCCAATCGCCAGACATACGAAACGGCAGCTGCACATGCAGCAGGATGCATCATAGGAAGCCGGTTCGTGACTCTGTTAAACGAAGAGAACGGAAATGCGGACAAAGCTATGGCAAGACTGAAGAAGGATTTGGAAATTGAGATTTGACCAATAATCCATAAAAACGGAAAAAGCGACTATCTTTTTGAGATAATCGCTTTTTTCGAGTGATCCGCTTGGGGGCGGAACCTTATATTTTTTATCGCTAATAATCAATTACTTATCTTGTTGTTTGTCATTTAGTCCACCTATTTCACCTCGATTGAACTTCTTTGTTCTGCACTGATATA